>NZ_RAWI01000248.1 GCF_003612125.1 Corallococcus praedator
GCCGTGCCGCCGCCGGTGGCGCCGACCGGTGACGCCGCGGGCACCCCGGGCGAAACCCCTCCGCCCCCCGTGCGCACCACCGACGTCGCCCGTCCGGAGGTCAAGTACACCTTCTCCTCCGAGGGCGCCGGCCTCACCTCCGCCGTGCTCCAGGGCGTGAAGATGCGCGAGCAGCAGTCGCTCTCCGTGAAGGAGGGCTTCGCGCTGCTCTTCGGCAAGGAGATCCCCCCGCCGCCGCAGATGAACGTGGCGCACCCGGTGGCCGGTCAGCCCCTGCCGCTCGCGGTGACCATCGAAGGCGGCGCGCCGCTCGCGGCGAACACCCGCTACGCGGTGCAGGAGAACCCCACCGACAACGGCGGCACCGTCGTCTTCACCGGCCGGCAGGGCCCGTGGGAAATCACCAAGACGGTGCTGTGGCCGCGCGACGGCTTCGAGTTCGCCTACACCCTCCAGGTGCGCAACACCTCCGCGCAGGCGCAGTCGGGCGAGCTGAAGCTGCACTACAGCCGCGCCATCGACCCGGAGTTCGAACACGCGCCGTCCTTCTTCGGCGGCGTGGGCAACCTGAGCCGCTCCGCGTGCTGGGTGGGGGATGAGCTCCACAAGATGTCCCCGGGCGACAAGCCGCCGGAAGACACGCGCGGGCAGGTCTCCTTCTTCGGCATCGACCAGCAGTACTTCCTGTCCGCGCTCTACCCGCTGGACGGGCCCCTCGCCGGCCACTGCACGCTCACCGCCACGCCCACCGAGCGCGAAGTGGCGGCGGCCTTCCCGCTCAACGTCGCCCCCGGCCAGACGACCACGTTCCGCTTCGGCGGCTACCTGGGCCCCAAGGATCCGGAACTGCTGCGCCCGGCGCCCGGCGCGGAGCTGCGCGCGGTGGCCAACCTGCCCGCGACGACGTACCACCCGATGCTGGAGGACACGGTCGACTTCGGCATCTGGGCGGTGGTCTGCAAGCTGCTGCTCTCCATCATGCGGTTCTTCCACGGCATCGTGGGGAACTGGGGCGTCGCCATCATCCTGCTCACCGTGGTGGTGAAGCTGGCGCTCCTGCCGCTCACCTACCGCTCCATGGTCAGCATGGAGGCGGTGAAGGTGCTGCAGCCCAAGATGGATGAGATCCGCAAGAAGTTCGCGGACGACAAGGAACGCCAGAACCTGGAGATCATGAAGCTGTACCAAGAGGCGAAGGTGAACCCCCTGGGCGGCTGTCTGCCGCTGCTCATCCAGATGCCGGTGTGGATCGCGCTGTTCACGTCGCTGCGCAACAGCTTCGAAATCTACGGTGAGCCGTTCGTCGGGCCCATCTGGCGGGACCTCACGTACAAGGACCCCACGTACCTGCTGCCGCTGGCGCTGGGCGTGTCGATGATCATCACGCAGAAGATGCAGCCGCAGATGATGGACGCGGCGCAGGCGAAGATGATGACCTGGGTGATGCCCATCATCTTCACCTTCACGCTGCTCCAGTACCCCGCCGGTCTGTCGCTCTACATCTTCACGAACAACGTGCTCTCCATCGGGCAGCAGTACGGCCTGCGCAAGTGGCTGGACCGCAAGAAGGGCCAGACGGGCGGCGGGACACCGGCGGTGGTCACCGCCGGGGGAGGCAAGCGCAAGTGAGCGGGCCGCAGGGAACGCAGGCTGGGGCGGGCGGGGCGGACTTCCGCCCCCGGGTGGAGCGGCTGCTCACCGACATCCTCGGGCTGATGGGCTTCCCGGCCCGGCTGGACCTGCAGGACGCCGCCGACGGCAGCCTGTCCGTGGCGCTCCACTTCGAGTCCGGTCCGCCTCCGGGCGTGGAAGCCGGCAAGCGCAGCCAGGTGCTGGATTCGCTCCAGTTCCTGCTCAACAAGATGCTCCACCGCCCCGGCGTCGAACGCCGCTGGGTGATGCTCGGCGCGGGGGGCCATCCGGAACCCCGCCCCCGTCGCGAGGCGGCTCCGGCGCAGGCCCCTGCTCCGACGGCGACCGTGGCCCAGGTGGCGGCCGCCGCTCCGGCCACGCAGCCCGCCCGGAACGCCGCTCCGGCCGCGCAGCCTGCCCGGCCGGCCCGGGGTGCGCAGCCCGCGCCCCAGGCCCCGAAGGCCGCGGCCGCTCAGCCGGCGCAGTCGAAGGGCGCGGAGGCGGACGAGCGCTCGGTGCAGTGCGAGGAGGATGCGGTGCTGCGGGAGGCCGTCCGCAAGCTCGCCGAGAAGTCCGCCAGCCTGGGGCGCTTCTATGCGTTCGCCGCGATGAAGACGGAGGACCGCGCGCGCGTCCTCAGGGCAGTAGAAGGAGTAGGTGGTGTGAAGGTGGCGGCGGAAGGTGAAGGCCGCAACCGACGCGTGGTGTTCACTCCGGCGAAGCCCGCACCGATGCCCAAGCGGAGCATGCTGCCGGACGATGACGAAGACGACCTCGACGCCTGAGCGGGCGCCCGGACAAGGGCCCGTCCATGCCGCCGGCGGGCGTCTGGGAGCAAGAGGAGCGAATGGGTAAGTCGAAGGGTTTGAAAGACAAGCTGTACGGCGCGGCGGTGCTGAAGATGAGCTTCCGCCTGCGCGGGGACGAGGAGTCCCCTGCCTTCCGCTTCGTCTATCCGGGCGTGCTGCGCGACCTGCAGGTCGAAGACGCCGAGGTGGAGAAGTACATCGAGGCACACCGCGATGACGTGGAGCGCGCGGCCCGGGGCTCCACCCCGCCGCAGGGTCCCCGGTAGTTCCGCGGTCGTTGAGGCGCTGCCGTCGCGGTGCCGGTCGGGTGGGGCGCGGCCCGTGTGAGTCCCCCGCCCGACGATGGGGGCCTTCCCGATGCGGATGAGGGGGCCTGTGTTGAAGCCTCTGTCGTGGGTGGGCGTGCTCCACGGGGGCGATGGCTCCGTGGCGAAGGACGCCTGCCTGGAGCTGGCCCACGCGACGCTCGCTCCTGGACTCCGGCGCGAGTCCATGGCGAAGGTGTCGTGCCTCCTGTCCTTGGACGGTCCCCGGGCGCCGACGGTCCCTGATTCTTTGGGGGCAAGGACGCCCGCGTCCGGTGCCCTCCCCTGCCCCGCCATGACGCCTCCTTCCGCCACCATCGTCGCCCTCGCCACCGCGCCCGCCGCGGGAGCGGTGGGCATCCTCCGGTTGTCCGGGCCGGCCGCGCTGGAGGTGGGCCGTGCGCTCGCACCTGGAGTCCCCGAGGTGCCCACGCCGCGCCATGCGTACCTGGCCACGTTCGTGGACGCGTCCGGCGGCGTGCTGGATGAAGGCCTGTTCCTCTACTTCCGCGCGCCGCAGTCCTTCACCGGGGAGGACGTGGTGGAGCTCCAGGCGCATGGCAGTCCGCGCCTGTTGCGGCTCCTGCTCGCGCGGACGCTGGAGGATGTCCGCGTCCGCCCTGCCCTTCCCGGCGAGTTCACCCGGCGCGCGTTCCTGAATGGCCGCATCGACCTGACCCGCGCGGAGGCGGTCGCGGACCTGGTGGCCGCGGACTCCGAGGCGGCCGTGCGCGCCGCCGCCGCCGGGCTGTCCGGAGCGCTGGCGGAGCGGATCCGCGCGCTGGAGGAACCGCTGCGCGCGCTCCATGCCGACCTGGAAGGGGTCCTCAACTTCCCCGACGAGGCGGAGGGCGCGGACGAGGACGCGGGCCCCCGGGTCGCGACGCTGCGCTCCGAAGCGGAGGCCCTGCGCGCGGAGGTGGGACGGGGACGACTGGTGCGTCAGGGCGCGCGGGTGGCCCTGTACGGCCCGGTGAACGCGGGCAAGTCCACGCTGTTCAACCGGCTGGTGGGCGAGGAGCGCGCGCTCGTGGACGCGGAGCCCGGCACCACCCGCGATGCCCTGGAGGCCCGCGTCGAATGGGACGGGCTGGGCGTGACGCTCTACGACACCGCCGGCCTGCGTGAGGCCCCCGGACGCGTGGAGGCCCTGGGCATCGCGCGCACGCGGGACCTGCTCGCGGCGGTGGACCTGGCGGTGCTCGTGCTGCCGCCGGAGGCTTCCGGGGAGGAGGCCTCCTCCTGGGTGCGCGAGGCTGGCGCCACGCCCGTGTTCGTCGTCACCGGGAAGTGCGACGTGGCGCCCGTGTCCGCGCCCTGGGAGTCCGTGCCCGGGTTTCCCGCGCATGAGGAGCGTGAAGCGTCCCTGCCCTTCCCGGGTCCGCGCGCTGCGTCCGCGACGTCCGTGTCCTTCCCGGGTCCGGGCGCTGCATCCGGAACGTCCCTCCCCTCCCACGGCAGGCCGCGCGTCAGTGGCCTCACGGGCGAGGGCGTGGAGGGGCTTCGGACCTCCGTGCTCGGGCGGCTGTGGGGCGGTGGCACTCCCTCGGCGGTGGCACTCGTCTCCGAGCGCCATGCGGATGCCCTGCGTCGCACCGCCGAGGCGCTGGGCCGCGCGGAGGAGGCGTCGCGCGTGTCCACCCTGGAGGTCCTCTCCGGCGAGGTCGGGCTCGCGCTGGAGGCGCTGGGAGAAGTGTCCGGAACGAGCGTTTCCGATGCACTCCTGGACACCCTTTTCCAGCGCTTCTGCATCGGGAAATAGCCCCCCGCCGGGCGCCGGCCGGCATGTCAGACCCCTCCCTAGAATGCCTCGCGTTACCCGGCGCTCCCCGAGGATTCATGACGGCACTTCAGCACCTTCAGCCCACCTCCCACTCCCTGCTCTCGGCGCTGCCGTCGGGCTGGGTGGGTGAAATCCTCGATGGCGAGCTGGTGGCCTCGCCTCGGCCTTCCGTGGCGCCCGCGCGCGCGGCCTTCATGATGGGGGTGGAGTTGGGAGAGCGGTTGGACCAGCGTCGCGGAGGCAACGGCCGTTGGTGCTTCCTGCGCGCCCCGGAGCTGCACCTGGGCGAGGACCTCCTCGTGCCCGACCTGGCCGCGTGGCGCCGTGAACGCGTGGCCGCGCCGCCAGAGCCCGGTGCCGCCTTCTTCACCCTGGTTCCGGACTGGGTCTGCGAGGTGCTCACCCCCGCCACCACCGCGCTGGACCGCGCGCGCAAGCTGCCCTTGTACGCGCGCGCCGGGGTCTCCTACGTGTGGCTCGTGGATCCGATCGCGCGCACCCTGGAGATCTACCAGCGCCTCAAGCGCGGCTGGCTCCTCACCGCGAGCCACGAGGACGACGCGCTGGTGCGCGCCGAGCCCTTCCCTTCCGTGTCCCTGGAGCTGGGCTCGCTGTGGCTTCCCGACGTGTCGGAGGAACTGCCCCGGCTCGTCGCGGTGCCTTGATCCGCGAGGACCGGGGTCTTGGGTCGGTCCGGATCCGCGCGGCACCCGGCGTGGATCCGGATCCTCCGGATGACGGCGTCCTTCAGCTCGCGTGCTTGAGGCGCGCCTCGTCGGAGCCGCGCGACAGGCGCCGCACCGCCCTGAGGAGCAGCTCCGGATCCACCGGCGCCGCCACGAACCCCCGGGCGTGCACGGCCTGCGCCCGGGGCAGGTCCCGCTCCGGGGCCTTGCCGGCCACCAGCACCTGCGCGCGCAGCCGCTGCGCCAGCACCTCCATCGCGGGCAGCGGCGCCACCACCACCTGCGTCTCCACCGCGGTGCACACGTCCCCGGTGCTCGCCACCTTCACCGTGAAGCCCGCGTCGCCCAGCACCCGCACCAGCCCGGCGGCCGCCTCCGCGCCCCAGCCGTACACCAGCACCTGCTCGCGGACCGTCACGCGCGCCGCCGGCACCGGCACCGGCGCGGGCTCCAGGGGCGCGAGCATCGGCAGGCCCTGGACCTCTCCTTCCGGGGCCGCCATCTGCGTCAGCTCCGCCAGGGACGTGCCCACCACCAGGGGCAGCGACTCGTCCCACTCGGGCAGCGAGAAGCCCTCCATCCCCGGACGGCGCTGCGGCGTCGCCGGCTCACCCCGGTACAGCCGGCCAATGGCCCGGCCCAGCGCCGCGTCCGTGGCCAAGAGGGGCACCACCCGCGCCTTGCCGGACACGCTCTTCACCACGTCCAGCGCCGCCAGACTCGCCGGCGCCGCGATGGCCACCACCAGCGCCGTGTCGCGAGGGCCCTGGCCCTCCAGCCGCAACGGCACCACCCGGTGCGCCTCCGCCACCTTCACGGGGATCAGCTTCGCGAGCGTCGCGTCCAACGGCTGGGCGTCCAGGTCCACCGCCGCCACCCCGGACTGCGCCGCCAACGCGGACAACACCGCCTCCGCCGTGCAGAAGCGCTGGTCCACCACCACCTGCCCCAACGCCACGCCCCACTTGCGCTGGTACGCCAGCGCCGACTGCAACTGCATCGCATCCACCACACCCCGCGCGAGCAGGATGTCCCCCAAACGCTTCTTCATTGCTCGCTCCCCTCGGCCCCCCTCGGTACAGCGGCCGGGTCGACCTTCCACCACTCGCTTCCCTCTACCGCATGGAAGTGTAAAATTACAACCAAACCGAAGACTGGCGGGCGGCTGTAAGCTCGATGGGCAGGTCGCCGACGAAAGGAATGAGGACGGATCCGCCTTCGTGATTCCGGAGCCTTCGCCGTCGTTGAACGTACGAAGTCCCAATCCTTGAGGGGGGGACGACAAAGCGTACGTTCAACGCTCAACCCGAGGGTGGCCAGATGTCGGAGACGTTCCTAGCCTGTAAGCATGGCTGATGCGTGCCTGAGAGAATTCGTGCGGATGCTCCGCGCGCGGCGTTCGTCCCCTGGCGGACTGGCCGGCGTGGACGCCTCCATGGCCGGGCTCCAGGTGGAGCCCTCCAGCCTCAAGCCCTACCTTCATTTCCTACCCGGTCGTTACACGCGCAACCTGGTCCACCGGGACGAGGGCCTGGAGGTCATCGTCAACTGTTGGTCTCCGGGCGTGTCCTCGCCCATCCACGACCATGACGGGCAGGAGTGCTGGTTCAGTGTCCAGCGCGGCCAGTTCCTGCTGGAGAACTACCCGCTGCTGGAGGGCGGAACCGGCCCCGGGGTGGCGCGGCTGGGCGCGCCGGAGCGGGTGGGCCCGGTGGGCCCGGGCCACGTGGACTTCCGCGACGCCGGAGCGCCCATCCACCGCGTGTGCTCCACCAGCGCCCCGGGCGTGACGCTGCACGTGTACGCCGGCCCGGTGGCGCAATGCCTGGTCTTCGATCCGCGCCGCAACCGCTGCGCGGCGCACTCCCTGCGCTACCACAGCATCTTCGGGCGGCCGGTGCGGCCCGACGAAGGCCGCGCTGGCCTGCCCCTCTCCCTCTGACGCCGGACGCTACCAGCGCACTTCCGGCGGGGCGGCGTACAGCATGCGGCCCTCGCGGCCCTGCGACGTCAGCCCCAGCTTCGCGCCCACCCGGTACACCGCCCGCACCTGCTCCAGCACCTGGGGCGAGATTCCCGCGTGGGCCCCGGACGCGTCGTCGTCGCTGTTGTCCGCGTCGTTCTTGCCCAGCAGCTCCGACAGCACCTCGCCCGTGGCCTTGGGACGGGGGAACACCTGGAGGCGCACCGGGGCGTCCTTCTCCAGCTTCGCGGCCTCCTTCGCCAGCGCCAGCGCCGTGGCGTAGCCGCCGAGCGCATCCACCAGCCCGCGCTCCTTCGCGTCCTCGCCCGTCCACACGCGGCCCTTCGCCACCGCCTGCAACTGCTCCAGCGGCATGTTGCGCGCCTGGGCCGCGCGGGTGGTGAAGTCCAGGTAGATGGCGTCCAGCTCCGACTCGAACTGCGCGCGCTGCTCGGGCGTGAACTCCAGGTCCGAGCTGGCGTAGGAGGCGTTCTTCCCGAAGTCCAGGGTGTCGAAGTTCACGCCGAACTTCGCCCAGAAGTCCGCGGTGACGAACTTGCCGTTGTACACGCCGATGCTCCCCGTCAGCGTGCCCGGCTGCGCGACGATCTTGTCCGCGCCCATGGCCGCGAAGTAGCCGCCGCTGGCCGCGTACGTGCCCATGGTGACGATGACCGGCTTGCCCGCCTCGCGCGCCCGCTGCACCTCGCGGCGCACGGTGTCGCTCGCGGAGTAGCTGCCGCCCGGGCTGTCCACGCGGAAGAGGATGGCCTTCACGTTCGAGTCCTCCGCCGCCTTGCGGAAGGCCGCCGCCACCGTGTCGGCGCCCATCACCTGTCCGCCGGAGAGCGGATTGGACTGGCTCTTGCCGCGCTGCACCTCGCCCACGCCGTAGATGAGCGCGATGGTGCTCCCCGTCTGGTGCGGACGGCCCGCGCGCTCCAGGTACTTGTCCACGTAGAGGAACCGGGCGCCGTCACCCGCGAGCTTCTTCAGCTCGTCGTGGATTTCGTCGCGGTAGCGCAGCCCGTCCACCAGCTTCGCGTCCAGGGCCTTCTGGCCCATGAAGGGCCCGCGGTCGATGAGCGAGCGCACCTCGTCCTCGGACAGCTTGCGGCCCTCCGCCACGCCCTTCACCACCTGGTTGAAGAGGCTGTTGCCGTAGGCCTCCGTGGCCTCGCGCTGCGGGGCGCCGTAGGCCGCGTCGGTGAAGGTGTTGACGGCGTTCTTGTACTCGGCGCGCTTGCCGTACTCCGCCTTCACGCCGAACTTCTCGAAGGCGTCGCGCGCGAAGGGCGTCTCCACCGTGAGGCCCGTCAGCCCCACGTCGCCGGAGGGCTGGATGTAGACGGCGTCGAAGGCGGTCGCCAGGTAGTAGGCCCCGGTGCCGTTGCCCGCCTCCCCGAAGCCGTCCGCGTACGCCACCGCCCGCTTGCCCGTCGCGCGGAAGGCCTTCACCGCGTCCCGCAGCTCCTGCACCTGCGAGGCGCTGCCCGGCTGCCCCACCCGCACCACCAGCGCCTTCACCCGGGAGTCCGTCCCGGCCTTCTCCAGCGCCTCCACCACGTCCCTGAGCGACGTGGGCGTGTCCCCGAAGGCACCCGCGAACGACGTGTCCAGCGTGTACTCCGGCAGCGGCTGCTGGAGGTCCAGCTCCAGCACCAGGTTGGACGGCACGTCCGGCTTGCTCGACGACGCGAGCATCAACAACCCCACCACACCCACCACGAAGAGGACGGACAGCGCTCCAATGAAGGCCAGCGCGCCGATGAAGAAGCGTTTCATCCGGAAGGACTCCTGGTGTCCACGTGCCCGAGGGACGGCCCCCCGACTCCGGGCGGCCTACCATCAACGCACGCGCGGGACGATGCTTGCCTTGCACCGGCTGACAGACGGCTGACGGCAGGTGGCGCTCGCCCCTCCCGGTGGACGGGGGGCGGGCCGGCGACCCCGAGGACGCGGGGCGGTCGGTGCTTCGGACCGCCCTGTGTCTTGGAGGCTCAGGGCTTCCCGGTTCCGTCCAGGTTGAGTTCCAGCACGTGGATGCGCTGGCGGTCGGAGTCCTGGGCCTCCGCGAGCCGGTGGAGCGAGCGAGCCACCTGCTCGAGCATCCTTCCGTGTGTGCTTTTGACTCCCTTCAGTTCCCGCGCCAGCGTCTGCATCTGGTCGGCGAGTTTCTCCAAGCTCTCTCGAAACGTGTCCGTGCTCTCGGAGAGCACTCCGATATGCCTCGAGAGTTCATCGGTGCGATCGAAGAGCACCCGCGTCTGCTCGAAAAGCACCCGCGTTTGAGCCGAGAGTTCCCGTGACCGCGCGAAGAGCACGCGCGTGCGCTCGAAGTGCATGCGCGAGTGTTCCAGAATCAGCTCGGTCTGCCGGATGACCGCGTCAATCACCGCGTCCGTCCGCGCATCCTGGATCCGCGCTTCCTCCTGCATCTCGCGCAACTCCCGCAGCATCTGCATCACCACATCCCCGCCCATCGCCGTCGCCATGCCGTTCCTCCCGTGGAGAGCGGGTCTCCTATCAACCCCTCCTGACACGGGGAGTTGTCCGCCCTGCGGAGCGGATCCGCGCCAGGATAGCGTACAACCTCCTGGGTTGGAACTGCGGGGCACGACCCTCCACGGCCCACCAGGGCCTTCCGCGGACGCCCGGCCGCCGGGCGTGAAGATGCTCGGGATGGCAGGACCCCCTGGAGCGGTTAGAAGTCCCGTGCCCACTCCCCCGCACCCCGAGGACCGCATGCCGCGTCGTACCCCGCTCGCCCTGCTGGCCGTCCTGCTCGTGGCCGGCCCGCCCGTGTGGGCGGCCCCGGCCCCCGCCGCGAAGCCCGCCGTCACCGCTCGCGCGCAGACGAAGCCGTCCGCCACCACCCCCGTGGCGAGCGTGGAGGGCATCACCGAATACCGCCTGCCCAATGGCCTGCGCGTCCTGCTCTTCCCGGACCCGACCAAGCCCACCGTGACGGTCAACGTCACCTACCTCGTGGGCAGCAAGCACGAGGGCTACGGCGAGACGGGCATGGCCCACCTGCTTGAACATCTGATGTTCAAGGGCACGCCCACCACCCCCAACGTGCCCCAGGCCCTCACCGAACGCGGCGCGCGTCCCAACGGCACCACCTGGCTGGACCGCACCAACTACTACGAGACCCTGCCCGCGTCGGACGACAACCTGAAGTGGGCGCTCACCTTCGAGGCGGACCGCATGGTCCACAGCTTCATCGCGCAGAAGGACCTCGACAGCGAGATGACCGTGGTGCGCAACGAGTTCGAATCCGGGGAGAACGACCCGCGCGGCATCCTCTTCAAGCGCACCATGAGCGCCGCCTACCTCTGGCACAACTACGGCAAGGCCACCATCGGCGCCAAGGCGGACCTGGAGCACGTCCCCATCGACCGGCTCCAGTCCTTCTACCGGCGCTACTACCGCCCCGACAACGCGGTGCTCGTCGTCGCCGGCAGCTTCCAGCCCGCGAAGGCCCTGGCCCTGGTGCAGTCCACCTTCGGCAAGCTTCAGCGCCCCGCCACGCCCGTGCCCCTCACGTACACCCAGGAGCCCACCCAGGACGGTGAGCGCGAGGTGACGCTGCGCCGCGTGGGTGACAACCAGTTGATCACCAGCCTCTACCACGTGCCCGAAGGCGCCCACCCCGACTTCGCCGCCATCGACGTGCTCACCGAAGTGCTGGGCGATTCGCCCTCCGGCCGCCTCTACAAGGCGCTCGTGGAGACCAAGAAGGCCGCGCGCGTCAGCGCCTTCAACTTCCAGCTTCGCGACCCGGGCGTGGTCGGCTTCAGCACCGAGGCCCGGCAGGATCAGCCCCTGGCCCCCGTGCGCGAGGCGCTGCTGCAGACCGTGGAGGAGGCCGCGAAGAAGCCCTTCACCGACGAGGAGGTCAACCGCGCGAAGACGAGCCTCTCGAAGCAGACGGAGCTCTTGCTCAACAACTCCGAACGCGCCGCCATCCTCCTGTCGGAGTGGGCCGCGGTGGGCGACTGGCGCCTGCTCTTCCTGCACCGCGACCGCGTTGACGCCGTCACCCCCGCGGACGTCACCCGCGTGGCCGCCACGTACCTCAAGGGCTCCAACCGCACGATGGGCACCTTCGTCCCCACGGCGAAGCCGGACCGTTCCGAACTGCCGCCCCCGGTGGACGTGGCGAAGTCGGTGGAGAACTACCAGGGCCGCGCGCTGGTCGCGCAGGGTGAGGCCTTCGACCCCTCCCCCGCCAACATCGAAGCGCGCGTGCAGCGCGGAGAGCTGCCCGGCGGCATCAAGTACGCGGTGCTGCCCAAGAAGACGCGCGGCGAGATGGTCAACCTGTCGCTCAACCTGCGCTGGGGCACCGAGGAGACCGTGCGCGGCAAGCAGCCCGCCGCCGTCTACGCCGGCCGCATGCTGATGCGCGGCACGACGAAGCACACCCGCCAGCAGCTGATGGACGCCCTGGACAAGCTCAAGGCCCGTGTCGGAGTGGACGGCGGCGCGATGGGCGCGAGCGTCTCCATCGAGTGCCCGCGCGCGAGCCTCCCGGAAGTCCTCAAGCTGATGACGGAGGTGCTGCGCGAGCCCTCCTTCGACGCGCAGGAGTTCGCCGTCCTCAAGCAGGAGCGGCTGGCCGCGCTGGAGTCGCAGCGCAGTGAACCGCAGACGCAAGGCAGCATCGCGTTCTGGCGCACGCTGTCCGCGCACTACCCCAAGGGCCACCCGTACTACGTGCCCACCCTGGAGGAGCGCCTGTCCGACGTGAAGGATGTCTCACTGGAGCAGGCGCGTGACTTCTACCGTCAGTTCTACGGGGCCTCGAACGGGGAGCTGGCGGTGGTGGGCGACTTCGACGCGAAGGAGGTCGTCGCGCTCGCGGGCACGCTGTTCAACGGCTGGAAGAGCCCGGGCCCGTACGCGCGGGTGCCAAAGACATATCAGCCCGTGGGCCCCAAGGTGGTCGCGCTGGAGACGCCGGACAAGGCCAATGCCTACTTCCTCGCGGGACAGACGCTGAAGCTGCGCGCGGATGACGCGGACTGGCCGGGCGTGATGATGGGCAACTTCGTGCTGGGCGGCGGCTTCCTCAACTCGCGGCTGGCCACGCGCGTGCGCCAGAAGGATGGCCTGTCCTATGGCGTGGGCAGCAGCGTGGATTCAGGAGACCTGGACGCGGTGGGGTCGTTCCTCACGTATGCCATCTACGCGCCGCAGAACGCCCAGAAGCTGGAGGTCGCCATGCGCGAGGAAGTCACCCGCGCGGTCGACAAAGGCATCACCCAGGAGGAATTGAACAAGGCACGCTCGGGCCTGCTGGAGTATCGCCAGACGTCGCGGGCGCAGGACGGGAACCTGGCGAACCAGTTGGCCAGCTACCTGTACTTCGGGCGCACGCTCGCGTTCGACGCGGCGCTGGAGGCGAAGCTGCTCAAGCTGACGCCGGAGGACGTGCGCAAGGCCCTGGCGAACCACGTGGACTGGAGCAAGGCCACCCAGGTGCGCGCGGGGGATTTCGCTGGCGCGGCGAAGCAGGCCGCGGCGCCGGTCAACGCTCCGGCGTCACCCTGAGCGCCATGGCTGTGTAAGGTTGCCGTCCATGCCCGTGGACATCGTGGACGGCGACCTGTTGGACCAGCCGGTGGACGCCATCGTCAATGCGTGGAATCGCAACATCATCCCCTGGTGGCTGTTGTTGCCCCAGGGGGTGTCGGGGGCCATCAAGCGGCGGGGCGGCACGGCTCCATTCCGTGAGCTGGCGCGCGTGGGGCCCATGCCCTTGGGCTCGGCGGTGGTGACGGGACCTGGACGTCTGCCTTTCAAGGGCATCATCCATGTCGCCGGCATCAACATGCTGTGGCGGGCCTCCGCCCGGTCCATCCAGGACTCGGTGCACCACGCGCTGACCCGGGCCGGGGAGCAGGGTTTCCGTTCGCTGGCGTTTCCCATCATCGGCGCGGGCTCCGGGAGCTTCGATGAGGCCCGTGCGCTGGAGTTGATGCTTGAGGCCCTGGGGGACGCGCCCGCGTTCGACGTGCGCGTCGTCCGCTTCCGGCCCCCGAAGCGGACGTGAGTTTCTGGCGGGCGCCCCTCCCCTGCCCCGGTTAGACGTGGGCACCTTTCTCACGCAAGCCGAGGGTGACGCGGATGATCGACCTGTACACGTGGAACACGCCGAACGGGCACAAGGTATCGGTGGCGCTGGAGGAGCTGGGGCTGCCGTACACGGTGCAGGCCCTGGACATCTCCACCGGCGTGCAGAAGGAGCCCGCGTTCCTGGCCATCAATCCCAATGGCCGCATCCCCGCCATCGTGGACCGCGCGGAGGGTGACTTCGCCGTCTTCGAATCCGGCGCCATCCTCGTGTACCTGGCGGAGAAGACGGGCCAGCTGATGCCCACGGATGCGAAGGGCCGCTCGCGCGTCATGCAGTGGCTGATGTTCCAGATGGGCGGCGTGGGCCCCATGCAGGGACAGGCCAACGTGTTCTTCCGCTACTTCCCGGAGAAGCTCCAGCCGGCCATCGACCGGTACCAGAACGAGACGCGCCGCCTGTACACGGTGCTGGAGCGCCAGTTGAAGGACCACGAGTACCTGGCCGGGGACTACAGCATCGCGGACATCGCGAACTGGGCCTGGGTGCGCATCCACGACTGGGCCGGCGTGTCCGTGGACGGCCTGCCGGGCGTGCAGCGGTGGTTGGCCGCCATCGAGGCCCGGCCCGCCGCGAAGCGCGGCCTGGACGTGCCCGTGCGGAAGCAGGAGGACGCGCCCACCGAGGCGCAGGCCGTCGCGTTTGCCCGCTCGCTGTTGCAGCGCTGACCCCTCCCCTGCCCCACCGTCTCCTCCGGACAAGTGGCCCGGGTGTGCGCATGATGCGGCCCGGGCCCGCGCAAGACCTTCTTGGCGGCTCGCCCGTGCAAGCCTTCCGGGCGCGGACGCGTCGGGAGCGAGGGAGTGGACGACATGGAAGCGGTGCGGAGCCTGGGCCGGTGGGCGGGGCTGTTCGTGGTGGTGGGGC
>NZ_RAWI01000249.1 GCF_003612125.1 Corallococcus praedator
GGCTTCGAGCGCACCCCGCCCACGCTGGAGGACGCCTACCTGCTGCTGATGAAGGACGCGCCCACGCCCCCGGCGCCGGCCGCGGCGGTGGGAGAATGAACCTGTCGAGACTGCTTCACGTGGCGCGCACGGAGTGGCGCCACCAGGTGCGCCGTCCGTTGTTCTGGGTGCTGCTGGTGCTGCTGGTGTTCGTCACGTGGGGCGTGTCGTCGGGCAGCGTCACCATTGATTCGGGCAGCACGGAGGTGGGCGGCAAGAAGGCGTGGGTGACGAGCGGCTTCGCGGTCGCGCAGACGGTCCTGCTGCTCACCTTCCTGCTGTTCACCTTCTTCGTGTCGGTGGGCGCGGGCATGGCCGTCATCTCCGACGACGAGGCGCGCGTGCAGCCGCTGCTCCACACCACGCCGCTGACGCCCGCGGAGTACGTGTGGGGCAAGTTCCTGGCGGTGCTGGGCGCGTACGTGATGGCGCTCGCGGCGATGATGGGCCTGCTCGTCTTCTTCCACCACGTCGTGCCGTCGGGGGCCGCGGCGGAGTTCCGGGGCCCCTTCGTCCTGGGACACTACGTGCGCGCGGCGGCGTGGTTCGCGCTGCCCTTGATTGTCTTCATGGCGGGGGCCGCCTTCGCCATGGGCGAGCGCACGCGCCGCGCGGTGCCGGTGTACTTCCTGCCGGTGGGCCTGTTCTTCCTGTGCGCCTTCTTCCTCTGGAACTGGTCGCCCGGCTGGTTGGATCCGCGCGTGAACCGGTTCCTGATGGCCCTGGATCCGGGCGGCTTCCGCTGGCTCACGGAGACGTGGACCAAGGTGGACCGGGGCGTGGACTTCTACAACACGCAGCCCGTGGGGCTGGACGCGCTCTTCGTCGTCAGCCGGTTCGCGCTCGTGGGCCTGGGCCTGGGCGCGGTGGCCTGGAGCGAGCGCCACTTCCGCCGCGTGCTCCGGGGGGACGTGGGGGGCAAACCCTCGCGCGCGATGCGCGACCGCATCGAGGCCCCGCCCGCGCAGGTGGCGCTGTCCCACGCGCAGGCGCCGCTGTCCGCGCTGGGCATGGGCGTGAAGCCGCCGGGGTTCTGGGCGGGGCTGTGGACGGTGACGCGGGCCGAGGCCCGGGGCCTCCTGTCGCAGCCGGGGCTCTACCTGTTCCTGCCGCTCCTGCTGTTGCAGATGGTGTCGCAGGCCGCCACGGCGACGGGGCCCTTCGACACGGAGCTGTTGCTGGTGCCGGGGCGCTTCGCGGTGCGCTCGATGAATCAGGCGTCGGTGCTCGTGTGTCTGTTGTTGATGTTCTACGTGGTGGAGTCGCTGGAGCGGGAGCAGGCGTGTGGCTTCGCGCCCATCCACGACGCGACGCCTGTGCGCACGCTGTCGGTGCTCCTGGGCAAGGCGCTGGCGAACAGCCTGGTCGCGGTGGCGCTGCTGTCGGCCATGGCGCTCGCGGGCACGCTGGTGCAGCTGTCGCAGGGCACGGTGCCGCTCACGCTGACGCCGTACGTGTGGGTGTGGGGCCTGCTGCTGATGCCCACGTTCTTCCTGTGGACGGGCTTCATCCTGGCCGCGCGCTCGGTGACGGGGGGACGCTTCGGCACGTACGCGCTGGCGCTGGGCGCGCTGGGCCTCACGGGCTTCCTCGCCGTGCGCGGGGACCTCACCTGGGTGACCAACTGGCCGTTGTGGGACGCGGTGCGGTGGACCGACCTGGGCGCGTTCCAGGTGGACCGCTCCGCGCTGGTGCTCAACCGCGTGGCGGCGCTGGGGATGGCCGTCTTCTTCACCGCGCTGGCGGTGCGGCTGGACGGGCGGCGCGCGCGGGACTCCGTGACGACGCTGGAGGCGCTGAAGCCGTCCGGGCTGGCGCGCGGCGCGTGGCGGCTCTCGCCGTACCTGGTCGTTCCGGCGGTGGCGCTCGTGGGGCTGGGCGTGCTCGTGGGGCAGGGGTATCAGGGCGCGGCGGCGAAGCTGCGCGCGAAGCAGTACTGGCAGAAGAACCTGGCGACGTGGAAGGACGCGCCGCAGCCCGCGCTGGTGGACGTGGACCTGGACGTGGACCTGGAGCCGGAGGCGAGTGCCTTCCGCACGCAAGGCACGTACACGCTGGTGAACCGTCAGGCCACGCCGCTGGCGCGCTTCGCCCTCTCCGGAGGCGATGCCTGGAAGGACGTGCGCTGGACGGTGGAGGGGAAGGACGCGGCGCCAGAGGACCGCTCGGGGTTGTATGTCTTCACACCGTCCCCGCCGCTTGTGCCCGGGGCCACGCTGAAGGTGGGCTTCCAGTTCCAGGGCCGCGTGCCGGACGGGGCCTCGCGCGAGGGGGGCACGCTCAAGGAGTTCATCCTGCCCTCGGGCGTGGTGCTCACGAGCTTCGAGTCCACGTTCGCGCCGGTGGTGGGCTACCTGGAGGAGCGCGGCGTGGATCCGAAGGAGAACCGCTACGAGCCGCGCGTGTACCCGGACGACTTCTACGTGGGACCCACGGAGGCGGCCTGGGGTACCGGCACGCCGTTCACCACGCGGATCCGCCTGTCCGCCCCGGAGGCCTACACGCTCAACTCCGTGGGCGTGCGGGAGAGCGACACGGTGAAGGACGGCCGGCGCACCACCGTCTGGCGCAGCGACCATCCGGTGAGCCTCTTCAACATCATCGCGGGCAGGTGGGACCGGGTGGAGGGCGAGGGCACGGTGGTGTTCCACCACCCGTCGCATGGCTTCAACGTGAAGGAGATGTCGCGGGGGCTGGACGGCGCGCGCCGGTACTACTCGGAGTGGTTCCACCCGTTTCCGTGGGCGGAGCTGAAGTTGTCGGAGTTCGCCGGCCTGGACAACTACGCGCAGGGCTTCCCCACGGACATCACGTTCTCGGAGTCCATCGGGTTCCTCACGCTCACGTCGCCGGAGGTGAACGCGGTGCTGCTGGTCACCGCGCACGAAGCGGCGCACCAGTGGTGGGGCAACCTGCTCATCCCCGGCAAGGGGCCGGGCGGGGACGTGCTGTCGGAGGGCATGTCGCACTACTCGGCGCTGAAGCTGATTGAACAGCTCGACGGGCCGGAGGCGCGCCGGCAGGCCGCGCGGCGCATGGAGGAGCGCTACGCGAAGGACCGGCGCGTGGATGGCGAACGGCCGCTGGTGAAGCTGGATGGCTCGCGCGAGGGCGACACGGCGGTCTTCTACGAGAAGGGCGGCTGGACGTTCTGGATGCTGGAGGACCTGATGGGCCGGCCCGCGATGCACGCGGGGCTCCAGGCCTTCCTGAAGCGCTACATGACCGACGCGGACCATCCGGTGCTGCAGGACTTCCTCGCCATGATGCGCCCCTTCGCGCCGGACGCGGCGGCCTTCGACGCGTTCACCCAACAGGCCTTCTTCGAGGTGGTGGTGCCGGAGTACCGCGTCACCGAGGCCCGGGTGACGAAGGAGGGCGCCGAGTGGGTGACCACGGCGACGGTGACGAACGTGGGCACGGGCCGCATGCCGGTGGAGGTGGCGGTGGTGAAGGGCGAGCGCCCGGCGACACCTCCGACAGAGACGGCGCCGGCCACGGACTTCCACGAGGCGCGGGTGCGCGTGGAGCCGCTCGCGGGAGCAGGGGCGCGGGTGACGGTGCGCTCGGACTTCGCGCCGGAGCGGCTGGTGGTGGACCCGGACGTGCGCGTGCTCCAACTTCGCCGCGAGCAGGCCCTGGCCCCGCTCACCGCGCCGTGACGCGATGACATGACACGCTGGCAGGTGCGTGTCCGCGCGCGTTGGACACGCTGTCAGGATGTCAGGCTTCACGCCCGGTCGCTCCCTCTGTGAGCACGCTGGCACATCGCTTGCGAAGGGCTCCCCCGCACAGCGGACCGTGAGGGTCCGGACTCGTGACGAGGGGTTCAGCACATGGTTTCAATCCAGAAGTTGGGGCTGTTGCTGTCGTTGGTGTCGACGTCGGTGTTCGCGCAGGAAGGCCTCACGACGGGCCCGGTGCCTGGGGCGCGGCGCAACGTGTTGACGGTGTCCGTGCCCCTTCAGGGCCTGGACTCCCAGGTGTCCCTCGAAGGGGAGCACGTGCTGGGCGACCGTTTCTCCGTGGGGTTGGGGGTGATTGCCTCCTTCTCGCACGCCGAGCGGCGGATGGATCCTCGGCAGTACGCCGGGTTGGAGGGCGAAAACCTCACGAACTCGACGCTGGGGTTGGCCCCTGCGGTTCGCTTCTATCTGACGGGCACGGCGCCGCAGGGACTGTGGGTGTCACCGCGCCTGGAGGCGGGCTACGGGTGGAGCACCGCCAAATACACGGGCAACAGGCTCATGGCGGCGCTCAACGAGCGCGATGCGGATACCTGGTTCCTGGGGGCCGCGGCCGTCGTGGGCTACAGCATGGTGCTGGAGCCTGGCTTCACCCTGCAAGGCGGTGTGGGCCTGGCCACCCGGCGTGAAGCTGTTTCGTTCTCTCAGGTCATGCAGGACTCGGACGGCCTCTACTACCGCGGTGAAGCGAACCAGAGCGCCTGGACCTTCACCGAGCGCTTCATGCTCAACGCGGGCTGGGCCTTCTAGGGCTCACGGGGCGTGAGCTTGAAGGTCGCGCTCGACGCGCGTCAGGCCTCGTTCGCGGGCACCTCGCGCAGTGCGCGTCACGGCGCCGGACGGTCCTGGGGGGGCGCTTTCCCTGGTGTTGGGCTGGCACATCAATCCCTTGCGGTGAATGCCTCGCACGAGGTGCCACGAGGGTCCAATCGCATGACAGGAGTTCATCACATGGTGTCTATCCAGAAGTTGGGACTGTTGCTGTCGTTGGTGTCGACGTCGGTGTTCGCGCAGGAGGGCATCACGACGGGGTCGGTGCCCGTGGCGCGGCGCAACGTGGTGTCCTTGGCGCTGCCGCTGGAGGGGCTGTATCCCCAACTGGCCATCGAGGGGGAGCGCGTACTGGATGAGCACGTCTCCGTGAGCCTGGGCGTGTTCGGGTCCGTCCAGCACGACCGGTCGCGGATGGATGATCCGCCGGAGATTGGTTTCGAGGGGACGGACACCACGCAATACCGGGTGGGCCTGGCACCGGCGGTGCGCTTCTACCTGTCGGGCACCGCGCCCCAGGGCCTGTGGGTGTCACCGCGACTGGAGCTGAGCTACTGGCGGCAGACCTATGAGAACGTGGGGAACTTTCCCTCGGGTGGGGGCATCAGCTTTCCGCTCATCCCCAGCGAGTCGGAAACCTGGTCCCTGGGAGGCATGGCGCTCGTGGGCTACAGCGTGGTGCTGGAGCCCGGCTTCACCGTGCAGGCCGGCGTAGGGCTGGGCGCGCGGCGTGATGCCGTGTCCTACGACATGGTGGGTGCCAGCGTGATCGGTGAGCCTCCCGTTGAGATTGAGATGCAGAAGGGCCACCGGACGGATTGGAGCTTCACCCAGCGCGTCCTCGTCAACCTGGGCTGGGCCTTCTAGGGCTCGCGCGACGTGACGTCGAAGGTCGCGCGCGGTGCGCGCCAGGACTCGTCCGAGGGCATCCGCCCGGAGTCCCGGCGCCGGACGGTCCCGGGGGTTGCTTCCCCTGGGGTGGGCTGGCACATCCCTTGCGCAAGGAGCCTGACTCAATGGGCCGCGAGGGTCCGGATTCATGACAGGGGTTGAGTACATGGTGGCGATGCGGAAGTGGGGGCTGTTGCTGTCGTTGGTGTCGACGTCGGTGTTCGCGCAGGAAGGCATCACGACGGGGTCGGTGCCCGTGGCGCGGCGCAACGTGGTGTCGTTGTCGCTGCCCCTGGAGGGTGGGCTGTATCCCCAGTTGGCCATTGAGGGGGAGCGCGTGCTGGGCGAGCACGTCTCCGTGAGCCTGGGGGTGTTCGGGTCCTTCCGGCACGACCGGTCGCGGTTGGATGATCCACCGTCCACCGGGTACAAGGGGCAGGACATCACGCAATACCGGGTGGGCCTGGCCCCGGCGGTGCGCTTCTACCTGTCGGGCACCGCGCCCCAGGGCCTGTGGGTCTCCCCGCGCTTGGAGCTGAGCTACTTGCAGGAGTCCACCAAACAGGTGGCAGACGATCCCTCAGGTGGCTTCGGTTTCTCGCTCTTCCCAAGACAGTCGGAAGTCTGGTCCGTGGGGGGGCTGGCGCTCGTGGGCTACAGCGTGGTGCTGGAGCCCGGCTTCACCGTGCAGGCCGGCGTGGGCCTGGGCGCGCGGCGCGAGGCCCTGGCCTACGACACGGCCGGTCTGATTTCGGGCGGTGGTGAGCCGCCCGCCGAAAAAGCCCATCAGACGACCTGGGTCTTCACCCAGCGCGTCCTCGTCAATCTGGGCTGGGCCTTCTAGGGCTCGCGAGGCTGCGCGCTCACGGTCCACGGCGTGCGCGAGGTGTCCACCAGCAGCAGCTGGAGGTCCCAGGCTCCCGGTGCGGCCCCCGGCAGGTCGGTGGAGACGGCGAAGACGCGCGTGTCCGGCTGGGGCGTGAGCTTGAAGGTCGCGCGCGGCGAACGGTTGGCATCGTTCGAGGGCACCACGCCCAGCGTCACGGTGCCACTGGACGGCAGCGGCAGGCCGTCCTGCGCGGTGGCGCTGGCGAAGGGCACGCCCAGGAAGGGAGCGTCGGGCAGCACGCGGCGCTCCGAACCCAGCGGGCCCACGTCCACGGTGGGCGTGTCCGACGCCGCGTGCACCCAGCGCAGGCGCAGGTTGGTGGGGTCGTTCGCGAAGCGCTCCGTGAGGGGCAGCAGCGTGAACGCCGACGCGGACGGGCCAGGGGGCGAGAGGTATCCGGTGGCGACCATCAGGTAGCGCTCGCCCGGGACGAGGACGGGCGTCGTGGCGGTGGCCACCGGAGCGTCAGCAGGCCGCGCGTTGCCCCGCGTGCTGGCGAAGAAGTCGAGCACGTAGGTGCCCGGCGGCACCTGGAGCGAGGTGGACAGCGCGCCGTAGGGCAGGGCGTCGGTCAGCTCGCGGTCGCTGGAGAAGAGGTCCAGCGGCGGCGCGTCCGGGGACGCGTTCAGCACGTAGAGCGTCGGGTTCTGCCGGAGGATGGCCAGGGTGCCGTCGCGGCCGGCGGTGAGCAGCGAGAAGCTGTCGCCCGCGCGCGCGGGTTCGGCCCAGAGGCCGGTGAGGACGAGCAGCGTGTCGGTGCCCGAGCCGAGCGCGGGCACGGTGAAGGACGTGAGCACCTGGTCCGTGCCTCCGGTGACGAGCCCCACCTGGAGCGCGGCGCCGGAGGGCACGACCAGCGCTTCATCGCCGGAGTTCTGGAAGCGGGCGAGGGACGCCACCTCCACCGAGCCGTCATTGCCCAGGTCCACGCCCACGTCCCGCACGTCGGAGCCCGCGTGGACGATGCGCACGCGGGACTGGCCCTGGTCCGCGGGCACGGGGTTGTCGCGCAGCAGCACCGTGCGCAGCGCCGCTTCGGAGTCCGTCGCCTGGAACCGGCCGGCGGCCACCACCGTCCAGCGCGTCCCGGCCTCCAGGCGCACCGGCATGGAGGCGACAGGCGCTGAGCCCGGGGCCGCGCCCGTGGGACGCAGTTCCACGGTCACGTTCGCGGGCTCGCGCGTGAGGTAGGACGTGGTGGTGCCATAGGCCACGGCGCGGGCCACGGGCGTGGCGTCACCGGCGAGGTAGACGTCCATCGCGGGTGCGCCCGGCGCGGCCTGCACGATGCGAAGCTGTGAGGTGGTGGGCGGGACGATGACCGGCCCGTCCTGGTCGGGGGGCGTGTCGGAGTCCACCCCGTCGCCTCCACCGCACGCGGGCGCGAGCAGGCCCAGCGACGTGAGCGCGACAGCGAGCAGTGTCTTCCTCCGCATCCAGGCCATGTCGAAGTCCCCTCCTCGGCGGTCCGCGGGCGCGGCTCGACACCGATATCGACGACGGTAGGGTGGGACCCCTCCCACACAGGGGCTACCCCCTGGAAACCCTGACTGTCGTTGCCCGACGTTGTCCTCTGGAGCACGTCGCAAGCCGTGGGCATCAGGGGACTTCAGGCCGGAGGGCCCGTGCGGGGACAGGCGAGCGGACCCCGTGGGCCCTCGTCACGCCTGCCCGGTCGCCGCACGGCGCGGAGGTCCTTCGAGAAGCACCGGCGGGGGAGGGTGCCCGAGCAGGGAAGCGGGGCGAATGGGGAATGGCCATCACCGCGCAACGACTCCGGTCCAGCCGGTGTGCCCGTTCCCTGGAAAGGTCACACCTTGTCGATAATGACGACGTGGGCCCCCGAAGGGTCCGGGAGGATGGTGTTCATGATGCGCCAAGGTCGAGCGTTGCGTCGGGGGATGGCGGTCCTGGGAGTGCTCGCGGGCCTGGGCGCCGCGGTCGCCGCGGAGCCCCGGGAGGCGCTGTCCGTGCGTCTTCCGCTGGCCGGGTATGACCTGTTGATAACGGAGGACAACGTCACGGGACAGGCGTTCCAGTTGTCCCGGCTGCCGGGAATGCTACGGGGCCGGGTGGCGGATATCCCGGTGGTGTTGCAGCTGAAGGATCAGCAGGTGAAGGGCAACATCGGCTCTTCGCTGGTGAACCTGGAGGTGAAGAAGGAGGGGGAGGTGCTGAAGGCGAAGGGAGGCTTCTGGGGCCGCCCCGTCACGCTGACGCTGTCGCCGCAGGAGATGACGGTGTACGTGAACGACTGCACCTACCGGCTGAAGGCGACGGAGCCGGGACGGAGCTACGAAGGCCGGCGCAGCTGTGATTCCTCCCTCCGGCCGCCCTCGGTCGTGACGCTGCCGGACGCCTTCCTCGCGGCCTCGCCCGAGGAGCAGGCGTCCCTGCTGCTCCTGGCGCTGTAGTTTCCCGCGTAGGTTCGGGGGGCGATGAGGCTTCCCGGAGGGGTGGTGGCGCAGTCCTGGCACCGGATGCTGCCGGTGCTGGGACTGTTCTGGGCGTTCGGGCTGGCGGCGTGCGTGAGCGATGGCGCCTTCGACGTGGACGTGAGCAGTGCGTCCGTTGGAGGTGCCGAGCACGAGGACCTGGGGTTCACATCGGAAGGCCAGTTGGAGCGTGCCAGCCCCGTGGGCGATGAGCGCGCCCGGCGGGCCGAAGCGGACCGGTTGGTGCGCGAGCTCTGGACGGTCGCGGGTGAGCGTGGAGTCCCCGGCGAGGCGTGGGTCTTCGAGTATCAGGCGCACGGAGGCGCGCTGACGTTGCTGTCCTTCCGGCGCACGGCCGTGGGACGGGGGACCGGAGCTTCCGGGGACTGGAAGGGTTTCTCCCAGGCGCTGACGCGAAGTCTGTCCACGCTGGTGGGGACGAAGAGTCGGCGCCTGCGCTTCACCCTGGAGCGTGAGCCGGAGCGCTGGCGCTTCGACCTGGAGATGGTGTCAGGGCGGGTCGCGGAGCAGGCCCGGACGGTGCCGGAGTCGTTGCCCGGCGTGTCCGAGCCCCTGCTGTCCGATGCGTTGGGGGTGGCCCGGCAACTGCTGCCCGTTCCGGGCGTTCCCCGGGAGGGAAGGGTGCGTCAGCAGGCACGGCTGCACTTCGAAGGCATGCGGCTGCTCCAGGAGAGCGAACCGGGAGTCTTCGAGGTCCAGGAGGGGCTGGGACGCCGGAGTGTCCCCGCGAGCGGGGATCCGCGCATGCCGTGGGTCCAGGCGTTGCTGCCCTTCGGGAACGCGGTGGGACGCCGCACGGTCGAAGTGGAGCTGGAAGGGCGACACGTGCGCGGTGATGCCGGGGCCCAGTGGCGGGTGGTGGCGGCGAAGCTGCTGGAACCCCCGGCGCCACCGGAGGCGATGGAGGACATCGCGAAGGAGTACCGCGCGATGCACGAGGACATCCTGCGCCACTGGCGGCAGGAGGTGAGGGACGACGCACGTCTCGCGGGGGCGTGGTCCTTCGAACAGCTCGCGTACTGGTACGTGGGGGGATTCATCGCGAGGGGCACGCTCGGGATGTTCGAAGCGGTGGCGCCCACGGTGGTGGCGGTGCTGGGCAGGGGCGGAGCGAAGGCAGCGCAGTGGTTCCGCACGGTGCTCATCCGGACGCCGCCGGGGGAGCGCGAAGCCTTGCAGCGCATCTGGATGAAGGCGGAGGCGGAGGGCGTGGCCGCGCTCGGAGTGGGGGAGAAGGCAAAACTCCAATCCCTGCTGCGGGATATGGAACAGCGACTGCGGACGCCCCTTCAGAGCAAGTACGAGAAGGACAAGCTCCGGGAGTGGGCGCGGCAGGAGTACTTCGACGTGCTTCAACCCCAACTGGCGCGAACACTGGGATCGGAGCTCGTGGCCACGTATCCGGTGCACCATCTGGTTCCCCTCGAATACGCGCACCTGTTCCCCCTCCGGAACATCAATGTCTCGGGAAACCTGGTGGGCATGTCCCGTGAGGTCCATACGAGCATCAACTCGGTCTGGACCCTGGTCCGGAGGAGTCCGAGAAGCATTTCCGCCAATGAAGTGGATGAGGTCGCGCGCATCACCCGCAAGCACTTCGGACAGTGGTTTCACGTCGTGTACGATCCGTCGAAATCCGCGGCGGCCCTGTCCTCCGCGCACAAGGCCGCGCTGCGGGACGTCGAAGTCATGCTGGGCCTTTGAGACGTCAGCGTTTCGAGAGAAGAGGTTCACGTGGCCGGGCGCGAAGTGGGAGGGGCGGGATGGACGCGGTTGGTGGAGACCTGCCGCCGACACGGCTTCCCGGTGAGGATGGATCCGCCCGCTCCCGACGCCCCCCGACTGGGAATGCAGTGGCTCGGTGCGCCGCTCGACCCGATGCTCGCCGGGCTCTATGCACGGACGGGACGTGCCACCTTGGGGGACTTCGTGCTGTATCGCCCGGGCTCCGGTACGGACGGGGTCCTGGACGTGAACGCAGGGCTGCGCGGTCAGGGACAGACGCCATTCCCTTCCTGTGTCCTCTTCGGGCAGGTCTCGAACCTCGAATACTATTACGGCGTCGTGCCGGACCTGGCGGATGCTCACGGCGTGCAGCCCGTGCTCTACGTCGACGTTCAGGAGGAGCCGCACGTGGTCCCGGTGGCTTCCAACGTGGAGGCGCTACTCCACCAGCTCGCATGTTTCATGGACCTGCTGCCGGAGCAGTCCGACTTCGTCCCAGGTCGGTGCTCCACCGTGATGTTTCCCTTCGCGGCCGCCGAACTCATCGCGGAGGACCGTGCCCTCGTGGACATGATGCGCGCGGGTCGCTTCGACGGGCTCGTGACCCGGGACGAGGAGAGTCAGCGGTGGATGCAGCAGGTGCTCGCGGCGAGCCCAGGTCGATGAGCCCCAGGGGCACCCCGTGAATCCGCGCACGCTCTGCCTCCTCATCGCGCTGCTCGCCGCGGTGTTCGCGGTGGGCACGGCGGTGTGGCTCGCGTGGCCGGGGCCGGACCTCACCTCCCAGGCCGACCTGACCCAGCGGCCCGTCCACCTGGACCTCGGGGACGACGGCTCGGACGAAGACCCCGACGCCCCCGGCGGTGCCCTGCCTCCCGACGTCGTCGTCCTGAGCAACGGCGTCCGCCTTCCGTTCGTCCCCTCCAACTGCCACGCGGACACGCAGGCCTCGCTGTCCTGCCGGGACCTCTGCGACGCGGATGACGCGTGTCCCCCGGGACAGGTGTGCGCGCACCGCCCGGACTTCGGCTTCCGCGAATGCCGCTCGCTGCGCGGCTTCTGCGACGACGCGTCCGACTGCATGTCCTGGGAGACCTGCCACCCCGTGGACACCTCCGCGTCCGGCCTGAGCCTCCGCCGCTGCACCCGCCTGGGCCTGCGCGTCGCCGGTGAGCGGTGCTCGGCCTCCGGTCCGGAAGCGGAGGACACCTGTGTCCCGGGACTGCTCTGCCTCCAGGAGCGCTGCGGCCTGCCGTGCGACGTGCACGACCCCGACACCTGCACCCTGGGGACGGAGTGCGCGACGAACGCCTTCCGCGTGCGCGGCGCCTGCATCCCCAGTTGCCGCGACCGCCCCTGCGCCCAGGGCCAGCGCTGCGAGAAGGGCTACGACGGCGAAGTGCCCGTCTGCCAGCCCTTCGTGGGTCCCGCCTGTCAGGACGACGCGCCCTGCGCCGCGAACCAGGACTGCCTGCGCGGCTTCGCGGAGCCCAGCCTGGACACCCAGGCCTTCGAATGCCGCACGCGCTGCTCGCAAGCCACCCCCTGTGCCCGGGGGCTCACCTGCGACGCGGCCAGCGGCTACTGCGTCCAGCCCTGCACCCAGGACACGGACTGCGCGGGTCCTGAACGCTGCCACGTCCTGCACCCCCGGTCCCCCGAGCGCGGCTGTGGCGTCATCGCCGAGGGCCTTCCCACCGTGCTGCGCCGCTGACCCTCACCCGTGCGGCAGCTCCACGCGGAACGTGGAGCCCTCGCCCAGGACGCTGTCCACCTCGATGTAGCCGCCCATCGCTTCGACAATCTGCCGGGCGATCCACAACCCCAGCCCGAAGCCGCCGTAGTTGCGCTCGGACACCGCGCGCTCGAAGCGGTGGAACAGGCGCGGCAGGTGCTCCCTCGCGATGCCGATGCCGCCGTCCTTCACCCGCAGCCGCGCCCTGCCTTCGACCACGTCCAGCTCCACGCGCACCGGGTTGCCCCGGCCGTACTTCAGCGCGTTGGACATCAGGTTCGTGAGCACCTGATCCAACCGCAGCCGGTCCCACTGCCCGCGCACCTCCGGCGCCAGGGACAACTCCAGCGGCGTCCCCGAGCGCGCGAACTCCGGCTCGAAGCGCTCCGCCACCTCCCGCACCAGCGCACCCAGCTCCAGTGGCACCAGCACCAGCTCCAGCTTCCCAGCGCTCAGGCGCGACACGTCCAGCAGGTCGTTCACCAGCAGCGTCTGCCGCTTCACCTGCCGGTCCACCCGCTCCAGGCCCCGCCGCAGGCGCTCCGGATCGAACTGCGCCCCCGAACGCGCAAGCCCCGCCATCAGGCTCTGCACCTGGAGCACCAGCGCGCTGATGGGCGTCTTCAGCTCATGGCTCGCGATGGACAGGAACTCCTCGCGCAGCCGGATGGCCTGCCGCGCGTCCCGGTAGAGGCTCGCGTTGTCCAGCGCCAGCGCCGCCCGCCGCGCCAGCTCCTGCGCCAGCGCCAGGTCCTGCGCGTCGTACGCCCGCTTCGACGTGACGAACGTCAGCGCCCCCAGCGTGTGCCCCCGCACCTGCAAGGGCACGCACAGGTACGCGAACGTCCCGCCCGCGCGCGCGCTCGTCGGGTCCCCGTCCGACAACCCCGAGCGCGTCTCCGGCCGCCCCGACTGGATGACCCGCATCACCACCGCCAGCCCCGGAGGCGGCACCTCGCCGGGCTCGCCCCCGCCCGCCGTGGCCACGCACCGCACCCCGCCGGACTCGTCCTCCAGGAACACGCCGCACGTCTCCGCGTACGCCGGCACCGCCAGGTGCGCCACGCGCTCCAGCGTCTCCTCTTCCTCCAGGCTCCCCGCCAGCACCCCGCCGGCCTCCGCGAGGAAGCGCTGCGCCGCCTCGCCCCGCTGACGCTCGGTGATGTCCACCATCATGCTCAGGCACTGCGGCGGCCCGTTCGCCGGGTGCACCCGGCCCGTCCACACCGCCAGCTGCACCGCGCTGCCGTCCCGCCTGCGCCCCGCCAGGTGCGCGCCGTCCAGCACCGTGCCCCGCGTGGCGCGCTCCAGGCTGTGCCGGAACGCATCCCAGTGCTCCGGCGGCACCGCCGGTAACACCTTCCCCGTCACCTCCTCCGCCGTCCACCCCAGCATCCGCTCCGCGGCCGGATTCCACAGCCGCACCGTGCCGTCCGGGTCCAACAACATGATGGCCGCGGGGCTCGCCTGGATGATGGCCTCCAGCGTCTGGTGCGCCTCGCGCAACGCCGCCCGCGCCCGCTGCTCCCGCTCCAGCAGCCGCGCCCGCGACAGCGCCTGCGCCGCGTGGTGCGCCACCAGTTGGAGGAAGGCCCGCTCGTCCTCGTCGAACCCGTGCGGCACGCTGAACGCGAACACCAGCGCCCCCAGCGCGCGGCCGTCCGCCACCAGGGGCAGACACGCCGACGACGGGGCGGGCTTCTTCATCCCTTCCAGCGCGTCCCCGCGCTCCAGCCACACGGGCCGCAAATCCCGCAGGCAGCGGGCCGCCGGCGCCTCCCCGGTGAGGGGCACCCGCCGCAGCCGCTCCTCCGCGTCCGGGGTGCAGCCCGCGCAGCGCAGCAGCGTGACGCGCGCCGTGTCCGGATCCACCAGCCACAGCCCCCCGCCCGTCGCGTCCGCCACCGCCAGCCCCTGCTCCAGCAC
>NZ_RAWI01000024.1 GCF_003612125.1 Corallococcus praedator
GGCCGCCTTGGGGATGGGGAGCAGGGGCACGCGGCCCTCCGGGTAGAGGGCGGTGAGGCGGTCCCCGCGCAGCTCCAGCGCGGCCAGGTGGCGGCCGTAGTGGGTGCTGAGCCCGGTGTCGATGACGATGACGCGGCCTGCGAAGCGCACGGTGAGGCGGCCGTCCCTGGAGGGGGTGTGGCCCATCACCATGCGGCGGGCGCCGAAGCGCTCCAGCACCTGGGTGAGGCCCGCGTCCCACTTCGCTTCCTCGTCCAGCGCGTAGCCGCGGAACCACACCGGGCCGTTCGGATCCACGGCGCCGCCCGGCGGCTGGCCCGGCGTCAGGTCCTGCCACACCCAGCGGTTGACGGCGTCCAGCGTCGCGCCCGGGACGCTGGGGGAGAGGCCCCCGTGCATGAAGAGCGTGTCGTTGACGCGGATGACGGCGGGATGGCTGCGCAGCCATTGTCCGTAGCGTCCGTCCGGGGCATAGGCGGCGGCATGGCCGTGGAGTCCCTTCGCTTCGCCCGGGCCGTCCACGGTGGGCGACTGGTCCGCGAAGGAGGCCAGCTCACCGGGCGTGACGTAGCGCAGGTCTCCGCGCATGTTCATGCACTCGTGGTTGCCCAGCAGCGCGTGCACGCGGCCGCCGGCCTTGCGGGCCTCGGTCTCCAGGCGCATGAGCAGCTCGAAGGCGTCGCGGGTGCGGTCACCCCGGTCGGGCAGGTCGCCGGTCTGCACGAGGTGCGCCTTGCCCCCAATCCAGCGGTCCTTCGCGTCGATGAGGCCCGCCAGCCGGAGCACCTCCTTGAAGGCCTCCACGTCGCCGTGGACATCCGCGACGGCGACGACGCGCTCCACGCCCTGGAAGGTGAAGGGGTCTTCCGCCCTGGGGGCGGCGGCGGTGGCGAGCGCGGGCAGCAGCAGGCAGAGCAGGACGGGACGCACGGGCTTCCTTCTTCGCCGCGAGGAACACCGCGCGCGGCGGTCAGGGGAGGAAGCCTATCGCACGTCCCGCCCGGGCCTACGCGCGCGCGGCGGCGTAGATGTCCAGCAGCGTGACTCCCGCGACGGCGCCGGTGGCGGCCAGCAGGCGGCCCTTGCGCGCGCCCGGTTCACGGAGGCCGTAGCCCAGCGTGGCCAGGTCCACGGCGTCCCCCGCCACCCGGGCCCAGAGCCACGGACGCTTGCGCGCCGGACCCAGCAGGGCCATGCCCGCGGCGAGCTCACGAACACCGTACCCGCGCATCAACCGGTGCCCTTGCGAGAAGCCAAGGAACCGCAGCAGCGGCTTCGCTCCCAGAAGCTCCGTGATGCCCAACCCCACGCTGAACCAGCCCAGCGCACGCGGCAGCTTCCTCTTCCAGCAGGCGGGCGACGGAGCCCCTGCCCTCCTTGAGTCACCCTCACCGGTAGCGGGCGGGGATGGCGCGCAGGAACTGCGCATCCTTCCAATCCCAGACGCGCGAGGGGTCGCGATCCACGTCCGACGGCAAGGAGTTCCAGGCGTGGACGTCATAGGAGGTGGAAGCGCGCCAGTGGACGACGACGCTGAACACGGCCGTCACGGCGAGCACGCCCGCGAGGACGCGGTGCCGCGACGGGGCCTCCAGCACGCTCTGCACGGGGTACGCGAGGAAGTAGACGAGGAAGGGCAGCGCGTCGGTGAAGAAGCGCGGACCAATGGAGTGCCCGGCCCACCAGATGGCGAAGGAGGAGATGGCCACCCAGTGCAGGACCAGGATGACGGCGAAGACGACCTCGTAGGCCTCCAGGCTCCCGCGGCGCCACTGCTGGACGAAGCCCACGACGCCCAGCACGAGGAACGGCGAGAAGGCGAACAGGCCGCGCGAGGGGCTCACGAGGTTGGCGGCCAGGGCCATGAAGAACCGGCTGGCGAGCGGATCCAACGAGTGCCGGTAGTACGGCGACAGCAGCGCGCCGTAGACGGACAGGTTGTAGGCGCAGAAGGGAATCGCCACGAGCACCGCGCCCGCGAAGTAGGCCGGCAGCTGGCGCCGGTACTTCAGGACCATGAACCCGGTGACGACGATGACGCTGATGGAGTGCGTGGGCCGGCAGACGTAGGCGAGCGCGACGCTGAGGCCCAGGAGGAACGCGGAGCGCGCGGTCTGCGCGGGCCGGACGAGCAGCAGGATGATGCAGGCGATGGCGAGCAGACCGGGCCCGTGCTGCCAGAGCACCCGGCTCGCGGTGGAGTACGCCGTGGTGCCCAGCCCGAAGAGCAGCACGGTGACGAGCGCCGCGCCCGGGGACACCCGCCTGCGCAGCGCGATGAGGAGCACCGCCGCCGCCGCGCAGACGTAGAACGAGGCGATGAGCTGTTCGGTGCGGTTGTAGGCCCCCAGGTCCACCGAGCCGGTGCGCCGGAACAACTCCAACCACGACAGCGCGCCGGCACCGAACTCCCCCAGGTGGGGCAGCACCGGCCGCATCAGGGAGAAGAGCCCTTCGGCGGCGGCCACGAACGGGAGCGCGGAGACCACCACGCCCGGCGGGTACACGTAGTACGTGTGGCCGCCGGCCTCGTTGCGCGCATAGGCGGTGCCGGGAAAGAACGTGGGCCGGAACTCGTCCAGGTCGGTGTTGCCCTCGTGGAGGATGCTGGCCGCCGAGGGAATGGACCATAGCGAGTCCGTCTGCATCCGCACCTGGCTCATCGAATAGATGACGAACAGGGCCAGACACATCAGCCAGAGCGCGAGCGGCGAGGCCGCGAAGTCACGACGGGGCGATGCGGAGGGGGTCGGCACGCGGTGACTTCTAGCGAATCCGACCGCTCCCCGTCTTGGGTGTTCGAATCCCGCCGTGGAATCAACGAGGATGGGCCCCATGCAAATCTGGGTTGATGCCGATGCATGCCCTGGCCCCGTGCGGGACATCCTCCTGCGCGCCGTCCAGCGCCTGAAGGTCCCCATCGTCTTCGTGGCGAACAAGCCGCTGGCGCTGCCGCGACTGGCCTATGTCTCCACGGTGCAGGTGGGCGCGGGGCTGGACGTGGCGGACCGGCACATCGCCACCTCCGCGCAGCCGGGGGACCTTGCCGTCACCCAGGACATCCCCCTGGCCGCGCTGCTCGTGCCCAAGGGCGTGGTGGTGATGGATCCGCGCGGAGAGCTGTTCACGCCGGAGAACATCGACGAGCGGCTGTCGGTCCGGAACTTCATGCAGGACCTGCGCGACAGCGGCGTCACCACCGGCGGCCCCAGCAGCTTCTCGCAGCAGGACCGCCAGCAGTTCGCCGCCACGCTCGACCGGGAGCTCACCCGGCTCGTGAAGCAGCAGGGCTGAGAAGGTCGCCTATCGGCCGCTCGCGCCGCCACTGCCCTCCACCGCGGGCGTGCCCGTGGACGGCGACACGGGGCTGGTGCCGATGGCCTTGTTCTTCTTCCAGGCGTCCGGGGTGATGTCGAACCGCGCCCCGGGGTTCTGCGGCGCGACGAGCGGAATCAGGGGCGTCGCACCCACCGGGTCCGTGGCGGATTCACCCGAACCGCCCGTGCCCACCGGGTCGGCGTCCACGCACTCGTATTCGTCCGACGACGCCTGGGCCTGACCGGAGCTGCCAGAGCCTCCCACGGCCACTTCGGAGTCGGAGTCTCCGTAGAAGTTCATCCCGTGGTCGCGCAACATCGCCTGCGTGCGCGGGGACGCCTCCGCGTCCCAGGACAGCTCGTCACTGGCCCCCACCGCGGGCTCCATGCGCTGCGCTTCTGAACCCGACCCTCCGGTGCCACTGGCTTCCTTCGATGCGTGGGAGGCCCCCTCGTGGGCACAGCCTCCCAGCAGGAGTGCGGTCAGCGCGGCCATGAGCGGAAGCTTCATTGGGGGTTCCTCCGGAAGTGTCGTCCGTCATTCAAGGTGGACGCACTTGCGTCCGGGGCAAGCGACAGGAACCCTCCAGGCCAGCGCCCCCGTCGCCCCTCCCCTCCTTGGCTCAGTGGTCGGTGGGCGTCGTGCCGCCGTGCAGGCAGGCCAGCGCCGCCACGGTCAGCGACTCACAGCCCTTGCGCAGCGAGCCCGCCCGGTCCGGCGCGTAGAAGGGCGAGTGCGGCCCCGGCACGTGCGCCACCTTCTCCATCGGGGTCGTGCCCGGGGCCTCCGCCCAGGTCTTCAGCGGCGTGATGCCCACGTACCAGTACGCCGTGGGCACCGGGCGCTCCGGCCCCTGCGCGAAGAAGGGGAAGTCCTCACTCGCGGTGACGAGCACGCCCGGCACCAGCGCGGCCTGTCCGAACCACTCCGCGTGCGCGGCCTGGACCTTCCGGAGCAGCGCCGGATCATTGCGGTTCACCGGCGTGCTCAGCTCCACCTCCACCTCCGGAGGCTTCGGTGAGCCCGAGGCCAGGGCCTCGCCCTTCACGATGCGCTCGATGGCGGCGAGGACGCGGGCCTGCACCGCTTCGTCCTCCGTGCGCACCGTCACCTCCAGCAGCGCTTCGTCCGGAATCACGTTGGCGCGCGTGCCCGCCTGGAAGCGCCCCACCGTGACCACCGCCGCCTCCAGCGGGGACAGCTCGCGCGACACGATGGTCTGCAGGCGCAGCACCACGCAGGCCCCCAGCACCACCGGATCCACCGACAGCTCGGGCTGCGCGCCGTGCGCCCCCCTGCCGAAGAGGCGGATGCGCACGCTCGCGGAGCCCATCATCGTCACCCCCTCGCGGTGCATGAGCGCGCCCACCGGCAGCGGCGCGGTGTGCTGCCCCAGCACTGCGTCCGGCGTGCCGAAGCGCGCATACAGCCCGTCCTCCAGCATCGCCTTCGCGCCCTTCGCGGTCTCTTCCGCGGGCTGTCCCACCACCAGCACCGTGCCGCGCCACGCGTCGCGCGAGCGCGCCATCAGCGCCGCCGTGCCCACGAGGCACGCGGTGTGGACGTCGTGGCCGCACGCGTGCATCACCGGCTCGCCGTCCTCCGTCTTCACCTGGCTCGCGTACGGCAGCCCTGTCTTCTCCTCCACGGGCAGCGCGTCCATGTCGCCGCGCAACAGCACCATGGGGCCCTCCCCGTTGCGCAGCCGCCCCACCACGCCGTGGCCGCCGATGTCCCGGCTCACCTCGTAGCCCTCGGCCTCCAGCCTTCGGGCCACCTCCGCCGCCGTGTGGGCTTCCTGCCCGGACAGCTCCGGGTATTCGTGCAGGTCGCCGTAGAACGCGTCCACGTCTGGCAGCACGGCGTCCAGGTGTTCGAGCACGCGACAGGCGCGGGCCTTCAGGTCGGTGTCGGGGGGTTCGTGAACCGGGACATGTGGGGTGCCGGTGTCGTTCATTGCTTTCGCTCCTGGGACGGATGCGCGTTGGGGGGACCTCGCGCTGACCACCGCTCAAGGTGGAAGTTCCGCGGGGCGCGTCACAGGTGGAAGCAGGGCGGCAGGCGGGGGCTCGCGAGGTGGCGACGGATGCCCGGTCCGCCAGGGTGACGTGGGCCTTCAGGGCAGCGCCTGTCCGTTCGTTGTCCGCCCATCCCTGGGAGGCCAGCTTGAAGACGCGCAGCCAACAGAGGAAGGGAGCCGTCATGAAGCGAGGCATCGGATTGGGGCTCTGCCTGGTGGGATTGACGGGCGGAGCCGCGGGGGCCCAGGCACCTCCGGATGACGCGCCCGTGCGGTCGCGACAGGTGGAGTGGAAGGGCCCCTACTTCCTGCTGGGACTGGGGCTGGAGGGCTACACGGGGAAGCTCGCGCCCAACCTGGATCCGGGTCCGTCCTACGGCGTCATCGTCGGCTACCGCCCCAACGACTTCCTGGGCCTGGAGGTGGGCTACAGCGGCGGCGCCAGCAACCTCGCCGTGTCGGAGAGTCCTTCCATCGGCAACCCGGACATCGTGCGCAACGGCGCGCAGGCGGGCGTCACGCTGGGCTTCACCTCCAAGCGGCTCCAGCCGTTCGCGCTCGCGGGCATCGGCGTGGAGCGCTACTCGGTGCGCTCGGGGAACTTCTTCCAGTTCCTCGACGACACGGGTGGCTACGCACCTGTAGGCCTGGGTCTGCGCTACCAGCTCAGACCCCGGCTCACGGCGGAGGTGCGCGGCAGCTACAGCTTCCTGTTCGGGCAGGACTTCTCGAGGGCGCAGGACCTGGGCGCCGGAGACGGCCGCTACCAGGGAACGCTCCAGATTGGCGGCAGCTACTGAAGGGACTCCCGCCCGCGGCCGGGTTCGCGGGCGCGGCGAGGTCTTGAGGTATCGTCCGGGCAGGTGCGGGCCCCCCCCGAAGCGCCCGCGTCTCCGCTCCCATGCCCGTGACCCTGATCGATCTCCTCGAAGAGCGAAGCACGCGTCGTCCGGACCAGCGCCTCTACACGTTCCTGGAGGACGACGCGGAGGTGACCCTCACGCAGGGTGGACTGGCCTCGCACGCCCACCGCATCGCCGCCGCGCTCCAGGCTCTTGCCACCCAGGGGGAGCGCGCGGTCCTGCTCTACCCGCCGGGCGCGGACTACCTGGCGGGCTTCTTCGGGTGCGTGTGTTCAGGGCTGGTGGCGGTGCCCGCGTACCCGCCGGATCCCTCGCGGCTGGAGCGCACCCTGCCCCGCCTGCGCGCGCTCATCGCGGACTCGGGGGCCACGGTGGTGCTCACCACCTCCGTCATCCTGTCGATGGCGGAGTTCCTCTTCACGGACGCGCCGGAATTGCGCGCGCTGAAGTGGGTGGCGACGGACGCGTTGGAGGCGGGCGGCGAGGCGGCGTGGAAGCGGCCGGACGTGACGGCCGACACGCTGGCCTTCCTGCAATACACGTCGGGCAGCACGGGCACACCCCGGGGCGTGATGCTGAGCCACGGCAACCTGCTGCACAACCTGGACGCCATCCGCCGCGCCTTCCAGACGCGCGACGACAGCGTGGGCGTCATCTGGCTGCCGCCGTACCACGACATGGGGCTCATCGGCGGCGTGCTGGTGCCGCTGGCGCAGGGCTTCCACACGGCGCTGATGTCGCCGCTGTCGTTCCTCAAGCGCCCGCGCGCGTGGCTGGAGGCGCTGACCCGCTTCGGCGGCACCATCAGCGGCGGCCCCAACTTCGCGTTCGAGTTGTGCGTGCGGCGCATCCCGCCCGCCGAGCGCCAGGGCCTGGACCTGAGCCGCTGGGAGGTGGCGTTCTGCGGCGCGGAGCCCATCCGTCCGGACACGCTGGCGCGTTTCACGGAGGCCTTCGCGCCCCACGGGTTCCGCCGCGAGGCGTTCTACCCGTGCTACGGGCTGGCGGAAGCGACGCTCATCGTCTCCGGAGGCGCGAAGGAGGCAGCGCCCATCCTGCGCGACGTGGACGCATCCGCGCTGGAGTCGGGACAGGCGAAGGCGCCCTCGCGGCAGCCCCGGACGCTGGTGGGCTGCGGCACGACGCTTCCTGAGCAGCGACTGCTCGTCGTGGAGCCGGAGTCGGGCCGGGTGCTGGCGCCGGGCGAGGTGGGCGAAATCTGGGTGAAGGGGCCCAGCGTGGCCCAGGGGTACTGGCGGCAGCCGGAGCAGTCCGCGCGGGTCTTCGGCGCGCGCATCGCCACGGGGGAAGGGCCGTTCCTGCGCACCGGGGACCTGGGGTTCCTGGACGCGGGGGAGCTGTACGTCACGGGCCGCGCCAAGGATCTGATCATCCTGCGGGGCCGGAACCTGTACCCGCAGGACCTGGAGGTGGTGGTGGAGGAGAGCCACCCCGCGCTGCGGCCCGGGTGCGGCGTGGCGTTCGGCGTCGAGGTGGACGGCGAGGAGCGGCTCGTCGTGGTGCAGGAGGTGGATCCGCGCAAGTGGGATGGGGACGCGGCGCAATTGCTGGGGGCCATCCGTCGGCGGCTGGCGGAGACGCATGAGGTGATGCCCCACGCAGTGGTGCTCATCGAGTCCGGGAGCCTGCCGAAGACGTCCAGCGGCAAGGTGCAGCGGCGGGCCACGCGCGCGGCGTTCCTCGCGGGAGGACTGCGGGAGCTGCATGCGTGGCGTGCACCCGAGTCGGAGACGCACGGGCCTGCCGCGGGCCGCGCATCCGGACCCGAGCAGCGGAACGCACCGCCTCCGGCCCCGGCGCTGGAATCGCGTATGGGCGCGAGGACGGAGGCGTTCGATGCGCACGCCTCGGCTTCGGAGCTGGAGTCCCACGTGCTCGCGTTGGTCGAAGCGCAGGGGGAGAAGGCCGATGCACGGGCATCGGCGTCGGATCCGGTGGGCGGAACCGACTCACGCACTCCACCTTCGGAGCTGGAATCCCGCGTGCTCGCACGGGTGGCAGCGCGACTGGGCTCCCGCGTCGAGGACCTGGATGTCGATGTGCCACTGACGCAGTACGGGCTGGACTCGCTGGCGGCGGTGGAGCTGGCGCACACGCTGGAGCAGACGCTGGGCGTGCCCGTTTCGATGGAGACGCTGCTGCGCGGCGCGAGCGCGGCGGAGCTGGTGCGCGAAGCGACGGCCTCCGGGTCCGCTTCGCGTCCGGCGCCGACTCGCGTGCCCCGCACGGAGTCGATGCCGCTGTCCTTCGCGCAGGAGCGCCTGTGGTTCCTGGACCGCCTGGAGCCGGGCAGCGCCTTCTACAACGTCCCCATCGTGTCCCGACTGGACGGGACGCTCGACGTGTCCGCGCTGGAGAAGGGCCTCCAGTTCCTCGTGCGGCGACATGAAGCCCTGCGCACCGTGTTCGTGGAGACGCGCGGTGAGCCCGGCCAGCGCATCCTCGCGGACCTGAAGCTGTCGCTGCCCGTCGTGGACCTCGCTTCGGTTCCCGCCGATGCGCGCGAAGCCGAAGCCCGGAAGCTCGCGAACGAAGAGGCCCGGCGTCCCTTCGACCTTGCCCGGGGCCCGCTGATCCGGGTGACGCTGCTGCGCCTGGAGCCCGCGCGGCACTGGCTGCTGCTCACCGTGCATCACCTGGTCGCGGACGGCTGGTCCATGCGCGTGCTGCTGCGGGAGCTGGCGGAGGCCTACGCGGCGCTGTCCGCCGGGCGCGTCCCCACCCTGCCCGAGCTGCCCCTCCAGTACGCCGACCATGCGTCGTGGCAGCGCTCGTGGCTGCGCGGTGAGCGACAGGAGGACCTGCTCGGCTGGTGGCGCGAGCACCTGGCCGGAGCCCCGCCCGTGCTCGACCTTCCCGGCGATCGCCGCCGGCCCCGCGTGCAGTCCTACCGGGGCGCCCAGCGGACCCACCGGTTGGAGAAGGCGGCCTGGGACCGGGTGAAGACACTCGCTTCGCGCGAGGGCACCACGCCCTTCGTGGCGCTGCTCGCGGGCTTCCAGGTGCTGCTGCACCGCTACACCGGCCAGGAAGACCTGGTGGTGGGCGTGGACACCGCGCACCGCGCGCGGCCGGAGACCGCGGGCATCGTCGGCCTGTTCGTCAACCAGCTTCCGCTGCGTGGCGACCTCTCCGGCGCGCCGTCGTTCCGTGAGCTGCTGCGCCGTGCCCACCGCACGTCGCTGGAGGCGTGGGCCCACCAGGACCTGCCCTTCGACGCGATGGTGCGCGGCCTCAATCCGGAGCGCAGCCTCGCGCACGCGCCCCTCTTCCAGGTGAAGCTCGTCCTCCAGGACGCCGCGTCCCACCCGGTGCACCTGCCCGGCCTCACGCTGAGCAGCACGCTCGGAGACACCGGCGCCACCAAGCTCGACCTGACGCTCTCCGTCACCGACTCCGGGAACGGGCTGGAGCTGATGTGCGAGTACGCCACCGACCTCTTCGACGCGGACACCATCGCGCGGATGCTCGGGCAGTTGGACACGCTGCTGGTCGGCGCGGCCGCGCACCCCGAGCAGGCCATCACCGCCCTGCCCCTGCTGACCCCGGACGACCGCCGACAGGTGATGGCGGCATGGCGCTCCACCGGCCCCTCCGTGGCCCCGGACCTCGCGCACCGTCTCTTCGAGGCGCAGGCCCGGACCACGCCCGAGGCCATCGCCGTCGCGCTGGGCGAAACGACGCTGACGTACGCACAGCTCGACGCCCGCGCGAACCAGCTCGCGCGGCACCTCATCGTGGCAGGCGTCCGTCCGGATCAAATCGTCGGCGTGCAGTTGGAGCGCACCCCTGACCTGGTGGTGGCGCTGTTCGGCGTGCTCAAGGCGGGCGCCGCCTTCCTGCCGTTGGATCCGGGACAGCCCCCGGCGCGCCTGGAAGCGATGCTGCGCGAGGCACGGGGGGCCGTGCTGTTGAGCAACGAAGCGCTGGCGGACCGGCTGGCGCCCCAGGGTGAGTTGCTGGTGCTGCTCGACGAGGAGTGCGCTTCGCTGGAGGCGCGGTCCCCCCTGCCTCCTGAACCCGCGCCGGCCATCACGCCCGCGCACCTCGCCTACGTCATCTTCACCTCCGGCTCCACCGGCACGCCCAAGGGCGCGCTGCTGGCGCACCACGGCCTGTGCAACACCGCCTCCGCCCTGGGCGACGCGCTCAAGCTGCGTCCGGGCAGCCGGCTGCTGCAACTGGCGTCCATCGGCTTCGACGCGTCGGTGGGTGAGATCTTCGCCGCCCTCCTGTCCGGCGCGACGCTGGTGCTCGCGCCGCCGGAGTCGCTGCTGCCGGGGCCTCCGTTGCAGCAGGTGCTCGCCTCCGAGCGCATCACCGCCGTCACCGCCACGCCCACGTCGCTTGCGCCCCTGGAGCCCTCCGCGCTGCCGCTGCTGGAGGTCGTGGCGTCCGTGGGCGAGGCGTGCACGCCGGAGCTGGCCTCGCGCTGGAAGCCGGGCCGCCGCTTCCTCAACGCCTACGGCCCCACGGAGATCACCATCTGCGCGACCCTGGACCCGGACGTGGACGCCACGCGTCCGTCCATCGGCCGCGCCATCCCTGGCGTGCGCATGTTCGTGCTCGATGGACGCGGTGAGCCCGTGCCCGTGGGCGTGCCGGGAGAGCTGTACGTGGGAGGCGTGGGCGTGGCGCGCGGCTACCTGGAGCGGCCCGCGCTCACCGCCGAGCGCTTCGTGCCCGACCCGTTCTCCCAAGAGCCCGGCGCCCGGCTGTACCGCACGGGAGACCGCGTGCGCACGCTGTCCAATGGCCGCCTGGAGTTCCTGGGCCGCCGCGATGCCCAGGTGAAGGTGCACGGCATCCGCGTCGAGCTGGGTGAGGTGGAGGCCGCGCTGGCCCAGGTCCCGGGCGTGCGTCAGGCGGTGGTGCTCCCACGCGAAGTCGCGGGCGAGACCCAGCTCCGCGCCTGGATGGTGGCGGATGAATCCCTGGAGATTCCGGCCGTGCGCCGCTTCCTCAAGGAGCGACTGCCCGATGCCTTCGTGCCTTCCTCCTTCGTGCGGATGGACGCGCTGCCCCTCACCCCGGGCGGCAAGCTGGACCGCGACGCCCTGCCCGCGCCCACACCCGCGCAACCCGCGTCGGACGCCCCCGTCGCCACGCCCGGTACCGCGATGGAGCAGCGCATCGCCGAGGTCTGGGCGCGCGTGCTCGACGTGCCGAGCGTGGGCCTGCACGCGCACTTCTTCGAGGACCTGGGCGGCGGTTCGCTCCTGGTGGTGAAGGCCAGCACGCAGCTTCGCGAGGCCCTGGGCCTGGACATCCCCGTCACCCACTTCTTCGAACACCCGACGGTCGCGCAGCTCGCCGCGAGGCTGGAGCGCGAGGCCAGCGCGCCCCGTCCCACGCCCCGCCCGGAAGTACCCCGTGAGGCGTCCGGGAAGGACTCCGGCGACATCGCCATCATCGGCATGGCGGGCCGCTTCCCCGGCGCTCCGGACGTGCACGCGTTCTGGCGCAACCTGCGCGAGGGCGTGGAGTCCATCACGCGCTTCACCAAGGAGGAGCTGGAGCCCTCCCCGCTGTTCCCGGACGCGCTGCGCGACCATCCCGACTTCGTGCCGGCGGGCGGCGTGCTGGAGGAGGCGGACGGCTTCGATGCAGCGTTCTTCGGCCTGTCCCCGCGCGAGGCGCAGTGGATGGATCCGCAGCAGCGCTTGTTCCTCCAGTGCGCGTGGAACGCCCTGGAGGACGCGGGCTACGACGCGGAGCGCCTCTCCGAGCCCGTCTCGCTGTACGCGGGCGCGGGCAGCTCCAACGTGCACCTGCTGTCGCTCCTGGGACAGACGCGCAAGGACCCAGCCTCCCTGTTCGAGGCGCTGGGGACGACCGGCGGCGAGAACGTGGCCACCAAGACGGCCTACAAGCTGAAGCTCGGCGGAGAGAGCCTCAACGTCTTCACGGCGTGCTCCACCGGGCTCGTCACGGTGCATCTGGCCTGCCAGAGCCTGCGCACCCGGCAGTCGGACCTGGCGCTGGCGGGCGCGGTGAAGGTGTCCCTGCCGCAGCGCACGGGCTACCTCTTCCAGGAGGGGATGATCCTTTCGCCGGATGGCCACTGCCGCGCGTTCGACGCGAAGGCCCGGGGCACTGTGCTGGGCAGCGGCCTGGGCGTGGTGGTGCTCAAGCGGCTCGACGACGCCGTGCGGGACGGGGATCGCGTGTACGCGGTCATCAAGGGCTCCGCGCTCAACAACGACGCGGCGGCCAAGGTCAGCTACACCGCGCCCAGCATCCAGGGGCAGAGCCAGGTGATTTCCCGGGCGCTCGCGGCGGCGGGCGTGGACGCGGACAGCGTGGAGTACGTGGAGGCGCACGGCACCGGCACCTCGCTGGGCGACCCCATCGAAGTGGCGGCCCTCACGCGGGCGTACAGGGCGCACACGCAGCGCACGGGCTACTGCGCGTTGGGGTCGGTGAAGACGAACATCGGGCACCTGGACACGGCGGCGGGCATCGCCGGCCTCATCAAGGCCGCCCTCGCCCTGCACCACGGCGAGCTTCCCCCCAGCCTCCACTTCGAGCAGCCCAACCCGGAGATCAACTTCGAGCGCAGCCCCTTCTTCGTGAACACCACCCTGCGCCCGTGGGAGCGCACCGGCGGGCCCCGCCGCGCGGCCGTCAGCTCGTTCGGCATCGGTGGCACCAACGCGCACGTGGTGCTGGAAGAAGCGCCCGCGCGCGAACCCGTCTCCGGAGGACGTCGTTCACGGCAGCTCGTCACGCTGTCCGCCCGCACGCCCGCCGCGCTGGAGACGGTGACGCGCGAGCTGGCCGACGCGGTGGAAGCCCGCTCCGACGTGGAGCTCGCGGACGTGGCCTTCACGCGCAACGTGGGGCGCAAGGGCTTCGAGGTGCGCCGCACGGTGGTCGCGGAGGACGTCACCGGACTCGTGGAGGCCCTTCGCAAGCCCGGCACGACGTCCACCGTGCGCGACGTGGAGGCTCCGCCGTCGCAGCGCGTGGCCTTCCTCTTCCCGGGTCAGGGTGCGCAGTCCGTGGGGATGGCCCGCGAGCTGTTCGACACCGAGCCCCGCTTCCGACAGGAGCTGGAGGCCTGCCTCGCGCTGCTGCCGTCCATGGGGCTGACACAGGACCTCAAGTCCGTGCTGTTCCCGTCCGCCGGAGAAGAGGCCCGTGCGGAGGCGGCCCTCGCGGAGCCCCGCTTCGCGCTGCCCGCGTTGCTGGCCGTGGAGGTCTCGCTCGCGCGGTGGTGGATGGGGCTGGGGTTCAAGCCTGGCGCCCTGCTGGGGCACAGCTTCGGTGAGTACGCGGCGGCCTGCGTCGCGGGCGTGCTGCCGCTGGAGGACGCGCTGCGGCTGTCCGTGGTGCGGGGCGAGCTGATGTCGCGGCTGCCCGCGGGCGGGATGCTCGCGGTGGGCCTGTCCGCGGAGGACGTCCGTCCGCTGCTCTCCGACTCACTGGAGATCGCCGCCCTCAACGGTCCGGACCGGTGCACGGTGTCCGGGCCGCTGGAACCGCTGGCCGCGTTGGAGCGCACGCTCGTGGGGCGGCGCGTGGGCGTGGTGCGGCTGCCCGCGTCGCATGCGTTCCACTCGCGCGCCGTGGAGCCGCTGATGCCCGAGCTGGAGCGGGCCGTCGCGGGCCTCACGCTGAAGGCCCCGGCCGTGCCCTATGTGTCCAGCCTCACCGGCACGTGGATCCGTCCGGAGGAAGCCACCTCGCCTCGCTACTGGGCGCGGCAGATGCGGGAGCCGGTGCGCTTCGGCGCCGGCCTGGAGGCGCTGCTGCAATCCGGCCATGGCCTGCTCATCGAGGCCGGGCCGGATCAGGGCCTCACCTCGCTCGCACGGCTGCGGCTGCGCACGGCGCCGGACTCCGTGGCCGTGTCCTCGCTGCGCCGCGCGGGCACCTCCACGTCCGATCTCCAGACCCTGCTGGAGTCCGTGGGCACACTGTGGCGCCTGGGCGCGAGCGTGGACTGGGAGGCCCTGCACGCCCACGGTCCCCGCCGCCGCATCTCCCTGCCGGGCTACCCGTTCGAGACCGTCCGCATCACGGTGGACGTCCGGCCCGCGCTGCCCCTGCCGGAGGTCGCTTCCCCGGTCGCGGTCGCGCCGTCGCCTGCGGTGGAGCCCGTGGCCCCGGTGGCCGTCGTGGCCGCGCCCTCCGGCCTGAGCGACATCGAGCAACGGCTGATGGAGCTGTGGCGCGAGCGGCTGGGCATCGCGGACATCGGGCTGGACGACAACTTCCTCGACCTGGGCGGCAACTCGCTCATGGCGGCGCAGCTGCTCACACGGCTGCGTGAAACGTTCCGCACGCAGGTCCCCTTGAGCGACCTGTTCGAGGCGCCCACCGTGGCGGGCCTCGCGGAGCGCATCGAAGCGCGACTCCAGGCGGAGGGCTTGCTCGGCACGGATGAAGGGGAAGCTCCGGCTGCGGCGGCAGCGGCCATCCAGCCCTGGCCCCGCAAGGAGCCCCTGCCCCTGTCGTACGTGCAGGAGCGCGTCTGGGAGATGGGGGCCCGGGAGCCGGGCAGCTCGCTGTTCAACGAACCGCTCGCGGTCCGCATCTCCGGTGCGCTGCGCCCGGACCTGCTGGAGCGCGGCGTCAACGAGGTCATCCGCCGCCACGAATCCCTGCGCACCGTCTTCGTGGACGTGAACGGCCAGGGTGTGCCGCGCCTGCTGCCCGAGGTGCGCATCTCCATTCCCGTGGTGGACCTGCGCGGCTTCGCCGGGGACCTGGAGGCGGAGGCCCTGCGGCGCGCGCGTCTGGAGCCGGCGGCGCCGTTCCAGTTGGACCGAGGCCCGCTCGTGCGCGTGAGCCTGCTGCGGATGGCGGACACGGAGCACGTGCTGCTCGTGACCATCCATCACATCGTCGCGGACACGCTGTCGCTGGTGAACCTCATTCGCGAGGCGCTGGCCCTCTACACCGGCTTCGTGCACGGCGTGACCGTGCCGCTGCCGGAGCTGTCCATCCAGTACATCGACTTCACGCTCTGGCAGCGGCAGGTGCTCGCCGACGGCACGCTCGCGGATCAGCAGGTGTACTGGCGACGCCAGCTCGCGGGACGTCCGGGGGCCCTGTCCCTGCCGTTGGACCGCCCGCGCATCCCCGGTGCGAAGCGGCGCGGGGCGCGGCACGCGTTCACCTTCTCGGAGGAGCTGAGCGTCGCGCTGAACGCGTTCAGCCAGCGGGAGGGGCTCACGGGGTACATGACGCTGCTCGCCGGCTTCACGGCGCTCCTGGCCCGGTGCTCGGGGCAGGACGACATCCTGGTGGGCACGTCCATCGGCAACCGGACGCGGCCGGAGCTGGAGCCGCAGATCGGCTACGTGGCGCACGCGCTGGCGCTACGCACGAGCGCCGCGGGGGATCCGGACTTCCGCACGCTCGCGATGCGGGTGCGCGACACCACGCTCGGGGCCTTCGCGAACCCGGACGTGCCCTATGAGCAGTTGCTGGGGGAGCTGGAGCCCGGAGAGGAGCACCGGCTGGGCCGCCTCTTCGACGCCATCTTCCTGCTGCACGCGGAGAGCGTGTCCGCGCCCATCGAGGACTTCCCCGGCCTGCGGCTGGTCTACTACGACGTCACCGAGCTGCCCGCGCAGTACGGCACGTCGCTCGCGGACCTCACGATGTTGATGCGGGAGGACGCCCGGGGCTTCTCCGGGACGCTGGAGTACGCCGTCGATTTGTTCGACGCGGAGACCATCGCGCGGCTGCTGTCCCAGTTGCAGGCCCTGCTCTCCGACGCCGTCGCCTCGCCCACGAAGCCGCTGTCCCGGCTGTCGCTGGACGCGATGCCCGTGCGCGCACGGAGCACCGAGGTCCGCGTCTCCGGAAACGGGTCGCTGCCGGCCCTGCTCGCGTCCCGCGCGGAGCAGACACCGGACGCGATGGCCGTGGGGCAGCACGAGCGGGTCCTGTCGTGGCGGGCCCTGCGGCAGAAGGCACTGGCGCTCGCGGCTCAACTGCGGGCGCGAGGCGTGGGGCCGGGCGTTCCGGTCGCCGTGTGCGTGGAGCCGTCTCCCGAGCGCGCCGTCGCGCTGTGGGGTGTGCTGGCGGCCGGGGGCGCGTATGCGCTGGTGTCGCGTGACGGGCTCGGGGAGCTGGCGTCATTCGGACACGAGGGCGGCCCGCTCCTGGTCGTGACCGACGCAACGCTCACCCTTCCGTCCGGTGTGTCCGCGTCCGTCCTCCGCGTGGAGGACGCTTCGGCCGGAGGCGCCGCGCCAGGGGCACACGGGCCGGAAGTGGCCGTGGACGGCCTCGCGTGCCTTGTGCGCGAAGGCACGGACCTGTCGCGTCCCCGCGTGATGCTGAGCCACCGCAACCTCGTCCACCGCCTCGCCGCGCTGGATGCGCGCGTGGAGTCACGGCCGGGCGAGCTGTGGCTGAGCACGTCGGATGCGGATTCGGATCCGGCGGGCCTGGAGCTGCTGTGGGCCCTGTCCCGTGGGCTTCCGGTGGTGCTGCCCTCGCGCGCCGAATTCCGAGAGGAGTCACGTCGGACGGGCACCGCCACGAAGCGGGCCCTGGACTTCAGCCTCTTCTACTTCGCCAATGACGCGGAGGCCTCGGGGCGGAAGAAGTACCAGTTGCTCATCGACGGCGCGAAGTTCGCGGACGCCCATGGGTTCAGCGCCGTCTGGACGCCGGAGCGCCACTTCCACGACTTCGGGGGCCCCTACCCCAGCCCCACCGCCACCAGCGCCGCGCTGGCCATGGTGACCGAGCGGGTGTCCATCCGCGCGGGCAGCGTCGTGCTGCCGCTGCATGATCCGCTGCGCGTCGCGGAGGAGTGGTCGGTCATCGACAACCTCTCCAACGGCCGCGCGGGCGTGTCCTTCGCCACGGGCTGGAACGCGAACGACTTCGTCTTCGCGCCGCAGAACTTCCACCAGCGTCCGGAGGCCGTGCGTCGGGGCGTGGAGGAGGTACGCAAGCTGTGGAAGGGCGGCACGGTGCGCCGCACCAACGGCGCGGGCGTGGAGGTGGACCTCGCCATCCGTCCCCGCCCGGTGCAGGCGGAATTGCCGGTGTGGATCACCGCCGCCTTCAACCCGGAGACCTTCCGGCTCGCGGGCGAGCTGGGCACGGGCCTGCTCACCAACGTGCTGGGCCTGGGCCAGGACTTCGTGGAGCTGGAGCGGAAGATCGCCATCTACCGCGAGGCCCGGCGCAAGGCGGGCCACCCCGGCCGCGGCCACGTCGTGTTGATGCTCCACACCTTCGTCACCTCCAGCCGCGAGGACGTGAAGCGCCAGGCGCGTGAGCCGCTGCTGCGCTACTTCCGCAGCTCGGTGGAGCTGGTGAACGGACTCGTGGCCAGCCAGGGCCCGGGCTTCGACGTGCGCTCGCTTACGCCCCAGGACATGGATGTGCTCCTGGAGCAGGGCGTGTCGCGATACCTGGAGTCGGGCGGCCTGTTCGGCACGCCGGATTCGCTGGCGGCCCGCGTGGAGCAACTGCGACAGGCCGACGTGGACGAGGTGGCCTGCCTCATCGACTTCGGCATCGCCCCGGAGATCACCCTGGAGGGGCTGCGGCACCTGGACGTGTTGCGCCGCCAGAGCCAGGAACACACCGCGCCCATGACGGACGCCGCGCCCGTCGAAGAGGACCGGGCAGGGATGCTCGCGCGCCTGCTGCGCATGGGGCCGTCGGTGCACCTGCGCGGCTCGTTCGAGATCGCGCGGACGCTCGCGGAGATGCCGGATGCGGCCGGCGTGTTGGGGCAGGTGCGGACGCTGGTGCTGGACGACGCGGAGGGCCTGTCGCCGGACCTCGCGCGCGCGCTCCAGCGCGCCACCTCCGCGCGGATTGTCTCGCCCGTGTCGCTGCTTCCTGGAGCCCGGGAGACCACGACGCCAGGGCCGCGCTTCGTGCTGGATGCCGCCGGTCGGCGTGCTCCGGTGGGCGTGGTGGGGGAGCTGTTCCTGGGCGGGGATGCCGTGCCGCTCGGTTTCTGGAAGGCCCCGGAGTTGACCCAGACGCGCCTGCCGGCGTCACCGGAAGGCACGGGCGCGCGGCTGTACGGCACTGGCGCTCGGGCGCGTTATCGCTCGGACGGTGAGGTGGAGCTGCTCACGCCGGCCCGCAGCGCACCGCCCCCGGCTTCGGTTCCAGGCGTGAGCACACGCCCCGCGTCGACGACGGATGCCGCTGCACCGAAGTCCTCGCCGCTGCCGAGTGGCCCCGCCCAATCCACGCTCCTGACCGGAGCCGCTGCACACACAGTCACTCCGCAAGGCGCCACGGCCCGCACCCCACAGCCGAGTGTCCCTGCGCAATCCTCACCGCAGCAGGTTGCCCCGAGCGGATCCACACAACCGGCGGCCCCTGCGCGTCCCGCCGCCTCCTCCCCGGGCTCGCAGTCCATCCAGCGCGTGCCCCGCACTGGGACGCTGCCGTTGTCGTTCGCGCAGCAGCGCCTGTGGTTCCTGGACCAGTACGAACCCGGCAGCGCGCTCTACAACATCCCGTCCGCGATGCGGCTGGAGGGCACGCTGGACGTGTCCGCGCTGGGCCGCGCCTTCGCGGAGGTGATGCTCCGCCACGAAGCGCTGCACACCGCCTTCGCGGTCCAGGACGGCGACCCCATCCAGGTCATCGCGCCCACCGCGGACTCCACCCTGGAGGTCGAGGACCTGCGCGACTGGCCCGCCGCCGAGCGCGAAGCCGAAGCCCTGCTCCGCGTCCGCGAGGAGGCCCGCGCCCCGTTCGACCTGTCGCGAGGCCCCCTGCTGCGCACCCGCCTGCTGCGCCTCGCGGAGCGCGAACACCTGCTGCTCGTCACGATGCACCACATCGTCTCCGACGGCTGGTCCATCGGCGTGCTCATCCGTGAAGCCGTCACCCTCTATGAAGCCTTCACCGCCGGCCGGCCCTCGCCGCTGCCGGAGCTGCCCATCCAGTACGCCGACTACGCCGTCTGGCAGCGCGACTGGCTCCAGGGCGCCCTGCTGGACAAGCAGGTCGACTACTGGCGCAAGCAGCTGGACGGTGCCCCTCCCGCGCTGGAGCTGCTCACCGACCACCCGCGCACCGGTGACACGAGCAACCCCGGCGCCACGCACCGGGAGGTGTTCCCGCACGCGCTGATGCAGGGCCTGCGGGCCCTGTGCCGCCGCGAGAAGGGCACGCTCTTCATGGGCCTGCTCGCGGGCCTCCAGGCGCTGCTGTCGCGCTACACGGGCCAGGACGACGTCAGCATCGGCGCGCCCATCGCCGGCCGCAACCAGCCGCAGACCGAGGGGCTCATCGGCTTCTTCGTCAACACGCTGGTGCTGCGCACGCAGTTGGACGGCGACCCGACCTTCATGGAGCTGCTGCGCCGGGTGAAGGCCGTGACGCTGGGCGCGTACGCGCACCAGGACGTGCCCTTCGAGAAGCTGGTCGAAGCGCTGCAACCGCCCCGGCAGGCGGGCCACACGCCCTTCTTCCAGGTGACGCTGGTGCTGCTCAACACGCCGATGGCGGAGCTGACCGGCCCGGGCCTCACCTTCCGCACGGTGGACGTGGACAGCGGCACGTCCAAGTTCGACTTCACCCTCGTCTTCACCGAAACGCCGCGAGGACTCCAGGTCGCCTTCGAGTACCGCAGCGACCTCTTCGAGGCGACCACCGCCGCGCGGATGATGGAGCACCTGCGCGTGCTCCTGGAGGACGCGGTCGCGAACCCCGAGCGCCGCCTCTCCGAGCTCAACCTCCTGAGCGACGCCGAGCGCCAGCGCGTCCTCGTGGACTGGAGCACCACCGCGTTCGACGGCCCCCCCGAACCGCTGGTGCACGAGTCCTTCGAGGCCCAGGCCCGCCGCACGCCCGACGCCGTGGCGGCCCTCTTCGAAGGCCAGGCCCTCACGTACGCGGAGCTGGACCGCCGCGCGAACCAGCTCGCGTGGCACCTGCGCGACAGCGGCGTGCGTCCGGGAGACCGGATCGCGCTGTGCCTGGAGCGGTCGCTGGAGATGGTGGTGAGCGTGCTGGGCGTCCTCAAGTCGGGCGCGGCCTTCGTCCCCATGGATCCGGCCTATCCGGCGGAGCGCCTGTCCCTGATGTTGGAGGACTCGGGCTCGCAGGTGGTGCTCACCCAGTCATGGATCCTCCCCAGGATTCCCGCGACGGATGCGCGCGTGGTGTGCATGGACACGGAGGCCGCGACCTTCGCCGCCCTGCCGTCCCATGCGCCGCCGTCCGCCATCTGGCCGGACTCGCTCTGCTACATCATCTACACGTCCGGCAGCACCGGCCGTCCCAAGGGCATCGCGGTCGCGCACCGCACGCTGTCCTGGGTGGTGGCGTGGACGCGCCAGCGCTCGCCCAAGGTGGACGCCGTCACGTTGCAGTTCGCGTCGCTCAACTTCGACATCACCTATCAGGAGATGTTCACGTCCTGGTCCGTGGGCGCCTCCATCGTGGTGCCCACGTCGGAGACCCGTCAGGACATGCCGGCGCTGCTGGCCTTCATGGACCGTCACGGCGTGGAGCGGTTCTTCCTGCCCTTCATCGCGTTGCAGACGATGGCGGACTCCGTGGCCCACGGCGCGCCCGTGCCGAAGCGGCTGGTGGAGGTGGTGACGGCCGGTGAGCAGTTGCAGGTGACGCCCGCGCTCGTGGCCCTCTTCGAACGGCTGCCCCACTGCACACTGGAGAACCAGTACGGCCCGTCCGAAGCGCACGTCGTCAGCGCCTACCGCCTGCGCGGCCCGCCGAACACCTGGGAGCGGCTGCCCCCGGTGGGAATGCCCGTGCCCGGCACGCGGCTGTACATCGTGGATCCCACCGGCCGCCCCTGCCCCGCCGGCGTCCCCGGCGAGGTGATGGTCGGAGGCCCCCAGGTGGCGCTCGGCTACCACGAGCGCCCGGAGCTGACCGCGGAGAAGTTCGTCCCGGATGGCCTCTCCGGAGAAGCCGGCGCGCGGCTGTACCGCACTGGAGACCGCGCCCGCTGGCGCGAGGACGGCGCCATCGAGTTCTTCGGTCGGCTCGACAGTCAGGTGAAGGTGCGGGGCTTCCGCATCGAACTGGGAGAAGTGGAAGCGGCCCTGCGCGACGTGCCGGGCGTGCGCGCGGCGGCGGCGCTGGTGCGTGAGGACGTGCCCGGCGACAAGCGGCTCGTGGGCTACGTGGTGCTCCAGCCGGACACCGCGTGGGAACCGGAGGCCCTGCGGCAGGCCCTGGGACGGCGACTGCCGGAGTACATGCTGCCCACCGCGCTGATGCGCCTGGACGCGCTGCCGGTGATGCCCACGGGCAAGCTGGTGCGCCGGCTGCTGCCCGCGCCGGACGTGGACAGCCTGCGCGGCGGGGCACTCCTCATCACGCCCCGCACGCCGCTGGAGCAGACGCTGGCGGGCATCTTCGCGCAGGTGCTGGGCCTGGCCCACGTCGGCATCACCGACAGCTTCTTCGACCTGGGAGGCCACTCGCTGCTGGCCACGCAGGTGACGTCGCGCCTGCGCACCGGCCTGGGCGTGGACGTGCGGCTGCGCGAGGTGTTCGACCACCCCACGGTGGAGACGCTCGCCCGCCGCATCGAGGACCGCGTGCCCGAAGCGAACCGCGCGCCCCGCCCGCCCGCCATCACCGCACGCCCCGGCGTCACGTCCGCCGAGCTGTCCTTCGCGCAGCAGCGGCTGTGGTTCCTGGACCAGTACCAACCGGGCAGCGCGCTCTACAACATGCCCGCCGCGCTGAGCCTGGAGGGCGTGCTGGACGTCACCGCGCTCACCGAGGCCTTCACGGAGCTGGTGCGCCGGCATCAGGTGCTGCGCACCACCTTCCAGGTGATTGACGGCACGGCCGCCCAGGTCTTCGCGCCCCCCGCGCCGTGGACGCTGTCGGTCGAATCGCTGGAGCACCTGCCCCTCGCGGAACGCGAGGAAGAGGCGGGACTGAGGGCGAAGGACGAAGCCCGTCAGCCCTTCGACCTGTCGCAAGGGCCGCTGTTGCGCACGCGCCTCTTGCGGCTCGCGGAGCACGAACACCTGCTGCTCGTCACGATGCACCACATCATCTCGGACGGCTGGTCCATCGCCGTGCTCATCCACGAAATGGTCGCGCTGTACGAGGCGCGGCTCGCGGGACGGCCCTCGCCGCTGCCGGAGCTGCCCATCCAGTACGCGGACTACTCCGCCTGGCAGCGCGAGTGGCTGCGCGGGGACGTGCTGGAGGCGCAGGTCGACTACTGGCGCAAGCAGTTGGAGGACGCGCCTCCCGCGCTGGACCTGCCCACGGACCACCCGCGCACCGCGGACACCCGCAACCCGGGCACGTGGCTGGAGGTGGAGCTGCCGCTGGAGCTGGTGCAGTCGCTGCGCTCGCTCTGCCAGCGTGAAGGCTCCACGCTGTTCATGGGCCTGCTCGCGGGCCTCCAGACGCTCCTGTCGCGCTACTCGGGCCAGGACGACATCTGCGTGGGCGCGCCTGTCGCGGGCCGCACGCAGTCGGAGATGGAGGGACTGGTCGGCTTCTTCGTCAACACGCTGGTGATGCGCACGAAGCTGGACGGCGACCCCACCTTCCGCGAGCTGCTGGGCCGGGTGAAGGACGTCACGCTCGGTGCGTTCGCGCATCAGGACGTGCCCTTCGAGAAGCTGGTGGAAGCGCTCCAGCCGCCGCGCATGCCGGAGCGCACGCCGTTCTTCCAGGTGGCGCTGGTGATGCTCAACACGCCGTCGGCGGAACTGACCGTGCCGGGCCTCCAGATGCAGCTGCTGGAGCTGGACAGCGGCACCGCGAAGTTCGACTTCACCTTCACGCTGAGCGAGTCACCCCAGGGCGTCCGTGGCGCGCTGGAGTACCGCACCGACCTGTACGAAGCGGCCACGGCCGAGCGGCTGGTCACGCACCTGCACGCGCTCCTCAAGGACGCGGTGGCCCGGCCCGAGCAGCGCCTGTCCACGCTGTCGCTCCTGTCCCAGACGGAGCGGCAGCAGGTGTTGGTGGACTGGAACACCCGTCCCGCAATCCCCGTGACGACCACGGTCCACGGCCGCGTCGAGGCCCAGGCCGCGCGCACGCCGGAGGCCGTTGCGGTGAAATTCGAAGGCCAGCACCTCACGTATGCCCAACTGGAGCGACAGGCCAATCAGGTCGCCCACGACTTGCGCGAGCTGGGCGTGCGCACCGGGGACCGCGTAGGGCTGTGCGTGGAGCGATCGCTGGAGATGGCGGCGGGCGTGCTCGGCATCCTCAAGGCAGGCGCGGCCTACGTGCCGCTCGATCCCACCTATCCAGCCGAACGGCTGGCGCTGATGCGCGAGGACGCAGGCATCCGCGCGGTGCTGACCCAGGCGGCGCTGGAAGCCACGCTGCCCAGGAGCCCGGACGTCGCGGTGCTGCTGCTGGACGCGGTGTCGTCGCAGCCCACGCACGCGCCCCCCGTGGACGTGCCGCTGGAGTCGGCCTGCTACCTCATCTACACGTCGGGCAGCACCGGGCGGCCCAAGGGCGTGGAGCTGTCGCACCGCGCGCTGTCGCACATGCTGGACTGGCAGTGCCAGCGCTCGGTGAAGGCGAACGCCACGACGTTGCAGTTCGCGTCGCTGAGCTTCGACGTCTCCTTCCAGGAGATGCTGTCCACCTGGAGCGCGGGCGGCACGCTGGTGGTGCCCACGGCGGGAGTGCGCCGGGACATGCCCGCGCTCCTGCGCCTCATGGCGACCGAGGGCGTGGAGCGGCTCTTCCTGCCCTTCGTCGCGCTCCAGTCGCTCGCGGATGCCGTGGCGCACGGAGCCCCGCTGCCGGAGCGCCTGCGGGAAGTGGTGACGGCCGGTGAGCAGTTGCAGGTGACGCCCGCGCTGGTGTCCTTCTTCGAGCGCCTGCCGGACTGCGTACTGGAGAACCAATACGGCCCCACGGAGAGCCACGTCGTCAGCGCGCACCGACTGCAAGGTGCACCTTCCACCTGGGAGCGGCTGCCTTCCATCGGCGCCCCACTGCCGGACACCCAGCTCTACGTCGTGGACGCGAGCGGCCAGCCCTGCCCCGTGGGCGTGCAGGGCGAGCTGCTCATCGCCGGCATCCAGGTGACGGCCGGCTACCACGGCCGCCCGGAGCTGACGGCGGAGAAGCTGGTGCCGGATGCGTTCTCCCCCGTCCCGGGCGCGAGGCTGTACCGCACGGGCGACCGCGCGCGCTGGCGGACGGACGGAACGCTCGACTTCCTGGGCCGCATCGACCAGCAGGCCAAGGTGCGTGGCTTCCGCGTGGAACCCGGCGAGGTGGAGGCCGTCCTGCGAAGCCTGCCCGGCGTGCGCGACGCGGCCGCGGTGGTGCGCGAGGACGTGGCCGGAGACAAGCGACTCGTGGGCTACGTGGTCCTCCCGGCCGACGCGGCCTGGGACCCGGAGGCCCTGCGTCGGCAGCTCGCGAGCCGACTGCCGGAGTACCTGGTGCCCTCCGCGCTGCTGCGGCTGGAGGCCCTGCCGCTCACGCCCAGCGGCAAGCTCGCCCGCCGCATGCTGCCCGCGCCGGACGCGGACAGCCTGCGCGGCGAAGCGCCCTTCATCGCGCCCCGCACGCCGCTGGAGCAGACGCTGGCGGACGTGTTCTCGCAGGTGCTCGGCGTGCCGCGCCTGGGCGTGACGGACAACTTCTTCGCGTTGGGAGGCCACTCACTGCTGGCCACGCAGGTGGCATCGCGCCTGCGCACCGCCCTGCGGCTGGAGGTCCCGCTGCGCGAGCTGTTCGAGTCCCCCACCGTGGAGGGACTGGCCCAGCGGCTCCAGGGACGTCTAGCCACGACGGCGCGCAAGGGCATGGCCGCGACCATCGCGCCGCGCGCCATCGAAGCGCCGGTGTCCTTCGCGCAGCAGCGGCTGTGGTTCCTGGATCAACTCCAGCCGAACCTGCCGCTCTACAACATGCCCGCCGCGCTGCGGGTGGAAGGCGCGCTGAACGCGGAGGCCCTCCAGCGGGCCTTCACGGAGCTGGTGCGTCGGCACCAGTCCCTGCGCACCACCTTCCGCGCCCGCGACGGCCGGCCCGTGCAGATCATCAGCGCCGCCACGACGTTCCCGCTGAAGGTGGACGACCTGCGCGCGCTGGAGCCGGGCCTTCGGGAGGAAGAAGCCCAGCGCCGGGCGAATGAAGAGGCCCGGGCCCCGTTCGACCTGGCGCAGGGACCGCTGCTGCGCGCGGGACTCCTGCGCCTCGCGGAGCGGGAGCACCTGCTGCTCATGACGATGCACCACATCGTCTCCGACGGCTGGTCCATGTCCATCCTCATCCGGGAGCTGGGGGCGCTCTACGAAGCCTTCGTCGCCGGCAAGCCGTCGCCCCTGCCGGAGCTGCCCCTCCAGTACGCGGACTACGCCACGTGGCAGCACGACGGCCTTCAGGGCGAGGTCCTGGACGAACAGCTCGCGTACTGGCGCGGCCAGTTGGAGGACGCACCGCCGACCTCCGAGCTGCCCACGGACCGCCCGCGCACCGCGGAGCCGAACCAGCCCGGGACCTCGCTGAAGGTGGAGCTGTCCCCGAAGCTGACGAAGGACCTGGCGGCGCTGTGCCAGCGCGAAGGGGCCACGCTGTTCATGGGCCTGCTCGCGGGCCTCCAGGCCGTGCTCGCGCGACACGCGGGCCAGGACGACGTCATCGTGGGCGCGCCCATCGCGGGCCGCACGCAGGCGGAGACCGAGGGCATCATCGGCTTCTTCATCAACACGCTGGTGATGCGCACGAAGCTGGACGGCGACCCCTCCTTCCGCGAGCTGCTGGGCCGGGTGAAGGACGTCACGCTTGGCGCCTACGCGCACCAGGACGTCCCCTTCGAGAAGCTGGTGGAGGTCCTCCAGCCGCCCCGGCTGCGCGGCGTGCCGCCGTTGTTCCAGGTGGCGCTCTCGCTCCAGAACACGCCCACGACGGCCATCGCGTTCCCAGGCGTCACCTTCCACCGGGTGTACACGGAGAGCGGCACGTCCCGCTTCGACCTGTCGCTCACCCTGTCCGAAACGTCCTCCGGCCTGCAAGGCGCGCTGGAGTACCGGACGGACCTCTACGACGTGGCGACCGTCACCCGCCTGATGGACCACCTGCGCCTGCTGCTGGAAGCGGCGGTGGCACAGCCCACGCGGCGCCTGTCCACGCTGTCGCTGCTCTCCGACGCTGAACGGCACCGCGTGCTGGTGGAGTGGAACGCCACCACCGTGCCGTACCCGCGTGACACGGCCGTGCATGCGTTGTTCGAAGCCCAGGCCGCGCGCACACCGGACGCGGTGGCCGTGGAGTTCCAGGGCCAGACGCTCACCTACGCGGCGCTGGACCGCCGCGCGAACCAGCTCGCGTGGCACCTGCGCAAGGGCGGCGTGAAGCCGGGCGCGAAGGTGGCGCTGTGCCTCGCACGTTCGCTGGAGCTGCCGGTGGCGGTGCTCGGCATCCTCAAGGCGGGCGCGGCCTACGTCCCGCTCGACCCCGAAGCGCCTCTGGAGCGGCAGTCCTTCTTCCTGGAGGACACCGGCGCGGTGCGCGTCCTCACCTCGGAGGCGATGAAGCAGCACCTGCCCGCCAACGCGCCCCCGGTCCTCCTGCTCGACACGGAAGCGGCACGCCTGGACGCGGAGCCGGATACGGCGCCGAATGCCACACAGGGCGGAGACGCGCTCGCGTACGTCCTCTACACGTCCGGCACCACGGGCCGGCCCAAGGGCGTCTGCGTCCCGCACCGGGCCATCGTCCGGTTGGTGGTAGGCACGGACTTCGCCCGGTTCGGACCGGACGAGGTCTTCCTCCAACTGGCCCCGCTGGCCTTCGACGCCTCCACCTTCGAGCTGTGGGGCTGCCTGCTGCACGGAGGCCGGCTGGTCCTGGCGGATCCGAAGGCGACTTCATTGGAGGAGCTGGGCCGCACGCTGGAAGCCCACCACGTCACCACGCTGTGGCTGACGTCCGCGCTCTTCGAGCAGATGGCCGCCACGCAGCCGGAGGCCCTGGCCCGCGTGCGCCAGGTGCTCGCCGGAGGCGATGTGTTGAACCCGGTGCGCGTGCGTGAACACGTGGCCCGCGCGGGCCGGCTGGTGAACGGCTACGGCCCCACCGAGGGCACCACCTTCGCCACCTGCCACGTGATGACCGACGCGAACGCGGTGGAGTCGCCGGTGTCCATCGGCCGGCCCCTCTCGAACACCCGCGTGTACGTGCTCGACGCGCACCTGCGGCCCGTGCCGCCGGGAGTGCCCGGGGAGCTGTACGTGGCCGGTGACGGACTGGCCTGGGGCTACCTCCAGCAGGCCGGGCTCACCGCCGAGCGGTTCCTGCCGGATGCGTTCAGCGACGTGCCGGGAGCGCGGATGTACCGCTCCGGTGATCAAGTGCGTTGGAAGGCGGACGGCACGCTCCAGTTCCTGGGCCGCCGCGACACGCAGGTGAAGCTGCGTGGCTTCCGCGTGGAGCCGGGTGAAATCGAGGCCGTGCTCCTGGGCCATGCGTCGGTGCGCGAAGCGGTGGTCCTCGCGCGCGACGACATGCCGGGAGGACGCGCGCTGGTGGCCTACGTGGTGCCTCGCGCCACGGCGACCCCGTCGCACGCGGGAGCCCCGCCGCTGCTGGATGTCGCGGCCCTGAAGGTCTGGCTGCGGGAGCGGCTGCCCGGATACCTGGTGCCTTCCGCCATCGTCATGCGGGCCTCGCTGCCCGTCACGCGCAACGGCAAGGTGGACCGCCGCGCGCTGCCCGCACCGGAGGTCCAGGGCACGGAGGGCGACTTCGTCCAGCCGCGCACGGACACCGAGGCCCGGCTCGCCACGCTGTGGAACGAGCTGCTGGGAACGAAGGGCACGAGCGCGAAGGACGACTTCTTCGATCGCGGCGGACACTCGTTGCTCGCGACGCAGTTGCTGTCACGCATCCGCGCCACGTTCGCGGTGGAGCCCCGACTCCAGGAGCTCTTCGAGGCGCGCACGCTGGAGGCCCAGGCCGCGATGCTGGACGCCACCCTGGCCCGCGCCGTCCGGCTCCAGGCGCCTCCGCTGCGCCCCGTGCCGCGACAGGGGAACCTGCCGCTGTCGTTCGCACAGCAGCGGCTGTGGTTCCTGGACCAGTACCAGCCGGGCCTCCCCGTCTACAACATGCCGGTGGCGCTGCGGCTGCACGGCGCGATGGACGCGGCGGCCCTGGAGCGTGCCTTCACGGAGCTGGTGCGCCGCCACGAATCCCTGCGCACCACCTTCACCACCCACGCGGGCACGCCCGTCCAGGTCATCGCCCCGAAGGCGTCCTTCCCGCTGGCGGTGGAGGACCTGCGGAAGCTGCCCGTGCGCGACCGCGAGGAGACCGCCCGTCGCCTCGCGGAGGACGAAGCGCGCCGGCCCTTCGACCTGGCGAAGGGACCGCTGCTGCGGGCGCGGCTCCTGCGGTTGACGGACGTGGAGAACCTGCTGCTCGTGACGATGCACCACATCGTCTCCGACGGCTGGTCCATCGCCATCCTCATCCGGGAGATGGTCACGCGCTACGCGGCCACCCTCTCCGGCCAGCCGCTGGCGCTGCCGTCGCTGCCCATCCAGTACGCGGACTACGCGGTCTGGCAGCGCGAATGGCTCCAGGGGGACGTGCTCAAGGCGCAAATCGATTACTGGCGTCACCAGCTCGCGGGAGCCCCCTCGGCGCTGGAGCTGCCCACGGACCGCCCCCGCGTCGCGGGCTCCCAGCAGCCGGGCGCGAGCTTCCACCTGATGTTCCCCAAGAAGCTGGCGCAGGACCTGACAGTGCTCTGCCAGCGCGAAGGGGCGACGCTGTTCATGGGCCTGCTCGCGGGCTTCCAGGCGGTGCTCTCCCGCTGGGCGGATCAGGACGACGTCAGCATCGGAGCACCCATCGCGGGCCGCACGCGCGAGGAGACCGAAGGGCTCATCGGCTTCTTCGTCAACACGCTGGTGCTGCGCACGCGGCTGGACGGCAACCCCACCTTCCGCGAGCTGCTGGGCCGGGTGAAGCGCGTCACGCTGGATGCCTACGACCACCAGGACGTGCCCTTCGAGAAGTTGGTGGAGGTCCTCCAGCCGAAGCGCCAGGTCGAAGGCACGCCGTTCTTCCAGGTGTCGCTGGTGATGCTCAACACGCCGACAGCGGAGCTGTCACTGCCCGGCATGCGCATCGAACCGCACCCGGTGGAATCCGGCGCCGCGATGTTCGACCTCTCCCTCACGCTCACGGAGAAGCCCGAGGGCATGGAGGGGGCGGTGGAGTACCGCACCGACCTCTACGACCGGAGCACCATCGAACGCCTCATCGGACACCTGCGCGTGCTGCTGGAGGACGCGGCGGCCCACCCGGAGCGGCGGCTGTCCGACCTGCCCCTGCTCACGGAGGCGGAGCGACAGCAGGTGTTGGGTGCATGGACCCGCGCGCGCGCCGACTTCCCGCGCGACACGCCCGTCCATGCGCTGTTCGAGGCCCAGGCCCGGGCGACGCCCGACGCGGTGGCCGTGGAGCATGACGGCGCCACCGTCACCTACCGGGAGCTGGATGCACGCGCCAACGTCCTCGCCCGTCGGCTGCGGACGCTCGGCCTGCCCACCGGCGCGCGGGTGGCGCTGTTCCTGGAGCGCTCGCACGCGCTGCCCGTGTCCCTGCTCGGTGCACTCAAGGCCGGCGCGACCTACGTGCCGCTGGACCGGTCCGCACCGTCGGAGCGGCTCGCCTTCCAGTTGGAAGACGCGGGCGTCACGGTGCTCCTCACCGAGAACCGACTGCGCGACAGCCTGCCCGCCTTCACGGGACCGGTCGTCGAAGTCGAAGCCGCGCTGGAGTCCCCGCTCGCGGAAGCCCTGCTCCCCGACGTGACTCCGGAGCTGCCCGCCTACGTCCTCTACACGTCCGGCAGCACGGGGCAGCCGAAGGGCGCGCTGATCTCCCACCGCTCGCTGGCGAACCATGCGACGTGGATGGGCACCACCTTCGCGCTGGGCGCCGACGACCGGCAGCTCCAGCTCGCGGCCCTGGGCTTCGACGCCTCCGCCGCGGAGGTCTTCTCCACGCTGTTGTCCGGCGCCACGCTCGTGCTCGCGCCGCCCGAGGCCCAGCGCGACGTCGCGCTCCTCGCGGACACGCTGTCGAAGCAGCGCATCACCGTCCTCCAGGCCGTGCCCTCCGTGCTGCGCTTCCTGGCGGCGGAGCCGGCCTTCGCGAAGGCCACGGACCTGCGCCTGCTCTTCTGCGGCGGTGAAGCGCTGACGCCGGACCTGGCCACGCGGCTGCGCTCGCTGCTGCCCACGGTCCGGCTCGTCAACGCCTATGGCCCCACCGAGACGACCATCGACGCCACCTGGTCCTCTGTCACCGGCGAGGAGTCCGGCGCGACGGTGCCCATCGGCCGGCCGGTGGCGAACGCGCAGACGTACGTGCTGGACGCCTCGCTGCGGCCGGTGCCCGTCGGCGTTCCGGGAGAGCTGCACTTGGGCGGCGTGCCCCTGGCGCACGGCTACCTGGGCCGTCCCGACCTCACCGCCGAACGCTTCATCCCCCACCCCTTCGCCACCGAGCCCGGCGCCCGGCTGTACCGCTCCGGAGACCGGGCCCGCTGGCTGTCGGACGGACGCCTCCAGTTCCTCGGCCGGCTCGACTCCCAGGTGAAGCTGCGCGGCCTGCGCGTCGAGCCCGGCGAAGTCGAAGCCGCGCTCGTCCTGCACCCCGGCGTGCGCGAAGCCGCGGTCGTGGTCCGCGACGATGAAGCCCACGGCCTCGCGCTGGTGGCCTACGTCGTCTCGCGCACCACGCCCCGGGTGGAAGCCGAAGCGCTGCGCACCTTCCTGCGGCGCACCCTGCCGGAGGCCCTGGTGCCGGCGGCCTTCGTCGCGCTGGAAGCACTCCCGCGCACGTCCAGCGGCAAGCTGGACCGACGCGCCCTCCCCGCGCCCGAAGCCCAGCGCGCCGACAGGGCCCTCGTCGCCCCGCGCACGGACACGGAGACCCGCCTCGCCGCGCTCTGGCGCGAAGTGCTCAAGCAGGACGCGGTGGGCGCGACGGACGACTTCTTCTCGCGCGGCGGACACTCGCTGCTCGCGACGCAGTTGCTGTCACGCATCCGCACGGCCTTCCAGGTGGAGCTGCCGCTCCAGGCCCTCTTCGAGGCCCGCACGCTGGAGGAGCAGTCCCTGCGCGTGGAAGCCCTGATGCGGGACGGAGCCGCGCTCCAGGCCCCTCCGCTGCGCCCCGCGCCGCGCGATGAGCGCATGCCGCTGTCGTTCGCCCAGCAGCGGCTGTGGTTCCTGGATCAGCTCGAACCGGGCACGTCCACGTTCAACATCCCCGTCGCCCTGCGCGTGGAGGGAGCGCTGGACGTGCGCGCGCTGGAGCACTGCTTCCAGGAAGTGGTGCGTCGACACGAATCCCTGCGCACCGTCTTCCGGGATGGCCCCGAAGGCCCGTCGCAGGTCGTCCTGCCCGACCTCGCGCTGCCGCTCGAAGAGGTGGACCTGCGAGCGCTGCCCGAGGACGCGCGGGATGCCAACGCCCATCGCCTGGAGGTGGAAGAGGCGCTGAAGCCCTTCGACCTGGCGAAGGGACCGCTGCTGCGGGCCCGACTCCTGCGCCTGCGGGAGGACGCATGGCGGGTGCTGCTGACGATGCACCACATCGCGTCGGACGGCTGGTCCATGGACGTGCTGGTGCAGGAGGTGAGCGCGCTGTACGTCGCCCACCAGCAGGGCCGGCCCTCGCCGCTTGTGCCCCTGGCCATCCAGTACGCGGACTACGCGGTCTGGCAGCGCCAGTGGCTGCGAGGCGACCTGCTGGAGAAGCAACTGGACTACTGGCGCAACCAGTTGGCGGGAGCCCCGGCCGTGCTGGAGCTGCCGTTGGACCGACCCCGCCCCGCGGTGCGCGCCCACCGGGGCGGCCTGGTGGCGCGGACGACGGAGCCGGCCATTTCGAATGGGTTGGAGGCGCTGGCCCAGCGCGGACGGGCCACGCTCTTCATGGCGGTGATGGCTGCCTTCCAGGGCCTGCTGCACCGCTACAGCGGACAGCCGGACGTGGTGGTGGGCACCGACGTGGCCAACCGCGACACGAAGGAGACCGAGGGCCTCATCGGCTTCTTCATCAACCAGCTCGTGGTGCGGCTGCGGATGGAAGGCAACCCCACCTTCCTGGAGCTGCTGGAGCAGACGCGGCGCGTGTCCCTGGGCGCTTTCGCGCACCAGGACCTCCCCTTCGAGGAGGTGGTGCGCGCCATGAACCCGGAGCGCAGCCGTTCGCACGCGCCGCTGTTCCAGGTGAAGCTCATCCTCCAGAACACGCCGCAGACGGCGCTGGAATTGCCCGGGCTGACCCTGAGCGTGGAAGGCGTGAACACCGCCGCCGCGAAGCTGGACCTGACGCTGTCCGTGACGCCCACGCCCGAAGGTCTGATGTGCGCCTGGAGCTACGACCGGGACCTCTTCGACGAGACCACCATCGAGCACATGGCGGAGCGCTTCCACGCGGTGCTCGCGAGCATCGTCGCGCACGCCGGAGCGCTGCGCCTGTCGGACTTCCCACTGCTGCCGGAGCCGGAGCGTCAGCGGCTGCTCGGGACGTTCAACGACACCGCGCTCCCGTACGCGGAGCGCTGCATCCACGCCCTCATCGCCGAACAGGCGGCGCGGACGCCGGAAGCGCTGGCGGTGGTGGCCCCGGATGGAACGCTCACCTACGCGGCGCTGGAGCGGCGGGCGAACCAGCTCGCGCACCTGCTCCAGCAGTACGGCGTCGCGCCGGAGACACGGGTGGGCCTGTTCGTGGAGCGCAAGGCGCACGCGCTCGTGGGCCTGTTGGGCATCCTCAAGGCGGGCGGGGCCTACGTGCCGTTGGATGCGGGCGCGGCCAGCGCCCCGGAGCGCATGCGCCACATGCTGAAGGGCGCGGGCGTCCAGCTCATCGTCACGGAGGAAGCGCTGGCGGACGAGCTGCCTTCGCAGGGTGAGCTGCTGGTGAGCCTGGACGCGGACGACGGGCTGCTGGACGCACAACCGGAAGACGCCCCATCCACGGGCGTCCTGCCGGGCAACGCGGCCTATGTCATCTACACGTCGGGGAGCACTGGCCAGCCCAAGGGCGTGGTCATCGAACACCGTCAGCTCGCCTGCTACGTGGCGGGTGTCAGCGACCGGCTGGAGCTGCCCCAGGGCATGTCGTTCGCGACGGTGTCCACGCTGGCGGCGGACCTGGGCCACACGGCGGTGTTCCCCACGCTGTGCGCGGGCGGCGCGGTGCACCTGGTGGACCGGGACACGGCATCGGACGCGGGAAGGCTCGTGGCATACGGCCGGGCGCATGAGGTGCAGGGCCTGAAGATCGTCCCCACGCACCTGGAAGCGCTGCTCGCGGGACAGGATGCGGAGCGGCTGCTGCCGCGTCGCAGGCTGGTGCTGGGCGGCGACACGGTGTCGTGGACGCTGGTGGAGCGGGTCCACGCGCTGGCCCCCGACTGCGAGGTGTTCAACCACTACGGCCCCACGGAGACGACGGTGGGCGTGCTCGCGCAGCTGGTGGAGCGCGGCGTGCGAACGCCGGGAACGCGGTCGGTGCCGCTGGGCCGGCCGCTGGGCAACGTGCGCGTGTACGTGCTGGATGCGTACGGGCAGCCGGTGCCCACGGGCGTGCCCGGCGAGTTGTTCATCGGCGGCGAGAGCGTGGGCCGGGGCTACCTGGGCCGACCGGACCTGACGGCGGAGCGCTTCGTACCGGACGGCTTCGCGACGAAGCCCGGCGCCCGCATGTACCGGACGGGGGACCGGGTGCGCTGGCTTCAGGACGGCCGCATCGAGTTCCTGGGCCGCGTGGACCACCAGCTCAAGATTCGCGGTTACCGCGTGGAGCTGGGTGAAGTGGAGGCCGTGCTCTCAAGGCACCCGGGCGTGAGCGAGTGCGTGGTGGTGGCGCGCGACGACGCGTCCCAGGGCCGGCAGCTCATCGCCTACGCGGTGGGCCGCTTCGAGAAGGCGCTGGAGGAGTCCGTGTTGCGCGCGCACCTTGCGGCGCGGCTGCCGGACTACATGGTGCCCGCGACGTTCATGGTGCTGGACGCCCTGCCCCGCACGTCCAACGGCAAGGTGGATCGCAAGGCCCTGCCCGAACCGTCCCGTTCCAACGAGGACACCGGACACGTCGAGCCCCGCACGCCCACCGAGCAGCGGCTGGCGACGCTGTGGCGGGAGCTGCTGGGCGTTCCCAGGATCGGCGTGCACGACAGCTTCTTCGACCTGGGCGGCCACTCGCTGCTGGCCACGCAGGTGGTGGCCAGGGCGGCGACGCTGTTCAGCGCGAGGCTCGCGGTCATCGACCTCTTCGAGGCGCCGACGCTGGAGGGACTGGCCGCGCGCATCGACGCGGGGACGTCCTCGGACTCGCCGCTGGTGATGCTGCGCAAGGGAGGCGAGCGCACGCCCTTCTTCTGCGTGCATCCGGTGGGAGGCAGCGTGCTGGGCTACCTGGAGCTGGCGCGGCGCATGGATCCCACCCAGCCCTTCTACGGATTGCAGGTGCCGAAGGACGGCGCGGGCACGACGGTGGAGGCCATGGCCACGCGCTACCTGGAGGCCGTGCGCGACGTGCAGCCCGCGGGGCCCTACCGCCTGGGCGGTTGGTCCATGGGCGGACGCGTGGCGTACGAGATGGCGCGCCAGCTCCGTGCCCGAGGCGAAGCGGTGGAGGTGCTCGTCGTCATCGACGCGATGGGCGAGGAGCCGGCTTCCGAGCAGGTCCTCACCCCGGACGAAGCCGTGGGCCAGCGGGTGCTGGAGTTCGCGGATCACCTGTCACGGCTGGCGGAAGTGCATCCCCGAGCAGCGGAGGTGCTGGGGCTGGTGGATCCGGTGGAGCTGCGCCTGGTGCTGGAAGGACCACCCGAGTTGGGCATCGGCATGGGCCTGGAAGAGGTCGCCTGCGAGGAGCTGCGCGAGCTGTGGCACCGCTTCCTGGTGAACCAGGGCGCCACGAGGACCTACGTGCCTGGACCGTATGACGGAGCGCTGGTCCTGCTCCGGGCCGAGCAGGGCCCGGAGGCTCCGGCGGACCTCGGCTGGGGTGCGCTCGCGCGCGGTGGGGTGACGGTGCACACCGTGCCGGGAGACCACTTCACCCTCGTCCGTCCGCCCCACGTGGACGCGCTGGCTGAACGCCTGCGGACGCTGCTCGCCGCCCCGCCGAAGTCGGACGGAAGGGACGGGTAGCCACGCCATGTCCCGACGCTTCACACGCACGGAGGACGCCGCCCTGCGAGCCCTGCTGGGCGCGACCTCCACCACCGACCCGGCAGCCCTGGAGGACCGGGCGCCGGTTCCAGTCCAGGAGGTCCAGCGCATCCTGGCCCTGCCGGAGCTGCCCCACCTGGACCTGCTGGGCGACGACACGTGGCTGTTGGGAGGCCGCATCCTGCGGTGGCTCACCGGTGAGATGTGCGACGGTGGGGACACGGGCGACTACGACCTGTTCTGCGCATCGCTCGAAGCGCTGGAGCGGACCGCACGACGGATGCTGGCCACCGGCTACACGCCTTGCCGCAGACAGGGGGCGACGCAGTGGGGGCCCTGGCTGATGGACCGGCTTCGGGGGCGTGACGACCATGCACCCTGCGCGGGGGCCGTCTTCGAAGAAGGCGCGTTCCAGGAGCGGCTGCGACTGCGGCGCTTCCCCGATGGCCGGGAGATGTACGCGCTGGAGCTGCACTCGCCGGAGGGCCACCTGCTCCAGCTCGTCCACATCCCGGCCCTCTTCGGCGGAGGAGGCGACCCCATCCGCCACCAACTGGCGTTCACCGACCTGAGCATCTGCCAGTTCCTGCTGGACGGCCGGCTGCTCCACGCGGGCCCGCACGCCTGGGTGGACCTCTTTCAACGCCGGGTCCGGGTGGTGAAGATGGTCCGCCCGGGCATCACCGCCCAGCGGTTGATCAAGTACGCCGGACGGGGCTTCTGGCCCGACGCGGACTCGGTGCGCACGGTGTACGCGCATCTATCCCACATCAAGTCAAAGAGCCATCCCAAGCAACCCAAGGAATAACACGCGCTCAACCCGCCAATTACTCCCACACACACGGCATGAAAATCCGAGTAATATCTAGCTCAGACCACACCAACCATATCGCCCAAACCAGCCATCCTTCACCTACAGGAACCTACTCAAGCCAAAAACATCCACAGCCAAACACTCCAACCCACACACCCAATTAACCATTCAAGTCGCCAACAAATTTAACCGTCAGACCAACCAGACAGGAAATCGACTTGGCACAAACCATTCTCCCAGTTAAGTGGGGAAAAATTGAGCAGGGGTCAATTTTCAGCGGGGCCCTATCTGAAGACTACAAAGGTTGCGACATACATGGCCTCATCATCACAGCCAGATGCGATCTTGCACACGACAAAACCCAAATATTCAACTACCTACCCATAGCTAAAATGCAAGACTGGATTGATCGCGATTTCAAGTCAATCGTATGCCAACGCTGGATGAATGAAATCGAAGGAAACCTGCGTTCTACCCTCAACACCGCAGGACACTCACCAAACATCCTAACAACCGAACCACTAGCCAGCATCATTGAAAAACTCTTCCCAGCTGACGCAGCGGACAAAAAGACGAAAACAGCCAGAGACAGGCTCGAAAAAATAAACTCAACCATCCTGAAGCTGGAAAAAATCAACAAAGAAAACAAGCTCAAGCCATTTCTTCCACCAGACGACAAATCATTTGCATCTATTTGCCGTCAAGCCCTAGATGACTGCATACGACAAAAACTCAGTGGCTACTACTTCCTGGACTCAATAAGTCCCGACGGAGACAAGCATGGATACGTGGCACTTCTGAGAGAAGTTCGCCATCTGCCAAGAAACCTAGCCATCAAGATTGCAGCAGGGATTGAAAAACCAGAGTATGAACTTCACTGCAGGCACCATCCAGAAGCTGCCAACAAAATCTGCTTTGACTCTACAGATTTCGCATTTCCGATCGGCGTTCTACGCTCTCCAGAGATCGAACATCTCCTCCAATCGTTCTCTCTCCTATTCAGCCGCATTGGACTCACCGATCCCGAAACGACCTACATAGACAAACTCAAAGAACATCACTCAATATCAACAAAGGAAGAGTCATGAAATTTATACTGATCGATCACCGCGCAGCCTCCGACATAATCTCGGATCGGTTTCTCCAGTCCGCACAGTTCACCCAAGGCAGTGAACTGGCAAGCATTCTCCAAGGAGCACAAGGAAGCGAGTTCCCAACACAGGGCGTGTACTCAATCAGGGAAGCAGACGGGGCTTACATTCTAAGCAAAACACCAGACCGCGAACACTATCTAGTTTTCGATCTAGACAAAGCAAATCCATTCACCAACAGAAGCCAATCAGACTGCGTCCTAATTTTCCAGCGAGTATTGCGCTTCGCGATTCGGATTTGGGAGAATCTTAAACTCAGCCCCCACGAGCGCCTGATTGCCGGCACAACAAAAGCCGCCATATTCCCCTTTCCGCTCAGTCTTTTTCGCCTCGCCATCGAGAGACAGCCCGATGCCAAAAAATTGCATGAGCGCCAAACATCGTCCGGGAATCATTTATTAGTTTACAACAACGGAATGGATGAAGGAGCCGGACCAGACGAGAAACCAAGCGTCCACTACTTCAGTGTTGCAATCAGAAATATTGAAACAGCCAGACAACGCATTGCCGAATTAGGCAGAATAGAAAGCGAAAAAGCAAAGGCGCTGACGGTTTCGGTTCTTCGAACTCCTGACGGCGAACCGCTCACCCCGCACCTTGGCTTTGAGCAGTGGCTGCACCGGCTGACTGAAACGCAGCGCAACTTCGTAATGAGACCTATTTCTGGTCCTGAACGAATTGAAGGACCAGCCGGAACAGGCAAGACACTCTCGCTTGTACTAAAGTGCATCAACAATCTCCAGCTCGCAAAAAAACAAGAACGCGAGAATCACTCAGTGTTCATTGCTTATGGCGAGGCCACCCGGATTGCCGTCCAACAAATGTTTGACACCAACGACGAGTTTGGATTCTCCCGCCTGAGCCGCAGAGACTCCCAACAGTCGCTGTTGATAACGACACTTCAAGTCTGGTGCGCGAGCCATCTCAATACAGGAATATCAGAAGTGGAATTCCTGGACAGAGACGCGATGGAGGCCCGAGATCTTCGCCTGCTCTACATTGAAGAATGCCTGAGCGAAGCAATCCAGGAAGACCTCCCAACCTACACTCGAATGCTGTCGAAAGATTTTGCTAAATTCCTCAATACCGAGCGGGTCTGGACCATCGCAGAGATGTTCCAGCATGAAATCTCCGTAACGATTAAAGGAAGGGCCGGGGAGGATTTGGAAAAATACAGGCGACTCCCGGCCGTCGAGAACAACTTACCCATAAAAACAGATGCCGATAGAGGATTTGTATTCACAGTATTCAAGCGGTACCAAAAGAAGCTTTTCAGCGTAAACCAGTTCGATACAGACGATGTTGTCCTCAGCGCGATAGGCCAACTCGACACCCCGATTTGGAGACGGCATCGAATCAAAGAGGGATTCGACTCTGTCTTCGTTGACGAGACTCACTTGTTCAACCTAAATGAACTTTCGGCACTCCACTATCTCACCAAAACAGAGGGCTCGAACCCAATCGTCTTTTCAGTCGATCGAACACAAGCACCAGGCGATCGAGGACTAACCAACGCCATTCTTGATACAGCAATCCTCAGTCCTGCCCCAGAAAACAGTCACGAAACCAAACAAACGACCGTCGACTCGGTTTTTCGCTGCTCTCCAGACATCACAAATCTCGCACTGTCTGTTACAGCGGCGGGGGCGACGCTTTTTACGAATTTCGAGAACCCTCTACATCACGCTTCCAGCGTCTTCACTCCTGACGAAGAATCCAAGGCTAAGACACCGGATTTCTTTTTCTATCCGACAGACGACCAAATGATTGTGGCGGCCCTATCGAAAGCAGAGCAGCTAACTGAGGATCTGCAGTGCTCGCGATCGAAAATATTACTTGTCGCATTCAGCGCGGAACTCTTTCACTCACTAGAGACAAAGTCCGAAACACTCAACAAACCTCTAGAAGTTTTAAAACGCCGCGGCGACGCTGAAGTAGTCAGCCGTGCCAAAAAAACTGGTCGCTTTGTTCTCTCCATGCCGGACTATGTTGGTGGTCTTGAGTTTGATGGAGTGGTCCTAGTTGGCGTTGATGATGGCCGAGTTCCACCAACAGGAGCAGCCGCGACTTCCGAGAGTCGGCATTTCATGAATTTTATTGCCCACACAAGACTCTATGTTGCCATAACGCGAGCTCGCTATCGAGTCACCATTCTGGGAAACAAGGAGCGAGGAGAAAGCACTCTTTTAACAAGCGCTTTCGCCAATCGGTTCCTCTCGCTAGAGCCCAAAAACTAGATTTATCCAACCACTCGATTGGGGCCCACTTAAGTCTTTGGCATGAGCCATTTACGAAGAGGGCCCTTCGTACAAATTGGCAAAACTTGCGGAGTCGGCAAGGTATCGATTAACCGCATGACGCGGGTGTGTCGGACAAAATCGCGCTATTTTCCATGATCCTGCGGCTGCGAGTTCCTCACCCCCTCGTGAAAAGTCAACCTCACAGTTCAAGCAACCATTCGCACGGGCGGCGGGCGTGACGTTGCTCAAATTGAAGAACCGTCAAAGGCGATTCATCTGGCAGTAAAGAAATACAATGGTTTTCTCTATCTCGGAAATAGTCTGGCATTGGAAAGCCGCTCCCCTGAACACGCCTGAATCGCGTCACCTCGCCGGCCTGGACCTGCTCCGGGGCCTGGCCATCGTCCTCGTCGTCCTCTTCCACCACCCCCGTCCCGAAGGTCATGAGACCTACCGGATGATCGCCAACTTCGGTTGGACGGGCGTGGAGCTGTTCTTCGTGCTCAGCGGCTTCCTCATCGGCGCGCAGTTCCTGGAGCCGCTCGCGAAGGGCGAGACACCGTCGCTGCGGCGCTTCTACCTGCGACGTTCGCTGCGCATCCTGCCGCCGTTCCTCGTCGTGCTGGGCCTGTACCTGTGGGTGCCCGCCTGGAGTGAGCGCCCCTTCGTGACGCCCGCGTGGCGCTTCCTCACCTTCACGCAGAACTTCGGCCTGCACATCGGCGGCTTCTCCCATGCGTGGTCGCTGTGCGTGGAGGAGCACTTCTACCTGGTGCTCCCGCTCACCCTGCTCGCGCTGCGCGGGCGTGCCCGGGCGCCGTATGTGCTCGCGGGCGCGGTGGCCGTGATGCTGGCCGGGATGCTCCTGCGCGGCGGGCTGTGGCTGCACCTGTTCGGGAAGCTGGGCCCCGACGACATGGGCTGGCGCGACTACGACACGTTCCTCTACTACCCGACGTACGCGCGGCTCGACGGACTGCTCTGCGGCGTGCTGCTCGCGGCGATGCGCGTCTACCGGCCCGCGATGTGGGAGCGCTGGACGCAAAGGCCCGGCGTGCTGCTGCCGGGGTTCGGGCTCTTGTGCCTGGGGAGCGCGGCGTACGTGAACCAGCAATACAACCGGGAGCTCTCCTACGCCGTGCTGGCCTTCCCGCTGGTGTCGCTCGGGTACGCGGCGCTGCTGGTGTCGATGGCCGGGCCCGCCGTCTCGCGCGTCTGCGCGCGCATCCCGGGCGTGCGGACCTTCGCGGTGCTGAGCTTCACCGTCTACCTCACGCACAAGTCCGTGCAGCACCTGGTGCGCGTGACCCTGGAGCCCCACGGCCTGGGCACGTTCCACGTCATCACGCTGGTCGGCGGCGCCGTGGCGGTGCTGCTCGCGTCACTGCTGCTGCATCACGGGGTGGAGCGGCCCGCGCTGAGATGGCGCGAACGGCTGGAGCGGCGGCTCGCGGACAGGGAGCGGCGGCTCAGTCCCGTCACCCATTAGGTCCGGGCTTCTGCCCGACAGAAGCCACGGACAGGGGGAAGCCGGGGTCCACGCGAGCCCTGCGCGACGTGGGCGCGCTACACCTTCGCCATGCGCCCCTTCCTGACGGCGACGTGGCGGTACCTGCTGATGCTCAACTACGAGGTGGACCCGGCGGTGCTGCGGCCCCTCGTGCCCCGTGGAACCGAACTCGACGCGTGGCAGGGCCACACGTTCGCGAGCATGGTCGGCTTCCGCTTCCTCGACACGCGCGTGCGCGGCCTCGCGGTTCCATTCCACCGCGACTTCGACGAGGTGAACCTGCGCTTCTACGTGCGCCGCCTGGGCCCCGAGGGCTGGCGGCGCGGCGTGGTGTTCGTGCGGGAGATCGTCCCCAAGCTCGCCATCGCTACCGTGGCGCGCGTCCTCTACAACGAGCCCTACGTCGCGCTCCCCATGCGCCACGCCGTGAACATGGACGGCGCCGACACGGGCGCGCCCGGCCACGTCGAGTACGCCTGGAAGTCCCACGGCCGCTGGCACCAGCTGTCGGCCCGGACGCAGGGCAGCCCGGTGGAGAGCACGCCCGGCTCGCAGGAGGAGTTCATCACCGAGCACTACTGGGGCTACACCGCCCAGCGCGACGGAGGCTGCGCGGAGTACCGCGTGGAGCATCCCCGCTGGAGCGTCTGGCGCGCCCAGGAGACGGCCTTCGACTGCGACGTGGCCCGCTTCTACGGCCCCGCCTTCTCCGAGTGCCTCCGGGGTCCATCCCACTCCGCCTTCGTGGCCACCGGCTCGGAGGTGTCCGTCTTCCCGGGAAATGAACTCCTCCCCTTGCCAAGCCCGTAGAAATCAATATTCTCAATCCACAAATTGATTTTCTGAACCCCAACGCACCCCATGCCGACCTCCAAGCCCACCTGGCCCGTCCCGACCCGCTGTCCCGTCTGTGGGGGTGGCACCGTCATCGAACGGGTGCGCTGCGAGGGGTGCGAGTCCGCGGTGGAGGGGCGCTTCACGACGGGGTGGGTGCAGCAGTTGTCGCCGGAGCAGCTCGCCTTCGTGCGGGTGTTCATCGGCTGCCGGGGGAAGATCAAGGACGTGGAGCAGGCCCTGGGCCTCTCCTATCCGACGGTGGTGGCGCGGCTGGACGACGTGGTGGAGGCCCTGGGCAACACGCCGGGCGCACCGCCCGCGCCCCCGTCTCCGCCCCCAGCCCGCGAGCGCGCCTCACCGCGCCGGGCCCAGATTCTCGATGACCTCGCGGCCGGGCTCATCGATGCGGACGAGGCCGCCCAACGCCTCAAGAAGGCACGGGAGTAATGCCCATGATGGACTCCGAAGAGACGCCGTCCTCCGACGCTTCCGCATCCTCACGCGACGGCGCCCAGCGCCACGCGATCCCCTGGGGACAGCAGGCGGAATTGGAGCTGCACGCGACGGCCGCCGCGCTCGTCGTGTCGCCGCTGGCGGAAGGAGAGAAGCCCTACCTCGTCACGCACGGCCGGGTGGAGGCGCGCATCCGCGAGCACGGGCGGGTGACGAAGGTGGAGCTGGTGCCGCGCGAGGCGGGCTTCCTGTCGTTGTTCTGGCGCCAGGGCGGACACGCGGAGCTGTTCGTGCCGGCCAACGTGCACGCCCGGCTCCAGTTGGACGCGGGCGCGGTGCGCGTCTCCGGGCTGAAGGACTGCGAGTTGGAGCTGTCCACGGACGCCGGGACGGCGAGCCTGCGCGACGTGCACGGCAAGCTCAACCTGCGCACGGGCGCGGGTCGCATCGTCGGTGAGCGCGTGGGCGGCACGCTGCACATCCACGCGCAGGCGGGCGCGGTGAAGCTGGACGTGGACGCGCTGGACGTGGGCGAGCACCGAATCGGAACGCAGGTGGGCGCGGTGGAGCTGCGGCTGGTGCCGGGACTGGACCTGAACGTCGTGGCCCGCTCGTCGCTAGGCTCGGCGCACACGCGCTACCCCACCAATCCCCAGGCCGCCACGACGCTGATCATGGAGACGGAGCTGGGCTCGGTGCGCCTGCGCGAGTCAGGCCGTGCGCGCCACGAAGAGGAAGGGCGCGAGGCGTCCTCGTGGGATGAGGACTCGCTGCGCTGGCAGCGCCAGGCGGAGCGCTGGCAGCGCCGCGCCGAACGCCACGCCAACCAGTGGGCCCACGCCTGGGCGAACTCCTGGGGCGCGCCGCCCTGGTCGCACCACGGCCACCACCACGGACCCCGGCACCACCGGGCAGAGCCCCCCCAGACGCCCTCGCAGTCCGGAGGCATCCCCGCGGCGGAGATGCGCCGCGTGTTGGATCTCGTGGAGGCGGGCAAGCTCAGCGCCGAGGATGCGCAGAAGCTGCTGACCGCGATGCAGCGATGAGGCCTGCCCGCCCGGGCGGCCTGCTCAGGCGCCCTGGGTGAGGAAGCGGAAGGGCCGCACGCAGTCCTCGCGGGTGCACCGGAAGACGTAGCCCCGGCCGTTGTCGCCGAACTCCAGGCCGTACGGCATCGCGGCGAGCTGCGCGACGAAGCGCATGGGCGCGTCACAGCACTCGGGCGTCGCCTCGCCGTTGAGCCAGCCGGGCACGCCGCCCACCTTGCTCTCCGGCGCCTGTTCCTGCGCACGGTCCAACGCGGCGAGCTGTTCGTCGCTGGCCTCGTTGACGTCCACCGACAGGGCCTCGGTGTCCTCGGTGGCGGGCTCGAAGCCGAGCGTCCACTCCACATAGGGCTTCACGCCTTCCGGGGGGGCTCCCACCTCGGGCGCACCGGCCGTCACCGGCACCACGGCGTTGGCGCCCTCCTCGGGGTCCCAGCGGAAGCAGACGGAGTCGGGGTTCTCGCACTGGAAGACGTGGACCGACGCGTACGGCGCCAGGTCCAGCCGGCCTTCGACGTGCGGAAGCTGGAAGAGGAAGCGCAGCGGCTTGCCGCACATCTCGCAGACGGGCCAGTCCAGCGGACCGGGCGCCTGGGGCGTGCCTCCCACCTTCAGGAGGGGCACGCCGGGACGACTGGGAACGAGCGCCCACAAGGGCGCGACGGGAAGAGGCATGCGGCGGACTCTAGAAGTCCGCGATGCGCTCCGACAACGTCGGGTCGTCCACGAAGGGGTTGCGGTTCTGCTGGACGGCCTCGATGCCGTCGTTGCGCTTCACTTCCGCGGCGTCGACCTTGTCCAGCGTGTTCCACTGCTTGAGGACGGACTCCTCGTCGGGCGGAATGGGCTTGTTGTACACGGTGGAGAAGTAGAACAGCGCGCGAGCGACGTTGCCCTTGTGCGCATCGGGCGGCTCGAAGACGGTGCGGCCCTTCTCGTCGGTGCCGAACTTGGCGCCGTTCTCCGTCCACTTCACGTTCTTCACCGTGCCGAACGGGTAGTTGCCCCGGATGGAGTTGGCCTTGCTGTCGGTGGGGAACAGGTGGTGCAGGTCCGCCTTCGCCGCGCCCGTGGCGCCCTTGGACTGGGGCCAGGTGTGCTCGGTGTTCATCACGTTGCTGCTGGGAATCTTGTCCGTCTTCACTTCCTTGCCCGTGTAGACGCACTTGACGAAGCCGTCATGGTTGTCGAGCGTGGTGAAGATGACCTTGCGCGCGCCGTTGTAGCCCAGGTCCTTGTGCTTGGAGACCGCGTCGTGCAGCGCCTTGATGAGGATCTTGTCCTTCATCCCGTCGTAGCGCGGGTCCGGACCGGCCGGCGTGAAGTCGTCCACCGGCGCCGCCTGCTTGAACGGGGCCTTCTTCGGAGCGGCAGTCTCGAAGCTGGAGGCCGAGGTGGTGCGGGGCGCGGTGAGCGGGCGGGACGAGATGATCATGACGGCCCTCGGATTCGAGGTGGGGGGATGACCGATTCTCGCCCACCGGCGGCCCCGGTTGCGTGCCCCCCGCATTTTCCCTCCGGTCCGGTTGGTTTTTCCGCCCCAACCCGTGACATCCCCGGAAATGGGTTGGCACGGAGGCCCTTTCCGCCCCGAAAGCGGGGCTCATCGCCGGTACCAGGGCCGCCCGGGGCCAGTGGGCACGGTCTCCGGCGGACTCCGGGGTGGGCGCGCTATGCCTGGAAGTACACGGGGCCCGGCGGAGCAGGCCCGTCACGCGGCAGGGGGTGGACGGTGAAGATCGTGATTCCAGGTGGCACGGGGCAGGTGGGCGCACTGCTGGCGCGGGCCTTTCTCGCGCGGGGTGACGACGTGGTGCTCGTGAGCCGGGGCGGCCGGGGCGTGGCGCGCACGGTGTCCTGGGATGGGCGCACGCTGGGGGACTGGGCGAAGGAGGTGGACGGCGCCGACGCGGTCATCAACCTGGCGGGGCGCAGCGTGAACTGCCGCTATTCGGAGGAGAACCTGCGCCAGATGATGGACTCGCGGGTGGACTCCACGCGGGTGGTGGGACAGGCCATCGCGCAGGCCGCGAAGCCGCCGCGGGTGTGGCTGCAGATGAGCACCGCGACGCTGTACGCGCACCGGCTGGACGCGCCCAACGACGAGGCCACGGGCCTCATCGGTGGGGATGAGCCGGGGGTGCCCGCTTACTGGAAGCGCAGCATCGACATCGCCAAGGCGTGGGAGCGCACGCTGGCGGAGGCGAACACGCCGCACACGCGCAAGGTGGCGTTGCGCACCGCGATGGTGATGGGCCCGGACCGCGAGGGCATCTTCGACGTGCTCCTGGGGCTGACGCGCCGGGGCCTGGGCGGCACGGCGGGAAGCGGCCAGCAGTACGTGTCGTGGATCCACGACCAGGACTTCGTGCGCGCGGTGCAGCTGCTGCTGGAGCGCGAGGACCTGGAGGGCCCCGTGAACCTGGCGGCCCCGAATCCCCTGCCCCAGCGGGAGATGATGGCGAAGCTGCGCGAGGCGGCGCACGTGGGCGTGGGGCTGCCGGCGATGAAGTGGATGCTGGAGGTGGGCGCGTTCTTCATGCGCACGGACACGGAGCTGCTGTTGAAGAGCCGCCGCGTGGTGCCCGGGCGCCTGCTGGAAGCGGGCTTCACCTTCGAGTACCCCGAATGGGGGGCCGCCGTGCGAAACGTCGTGGAGCGCTGGCGCAACGCGGAGCCGGCCCGGAGCTGACCTGTGTCCTCGAAGAAACCTGGCGTCCGGTGGTTCCGCGTCCTCGCGCTGCTGCTCGTCCTGGGAGCGGCGGGATTCGGAGCGCTCACGGCGGTGCGGGGCCTGCGCACGGCGGCGTCGCTGGTGCATCCATCGCGCATCCCGGTGGTGCACCCGTCCGGACCGGAAGCACTGACGGGGCTGGAGGACGTGTCGTTCCAGGCCGCGGGGCAGGTGCTGCGCGGGTGGTATCTGCCGTCGCGCGACGGCACGGCGGTGGTGCTGGTGCACGGCTTCGCGGCGAACCGCACGCAGCTCCTCTTCGAGGCGGGGGTGCTGGCGAAGTCCGGACACGGCGTGCTGCTGTTCGACCTGCACGGCCAGGGCGAGAGTGACGGCGACACGATTGGCTGGGGCGACAGCGAGCGCGAGGACGTGAGGGCGGCGCTGTCATTCGTCCGCGCCCGGCCGGACGTGACACCCGGAAGGGTGGGCCTGTTCGGCTTCTCCATGGGAGGGACGACGGCCCTGCTGGTGGCGCAGGAGGATCCGCGCGTGAAGGCGGTGGCGGTGGCGGGCGCGTTCCCGGACCTCGCGGGGGACATGGGCTCGCACTACGGCGCGAGCACCTGGGCCGTGCTGTGGGGGCTGCGCCGGGCGGGCATCGACGTGGAAGCGGTACGGCCGCTGGACGGGATGTGCCGGTTGGAGGGAAGGCCGCTGCTGCTCATCAACGGAGGCAGCGACCCGGACGGGCCCCAGAAGCTGGGAGCCAGCCTCTACCGCGCGGCCTGCGAGCCCAAGGAGCTGTGGGAGGTGCCGGAAGCGGCCCACGGGGAGTACGCCCAGAAGGACCCCCAGGGCTACGCACAGCACCTGCGCGAGTTCTTCGACCGCGCGCTATGAGCGCCGGCCCTTCGAGACGAACTCCCCTCGGGAATGGGTGCCCGTCTTCGCGAAGATGGACTTCACGTGGACCTTCACCGTCTCCACGGAGCCAGTCCCAGCGATCTCCTTGTTGGACGCTCCCTCGAACAGCCCGTCCGCCACCTCGAGTTCCCGCTCGGTGAGCAGCCGGTGCCACTCCGGCCGCAGCCAGTGGGAGTGCTCCTTCATCCGCACCTGCCACAACATGCGCCCGGCCCACAGCAGCGTGGACGCCGTGAACGACACCTCCAGCCGCTCCCCGTTCCGCTCCATCACCAGGGCCTGCAGCGAGGGATCCGTCGACTCATCGAAGCGCGACAGCTCCCGCACCCGCCGCGTCCATTCCTGGGGAACGCCGTCGTGGAGTTCATGGGCGGAGAACCACTTCGCCACCAGGGGAATGGCCGTGCCCGACTCCACGACCTTGCGCCCCAGGACGTTCAGGACCAGGGAGGGATTCGGCTCCAGGGAGATGACCTTCAGGAGGTCGTTCTCGAAGCGGTAGGCATACAGCTCCTGGACCGTGGCCATCGCCTTGGCGATGTAGGGCACGAGTTGCTGGAGGAGCCACTGGGCCCGGAGCGAGAAGGCTCGGGAGGCCTCGCGATACATCGCGATGCTTCCTTTCAATCCCTGTGCCTCGAAGAGCAGGGACGCCATCACGCGCCGCAGGTTCAGTCCCACGCTCTGGCTGCGCTGGAAGGTCTCCATCTCCTCCAGCGACCGGCCCTGGAGCATCTGGGTGTCATTGAGCACGACGTTCGGCTGGACCACGGTGGCCTGAAACACGAAATCGTTCTGGGCCCATTCGCTGTAGTCCTTCAGCAGGGGGTGGACCGTCTCCGTCTTCCACTGCAAACCCGCCGAGCCATCCGGATTGACGCAGCCAATCGCGATGTGATCCGCTTCGCAGAGCCGGGCCAGGGTGGTCCCGAGGGCCTCATAGATGGCTTCCAGGGTCCGGGCGCCGTGAAGTCTGTCCTTCAACTCCATGATCAATGCCTGCTCACGCGCCAGGAACTTCAAGGGTCTGCTCATGGTGGTATTGCCCCCGTGTTTCAATACTTCGCGAGCATGACAATGCGGGGTAACCCTGCCC
>NZ_RAWI01000250.1 GCF_003612125.1 Corallococcus praedator
GGATACGCCGTCCGCGAGGCTAATTCTTCTTCGGGCCCCCGCGAAGAGACCACCCGCGCGCCGCTCCCAGGCGAAGCGCGGAGGCCCGAAGAAGAATTAGCCTCGCGGACGGCGTATCCAATGCAGTCAAAGGGGGAACCGTCATGCGTTCATGCATCATCGCCTTGGGCCTGCTGACCCTGCTCGGGTCCTCGCGAGCCGGGGCCGCTGGCAACAAGGCCGTCGCGATCATCTGGAAGGGCGCCAAGACCCAGGCCGACGCCGAGGCCAAGATGGTCTCCTGGGGCGACCTTGGCAAAGTGCTCGAAAAGACGGGCCTGAAGCTCAAGGACGACCAACCCAAGCTCGTCCAGAGCAAGACCGTGCCCGGCCTCAAGCCCGGCTTCTGGGTGTGGCTCCTGGGCGTCTGCGCCCCCGATGAGGCCACCCCCATCGTCGAGCACTTCAAGCTGCTCTCCCCGGAGACCTACTCCCGCGAGGTGAAGGTCCCCGCGAAGAAGCAGTCCTGCCCCCAGCGGGAAGGCGCTGCCCTGGAAGCCCGGGAGGAATCCTTCAAGCTCCCTTCCGGCGAAACCCTGCGCGTGTTCACCCGCGAGGAGCGCGAGGAGGACGCTGAAGAAGAGGAAGGGAAGTGGAACCACGGCTCGCTGACCCGGTACCACTTCGTCCTCTTCGGCAAGGACGGCGAAGTGCTCGGCGCCACGGACGCCGTGGGCGAAGAGGATGTGGACAAGTCCGCGGGCGACGGCCCCACGGCCTACCGCTGCGACGTCACGAGCCTGGAAGCGTCCAAGGAAGGCACCTTCATCCTCACCCGCAGCTGTCACGCGCGAGCCGGCGAGTGTGGGGCCCTGATGTCCGCGGACGAGGTCGTCACCGTGAAGGTGAACGGAAGCGCCGTCTCCGCCAGCGCCCCGAAACGCCAGAACGCCCAGTACGCCGAGTGCGACTGACCGCCCTCAGGGGAACCGGTAGACGGTGACGTAGCCGTCCCGGTGCACCAGCTCTCCGCCCAGCTCGTCCTCGATGAACTGGTGACGGATGGGGTGGAAGAAGTGCGTCACGTACCACTTGAAGTGGTGCTCCTGCAGGAAGCGCCGCATCTCCGCGCGCTCCTCCGGCGTGACGGTGCCGAACGCGGAGCGCATCCCCTCCGCCGCGCGGATCAACCGCGAGTCCACCAGCGCCGACTCGCGCACCGGCAACCGCGACAGCCGGGCGAACGACACCGGCTTGCCGTGGAAGATCTGCTCCCACTGCCCCAGGATGTTGTCCGTCAGCACCGCCACCGGCATGGGCGCCTCACGGATCTCCTCGAACACGGGCGGCAGCTGGGGCAACGGGGGCACGTTCATCAACAGGCCCCGGTACTCCACGTTGGGCACCAGGGCCACCGCGAGCGCCACCGCCACGCCCAGCCGGGCATCGCGCCGCGACGCCCACGCCCCCGCGTGCGCCGCCGCGAACGCCACCAGCACCGACAGCGACAGGAGCGTGAGCAGCACGAAGCGCACCGGCATGCCGCCGCGTGAGAACAGCGGCACCACGTGCTTGAACACCACGTAGGGCATGGGAACCTGCACCTTGAGCGGCTGGCCAAACGACGTCAGCGGTTCGGCCCACGCCATCCAGACGGCGAGCGCCAGCAGCAGCAGCACGTCCCGCCGCCACACGCGCTCCCGCCACGACGGCACCAGCGCCACGGCGAGGCCGATGGCGAAGAGCAGCACCCCCGGAGACACCCGGTCCTCCAGCCCGATGTTGAGCACCGTCCCCATCGACAGCACCGCGAAGCCCAGCCCCAGCCCCAGCCACCGGCGCCCGTCCGGCACGCCCCGCCACAGCGCGAAGACCGCCAGCAGCGGCGTCACCCAGCCCAGGAAGGTGCCGGACTCCTCCGCGTTGGTGGACATCTTCGTGCGCACCAGGTCCACGGAGAACTGACGTGCCGCCGACGGCAGCGACGTCATCCACGCCGACTGCGTGTCCGGAATGAAGAACGCGTACAGGTCCGTGAAGTAGTCGGAGTCCCCGTGGTGGATCTGCAGCGGCGCGGGGAAGGCATGCAGCAGCAGCGGCACGAGCGGCGGCACGCACGCGAGCCCCGCGCACAGCCCCGCCGCCGCCGCGCGGCGCACGAGCGGGTCCTTCCACGTGTCCAGCGACACCAGCGGCCCCCGCTTCCACCGCTCCGCCACCACCCACAAGAGCGAGAACAGCGCGATGTAGACGAGGTAGTAATAGTCACACAGCAACACGTACAACGCGCAGGCCGACAGCCCCACCAGCCACCGGCGCTTGCCCTCGTCCAGCCACCGGAAGAAGCAGTAGAGGTAGAGGGGCAGCCCCTCCAGCGCGGAGAGGTTCAGGTGCGTCGTCGCGTGCGTCAGGTGGTAGCGCGAGAAGTTGAACACGCACGCGCCCGCCAACGCCGCCGCCGCCGCCAGCCACGGCCCGTGGCCCGCGCGCTCCAGCAGGTAGCGCAAGAGCAGCCACGACGTGTAGCCCGTCAGCACGAACGCGCCGAACATCACGACGTTGTACGCCGTCTCCACCGACATCCACGGCAGCAGCACCACGCCCCAGAGCGTCTTCGCCGGCGCCAGCGTGTGCCAGTACAGCTCCGCCCCCAGCGGCCAGTGCAGGTAGGGCGCGAAGAAGGGATTCTGCGGCTGCACCCAGAGGGACTGCCGCATCCACCAGAGGTGCCACATGTTCATGTAGACGTCCTCCCGGCCGCCCAGCACGTATCCCTTCAACTGGGACAGGAGCGGCCAGGTGTGGAACGCCGACAGCAGGAAGGACACCCCCAGCACCAGCGGGTGGAGCGCCCACCGCATCCGGCGGGACATGGGCAGGGACATGGTCGCCGGGGGACTCAGAGAGGCCGCTCGGCGGCCATCAACATGTTGTCACCCAGGTTGAACGGGATGGACCAGTTGGACGGCACGCCCCGCCGCACCAGCTCCAGCACCGGCGCCGCGGGCGTGAAGCTCGCCCCCACCTTCCGCAGCAGGTAGTCCGCGGAGATGATGTGCGTGTACGTCCGGGCATCCGTGACGTGGAAGCCCACCTCCTCCAGCAGCATCGCCAGGGTGCGGCGGCCGAAATAGAACAGGTGCATGTCCATCAGCCACGGCCACTGCCCGCCCATGACGCGCGCCAGCAGGCTGCCCGCGTCGATGGTGGACAGGTAGATGCGGCCACCGGGGCGCACCAGCTTCAGCGCGGCCTTCAATTCCTCGCGCGGATCCGCGAAGTGCTCCACCACGTCCCACAGCGTCACCACGTCGTACTGGAGCCCCTTCGCCGCCAGCTCCCGCAGGGGCACGCCGTGCACGGTGAAGCCCAGGCCGCGCGCGTTGTTGCCCGCCCAGCGCGACAGCTCCAGCCCCTCCGGGCGGAAGCCCGCGTCGCGCGCCACGTCCAGGAAGTAGCCGCAGTAGGCGCCCACATCCAGCAGCGTGCGCCCCTGGGCCGGGCCCAGCTCGCGCAGCACGCGGCGGAAGGTGTGGTAGCGGTTGTCCTTCTCCGCGACGTAGAGGGGGTCCTCCACGTCCTGGTACGCCTGCAGCAGCGCCTCCGGCGACTGGATGGGCCACTGGAACATCATCCCGCAGTCCTCGCAGCCCCAGATGGGCGGGTGGCTGCGGTGGCCGAAGGAGGTGCAGTTGTAGGCAGCCGCCCCCTCGGGTTGGGTCCCGGCGACGCGCGCCCGGTGACGCAGCCGCAGGCGCCCTCCCTTGCACAGGTAACAGGCGTCCGGCACGGGAGCCAGGTGCGGTTCGGCGGCGCGGCGGGCGGCGTTGTCCATCATGGCGGCGCACCGTAATCCCAAGGCTGGACCGCCTCAACACGTCGGATGGGGACAAGCGGGGGCACTGGCGCCCATCGCCTGCGCCCATCCTTGCCTGCAAGCCCCCTTGCTTTCCGGACGACACGCCGCGAAATAGGCCCCCTTCCGGAATCGTTGTCCCAGGTTCTCCTCCCCCGTCCCGTGACATGCGCGCCTTGACCGAACCCGCCTCCGCCCCTGCTCCCACCCTCCACCTGGGCCTGCCGGGTTTCTCCTTCGAGGACCTGTACCGCCCCAGCGGCCTGCGCCGGCTCTCGGAGCGCTTCGACGCCCAGCTCCAGGGCGACGCCCCGGACCTGTTCCAGGCCTTCGACGCCTACCGCAAGTCCGGAGGCACCACGCCGTCCGGCCCGGCCGAGTCCGACCTGCTCATCCAGGTGGCCCGCCACGTGTCGCGCTTCGTCGCCACCCTGTTCGGCATCGGCACGGAGTCCGACCGGCTGGCCCGCCACCTGCGCGGCGAGCTGCCCCTCTTCGACTTCAAGCGCGAGTTCATCACGCGCCGCGTCTTCAAGAAGGGCGCCCAGGACCGTCCCACGCTCGCGGAGTTCCCGGCGCTGGATGGCCGCATGCGCCTGCTCATGCAGCTGGGCTTCCCGGACGCGCTCGCGCACGGCGACCTGGAGCGCGGCCTCGCGGAGTCCATCCTCACGCTGCTCGACATCGAGCGGCTCTTCTCCGGCAACCTGCCCTCCGCGAACCAGGAGCGCGCCCCCGCCCTGCGCGAGCAGTGGGCCGCCCTGCGCGTCGCGCTCACCGCCTCCCCCGAGGGCGCGGATGCCTTCGGCTCCAGCCTGGTGACGAAGGGTGACGACGCGGCGGAGCTCCAGGCCGTGCGCGCCCTGCTGTCCCTGGCGGACCGGTGGACGTACGCCCGGGCGCTGCACCCGGAGACGAAGGCGCTCTTCCACACCTGGCCCACGCTGCGGCTGCCCAAGCCCCTGGTGTTCGACCAGCTGGTGCAATTGCAGCGCCCGGACGCGCAGCTGGAGGAGAAGACGGAGGGCCTGGAGCACCACCTGCGCCACCGCGACGGCTTCAAGCTCACCGACCGCCGGGGCACCTCGCGCGACGTGATGAACGAGGTGGACTACTGCGTCATCTGCCACGAGCGGCAGAAGGACTCCTGCTCCAAGGGCTTCCCGGCGAAGGACCCGGTGGCGGAGGGGCACTCGTTCAAGAAGAACCCCCTGGGCATCCCGCTCACCGGCTGCCCGCTGGACGAGCGCATCTCCGAAGCGCACGCGCTCAAGCGCGAGGGTGACTCCGTGGCGGCGCTGGCCATGGTGACGCTGGACAACCCCATGTGCCCGGGCACCGGCCACCGCATCTGCAACGACTGCATGAAGGCGTGCATCTTCCAGAAGCAGGAGCCGGTGAACATCCCGCTGGCGGAGACGGCCACGCTCACCGACGTGCTGGAGCTGCCGTGGGGCTTTGAAATCTACGGCCTGCTCACGCGCTGGAACCCGCTCAACATCCGCCGCCCGTACGCCCTGCCCTACGTGGGCCGCAACGTGATGGTGGTGGGCCTGGGCCCCGCCGGCTACACGCTGTCGCACTACCTGCTCAACGAAGGCTTCGCCGTCACCGGCGTGGACGGCCTCAAGATTGAACCCTTCCCCGACGAGCTGGTGGGCCGCAACGGCCACAAGCTCGCGCCCATCCGCGACTGGCGCGGGCTCACGCGCGAGCTGGACGAGCGCGTGCTGGAGGGCTTCGGCGGCGTGTCCGAGTACGGAATCACCGTGCGCTGGGACAAGAACTTCCTCACGCTCATCCACCTGACGCTCGCGCGCCGCGAGGGCCTGCGCATCTACGGCGGCATCCGCTTCGGCGGCACGCTGACCCTGGATGACGCCTGGGCGCTGGGCTTCGACCACGTGGCCATCGCCGCGGGCGCGGGCCGGCCCACCATCATCGGGATGAAGAACAACCTCATCCGGGGCATCCGCAAGGCCTCCGACTTCCTGATGGCGCTCCAGCTCACGGGCGCCTTCAAGCGCGACTCGCTGGCCAACCTCCAGGTGCAGCTGCCGGCCATCGTCATCGGCGGCGGCCTCACCGGCGTGGACACCGCCACGGAGCTGATGGCGTACTACCCGGTGCAGGTGGAGAAGACGCTGGAGCGCCACGAGAAGCTGGTGGCGGACCTGGGCGAGGAGGGCGTCGTCGCGCGCCTGGACGCCGAGGAGCGCGCCACCTACCAGACCTTCCTGGAGCACGGCCGCGCGGTTCGCGCCGAGCGCCAGAAGGCCCACGCCGAAGGCCGCTCGCCGGACTTCATCCACCTGGTGCGCGCGTGGGGCGGCGTGAGCCTCTGCTACCGCCGCGGCCTCACCGAGTCCCCCGCCTACCGCCTCAACCACGAGGAGGTGACCAAGGCGCTGGAGGAGGGCATCCGCTTCATTGAACGAATGAGCCCCGTGGAGGCGCTGCCGGACGCGTCCGGCGCGGTGCGCGCCCTCAAGTTCGAGCGCATGGTGACGGTGGACGGGAAGCTCAAGGGCAGCGGCCAGTACTTCGAGCTGCCGGCGAAGACGGTGTGCGTGGCCGCGGGCACGTCCCCCAACGTCACGTACGAGAAGGAATACCCGGGCACCTTCCAGTTGGATGGGCGCAAGGAGTACTTCCAGGGCCACGAGCTGGTGGGGGCCCCGGACGGCACGCCGGACCGCTTCACGCTCCAGTCGGTGCCGGCCTCCGAGGACCCCGAGGCGAAGGTGGGCTTCTTCACGTCCTACGAGAAGGACGGCCGCTTCGTGTCCTTCTACGGCGACAACCACCCGAGCTACGCGGGCAACGTGGTGAAGGCCATGGCCAGCGCGAAGGACGGGCACCCGCAGGTGGCGCGCCTGTTCGCGAAGGAGATTGCCGCCATGGACTTCGCCAACGAGGGCGCCCAGGCGGCGCGCGAGGCGAAGCGCGCGGAGCACTTCGCGAAGCTGGACGAGGCCTTCCTCGCCACCGTCGTCGCGGTGAACCGCCTGACGCCGACCATCGTGGAGGTGGTGGTGCGCGCACCCTTCGCGGCGAGCCACTTCCAGCCCGGCCAGTTCTACCGCCTGCAGAACTTCGAGCGGAGCGCCCCCGTCGTGGACGGCGTGCGCCTCACCATGGAGGGCCTGGCGCTCACGGGCGCGTGGGTGGACAAGGAGAAGGGCCTCATGGGCACCATCGTCCTGGAGATGGGCTCCTCCTCCCGCCTGTGCGCCGCGCTCAAGCCCGGCGAGCCCGTCGTGCTGATGGGCCCCACGGGCGCGCCCACCGAAATCGGCCACAACGAGACGGTGGTGCTGGTGGGCGGCGGCCTGGGCAACGCGGTGCTCTTCTCCATCGCGCGCTCGCTCAAGACGGCGGGCTGCCGCGTCGTCTACTTCGCCGGCTACCGGATGAAGGCGGACTCGTTCAAGCAGGACGAGATTGAGGTGGGCACCGACCAGGTCATCTGGTCCGTGGACGGCGGGGAGCTCTTGGACGTCCGGCGTCCGCAGGACGCGGCCTTCCGGGGCAACGTGGTGCAGGCGATGGTGGCCTACGCCGAGGGCAAGCTGGGCGTGACGCCGGTCATCCAGCTGAGTGAAGTGGACCGCATCATCGCCATCGGTTCGGACCGGATGATGCGCGCGGTGGCCGAGGCGCGGCACGGCATCCTGCAGCCGTACCTGAAGCCCGGACACGAGGCCATCGGGTCCATCAACTCACCGATGCAGTGCATGATGAAGGAGATCTGCGCCCAGTGCCTCCAGCGGCACGTGGACCCGCTCACCGGCAAGGAGACGTGGGTGTTCTCCTGCTACAACCAGGACCAGCGGTTGGACCACGTGGACTTCGTCAACCTGAACCAGCGCCTGCGCGGCAACACGGTGCTGGAGAAGATGGGCGACACCTTCCTCGCGCAGCTGTTGAAGAAGGCCCCGCACCTCAAGCGCGTCTAGGCCTTCAGCGCCGCACGCCCGCGAAGGCCTTGAGCATGTCCTGGTAGTTCTTCGTCAGGTCGGCTTCGCGGGTGAGCACCACGTCCACGTTGGCGTCGCCGAACTCGCGACGCGCCTCCGGGAGCTTCTGGAAGGCCTCCACCTCCCGCCGCATGGACTCCACCTGCGGCGCCAGCTCCTGCTGCTGCTCGGCGGGCATGCGGGCCTGGAGCGCCTCCAGCTTCTTGAGCTCCTCCTCGTACTGGAGCGTGCGGCCCATCTGGCGCTGGCTGATGACGGAGGTGACGACCTCCGCGATGCGGTTGACCTCGTCGGTGGTGAGGCCCGCGGCCGTGCGCGCGTCCGTCTCCGCCTGGGCCTTGCGCTCGATGAGCTTCAGCCCGGAGCGGGCCGCCTCCAGCGCCTGGGGCGTGCCCGCGTCCATCAGCGGCCCCATGTCCTGCAGGCCCCGCATCAGCGAGCCGTAGACCTCCAGCATCTTGCGCTGGTAGCCCACGTACGCATCCAGCTTGGCCTTCGTCACCGTGTAGGGACCGTCCCCTTCAGCGCCCGGGGCTGCCTCGCCCTCCAGCCGGGCGACCGTCTCCCCGCCTTCGGTTCCAGCCTCCGGGCCCTCGCCGACCGTATCCTTGCGACACGCGGAGAGCATGACGACCACGGGCAACCACCACCACAGCTTGCGCATGCCACCTCCAGGGAGCGCCACCGGCGTGGGGCAGTGTATGCTCCGGCGGGCCCCCGCGAGCGCCGGTTGCCGAACGCCGACCCCACGTCGGCTGTTCCGGCCACTGAACATTCGCCGCATTACCTTTGACCAACCGGGCCACGGTCATGTACGAACCGCGGGCTTGTCGCGTTCAGTGGAGGGACTTTGAGGCTTTTCCTGGTAAGGCACGGCGAAGCGGCAGAGACCCCCGAGGGTCTCGGCGACGAGGCGCGCGCGCTGACCGCCAAGGGCCGCGTGAACATCGCCCAGCACTTCGCGTCGTTGGCTGAGCGCATGGGGCCCATCAGCCTCATCCTCACCAGCCCGCTGGTGCGGACGGTTCAGACGGCGCAGATCCTCTCCACCGCGGCGAAGTACGAGGGCATCCTGCGCGCGCATCCCTGCCTCCTGCCGGAGAAGCCGGTGGGCTCGGTGGATCCGGTGCTCAAGGAGCACAAGGAAGAGAACCTCGTCCTCGTGGGCCACCAGCCCTCCATGGGCGCGCTGGCGGCGCACCTGCTGGGGCTGCAGTCCTTCCCCAAGCCGGTGAACCCGGGCACGGTCATCGCGCTGGAGTGGCCGGAGACGCCCACCAGCACCGAGGACCAGGTCCCCGGCGAGAAGGGTGAGAATCCCCCCGCCCAGCACCTGAAGTTCCTGTTCTACGCCGCCCCTGGCCAGCAGATCCTCGACGTCATCCAGTGACGTCCGGGGCGCGGTCATGATGGACGAAGCCCGCTACAACCCGCTCGTCGCCGCCGCCTTCAAGCGCATCCTGGCGGCGGCGGATGCCTTCGACCCGGACGTGCTGGAAGCCGACAGCACCGGCGACATGGTGACGCTGACGTCCAGCTCCCGTGAGAAGTGCATCATCAACACCCAGCGCGCCGTCCGGCAGCTCTGGGTGGCCGGCCAGGGCCAGGGCATCCACTTCGACTACGACGACGCCTCGCGCACCTGGAAGGACGACAAGGGCAAGGGGCTGGAGCTGTACGCCTTCGTCGCGGGCGTCGTGAAGCACCTCACCGGCCAGGACCTCGTCTACCCCTCCTGAGCGCCGGGGCCCACCTGGGCCACCACGACGCTGTCGCCCCCGCCCGCCTGGGCCCGGCGCAGCGCGTCCCCCGCCTCCTTCAGCAGTCCCCCGAAGCTGAGGCCCGCGCCCTGCGTGAGCGCCTTGGCCCCTGGCACGGGTTCGGACACCGCCACGCCCACGGACGCCGTGGCGCCCGGCAGGGCCTTCAGGGAGGGCATCCGCTCCCGCAGCCGCTCCGCCACCACCCGGGCCCCGGAGCGCGGCGTGTGGGGCAGGAACACGACGAAGCGGCTGTCCGCGAAGGGCACCACCACGTCGATGTCGCGCACCCCCGCCGTCAAGAGCCCCAGGGCCTCCGCGAGCAGCGTGGTGCGCGCCTGGGGCGTGAGGCTCAGGGTGTGCTCGGTGAAGCGGTCCAGCTCCACCAGCAGCAGGGAGATGGGGTAGCGGTAGCGCCGGCTGCGCTTCACCTCCATCAGCAGCAGGCGCTTGAGGAAGTCGAAGTCCGGGGAGGCACTCACCGCGGGCAGGTCCGTGCGGGAGGCCCGCCGCTCCGGGAGGCCCCAGTGCTGGGGCGGGTGGTTCACGGCCGGCGGGGTGAAGACGGAGGGGTCCGGGAGCACGGGCCGCGCCCACGCTTCCGCCAGGCGCAGCACCAGCCCCACGCACGTCACGACGGTGCCGCGCTTGAGGGGCCCCACCAGGCAGCCTTCCGCACCGGCCTGGGCAGCGCGGGTGTCCGCGTGCTCCTCGTCCGGCGGGTACACCAGCAGGACGGGGAGCCGGGAGCCCTTCTGGCGCAGCTCCTGGCACAGCGCTTCCCCGTCCACGGGAAGGCTCGCGGACGCCACGAGCACTCCCGGCGGACGGTCTTCCAGCAGGCGGCGCGCGTCCACGGCGCTGCCCACCCAGGCCACCTCGTGGCCGGCGCCCTCCAGGAACCGGCGCAGGGCGCTGGCGACAGGAGCGGACGGCTCGGCCAGGAGGACGGTGGCCATCAGACCTTCAGGACCTCTTTTTCCTTCTCCGCGAAGATGGTGTCGACCTGCTTGATGCCCGCGGCCGTCTTGTCCTCCACGTCCTTGGTGAAGCGCTTGAGGTCGTCCTCGGTGATCTTCTTGTCCTTCTGCTGCGTCTTGAGGGCTTCCAGGATGTCGCGGCGGTGATTGCGGATGGCCACCTTGTGGTCCTCCGCCTTGGTCTTCACCTGCTTGACGATCTCCTTGCGGCGCTCCTCCGTGAGCGGCGGGAAGGGCAGGCGGATCATCTCCCCGTCGTTCATCGGATTGATGCCCAGGTTCGCCTCGCGCAGGGCCTTCTCGATGTCCTTCAGGACGCCCTTGTCCCACGGCTTGATGGTGATGAGCCGGGGCTCGGGCGCGTTGATGCTGGCCACGCCGGCCAGCGGCGTCGGCGTGCCGTACTGGTCCACCCGGATGCCGTCAAGGATGGCGGTGCTCGCACGGCCCGTGCGCACCTTGGCCAGCTCCCGCTTGAGGTCTTCCAGCGTCTTGTCGATACGAGGCTTCAGTTCCGCGACGGTGTCAGCCATTGCAGTCTCCTCCAGAAGCTTGTGTCAGCCCTGCTCGGGGTTTCAGGCCCAGACCGTCTCGGTGGCGCCGACGACGGTGCCAAACTCACCCTGCTGGCCCATGACGGCGCGGTGGATGTTCCCGCGCGTGCCCAGGTCGAACACGATGATGGGCAGCTTGTTGTCCATGCACAGCGAGATGGCCGTGGAGTCCATCACGTTGAGGTTCTGCTTGAGGACGTCCATGTACGTGAGCGTCCGGTAGCGCCGCGCCGTGGGGTCCTTCTTCGGGTCGGCGTTGTAGACGCCGTCCACCTTGGTGGCCTTGAGGATGACCTGCGCGTTGATTTCCATCGCGCGCAGCGACGCGGCCGTGTCGGTGGTGAAGTACGGGTTGCCCGTGCCCGCGGCGAAGATGACGACGCGGCCCTTCTCCAGGTGGCGCACCGCGCGCCGGCGGATGTAGGGCTCCGCGATCTGCTCCATCTTGATGGCGGACTGCACGCGCGTCTTCAGGCCCTGCTTCTCCAGCGCGTCCTGCATCGCCATGGAGTTGATGCAGGTGGCGAGCATGCCCATGTAGTCCGCGCTCGCGCGGTCCATGCCCTCCGTCGCTCCGGCCACACCGCGAAAGATGTTGCCCCCGCCAATGACGACGGCCAGCTCGATGCCCGCCTGGGACAGCTCGGCGATTTCTTCAGCGATGCGCGTGAGGGTGGGGGGGTGGATGCCGTACTTCCCCTCGCCCATCAGGGCTTCGCCCGAAAGTTTGAGGAGGATGCGCTTGTAGGGAGAGGTGGATTCGGACATACGCGACCGCTTCTATCCCCCGCCCCGCGCCCGATCAACGACGGAAGTCGTGTCCGGGGCCGCACCGTCCGATGCCGGGCGTCCGGACGCCCAAGAGGTGGGGGCCAGGAATACCAAGGGCCGCGCCCCCGGGAGCTTCCCCTGAGGGAAACCCACGAGCACGCGGCCCTGGATGCGGCGATGCGGCAGGACGAAGGGGGGCTTACGCCTGGCCCAGCGTCTTGGCGACCTCGGCGGCGAGGTCTTCCTTCTTCTTCTCGATGCCCTCGCCCACTTCGAAGCGGACGAAGCGGCGCACGGAGACCTTCTCGCCAATCTTCGCGGCGCGCTCGGTGATCATCTCACCGACCTTCTTCTTGTCGTCCTTCACCCAGAGCTGATCCACCAGGCAGACGCCCTCGTAGTACTTCTCCATCTTGCCCACGAGGATCTTCTCCAGCATCGCCTCGGGCTTGCCCTGCTGCTTCAGCAGCTCGCGCTGGATCTCCTTCTCCTTGTCCATCGCGTCCTGCGGGACTTCCTCGCGGCGCACGTACTTGGGGCTGGCCGCGGCGACCTGCATGGCCACGTCCTTCGCCAGATCCTGGAAGTCGGTGTTGCGGGCGACGAAGTCCGTCTCGCAGTTGACCTCCACGATGACGCCGATGCGGCCACCGTGGATGTAGCTGGAGACGATGCCTTCGGCGGCGACGCGGCCTTCCTTGCCGGCGGCGCGCGAGATGCCCTTCTTGCGCAGCCACTCCTCGGCCTTCACGAAGTCGCCGGCCGTCTCGGACAGGGCCTTCTTGCAGTCCATCATGCCCGCGCCGGTCCGCTCGCGGAGGTCCTTCACCATCTGGGCGCTGATCTCAGCCATGTGCGTCTCTCTCTATCTTCTGCTCCGAGCACGGCGGTGTGCGCCGCGGGCGGAAGCCATGAGTTCAGGGGGTACCGCTGGAACGAAAAAACGGAGACGGCCGGACAGCGGGCCTTGGAAGGTGCCGCCCGGCCGACTCCGGAAGCTGCGGGGAAGCGAAGACGGGCGGCGACTACTCGGCCGACGGCGTCTCGCCACCCTCGGCGGCGGCGGGCTGCTCGGCGGCGACGGGGGCGGCAGCGCCCTTCATCTCCACGAGGGGGCCACGGCGCTCGCCGCCACGGTCACCACCACCACCCCGGCGGTCATCGCGGTCGCGGCGGTCGTTGCGGCGGGGACCCCGGCGGTCATCGCGGTCGCGGCGGTCGTCACGGCCCTCACGCTCTTCCTGCTCGTCGCGCTCGGCGGCGCCGGACGCACGGTAGCGCGCCGCACCCTCGAGGCACGCGTCCGCGATCTTCGACGTGAAGAGCTTGATGGAGCGGATGGCGTCGTCGTTGCCCGGGATGACGAAGTCGATGCCGTCCGGATCGCAGTTCGTGTCCACCAGACCAATCACCGGGATGCCCAGGCGGGTGGCCTCGTGGATGGCGATGTGCTCCTTCTTCGGGTCGATGATGAAGACGCAGCGGGGCAGCTTCGCCATGTCCTTCACGCCGCCCAGGTTCTTCTCCAGCTTCTCGCGCTCACGGTCGAGCTGGGCGACTTCCTTCTTGGGCAGGCGCTCGAAGGTGCCGTCCTCGGCCATCTTCTCCAGCGTCTTGAGCCGGTCGATGCCCTGCTTGATGGTCTTGAAGTTGGTCAGCGTGCCACCCAGCCAGCGGCTGGTGACGAAGAACTGACCGGCGCGCGCGGCCTCCTCGCGGATGACGTCCTGCGCCTGCTTCTTGGTGCCCACGAAGAGCACCGACCCGCCACGGGCCGTGATGTCCGCGACGAAGCGGAAGGCCGACCGGGCCATCGTCACGGTCTTCTGCAGGTCGATGATGTAGATGCCGTTGCGGGCACCGAAGATGTAGGGCTTCATCTTCGGGTTCCAGCGCTTGGTCTGGTGGCCGAAGTGGACGCCGGCCTCGAGCAGCTGGCGCATCGTGATGCCGCTCGCGGCGGCCATCGCCTGGGCCTGCGTCTGCGTATCCTGCTGGGTTTCCATGGTGCTTTGTACCTTCCGGTTGTGTTCCGCCACGCGCGTTCTGGAGTTCCCGGCCCTGGCCCTTCCACCTGGAGGGGCACCGGAGACCGGCACGCGCGTGTGAGTAGTGGGTGCTGCGACTGCCTTCGGGCGTACGGCCCGGCCCCTACATAACAGGGCGCGGCGTCCTTAGCAGAACGCTCGAGAGGGGCGCAAGCTTCGGCGCACAACCCGTCCGGGCTCTCCCCCTCCAGGCCGCCCCCCTCCCCTGCGGCCTGGAGG
>NZ_RAWI01000251.1 GCF_003612125.1 Corallococcus praedator
CCCCGGGGGATTCGGGGGAGGGGGCGCCTCCGGAGGAGGGACTGGGACCCGGACCGCGGACATCGAGGGAGCTGGGACGGACATGGGCGCGGCTCGGACTACCTTTCGGCGCGATTTCCAGTGTTGGACTGCGTCAGGCCCTGCATGGAGGCGGGGTAGCGCTCTCCTGCAGCCACCCCCGGCGGCGCGATGGCTTCGATGTCCTCCAGGTCCTGCGGCGTGAGCTTCACCTCCAGTGCCCCCAGGTTGTCATCCAGGTACTTGCGGCGCTTGGTGCCGGGGATGGGCACCACGTCCTGCCCGCGCGACAACACCCACGCGAGCGCCAGTTGCGCGGGCGTGCACTGCTTCTGCCGCGCGAGCCGGTCGATGTGCTCCACCAGCTTCAGGTTGCGCTGGAAGTTCTCCCCCTGGAAGCGCGGCGAGTGGCGGCGGTAGTCGTCCTCCGCCAGGTCCTCGAAGCGCTTGAGCTGCCCGGTGAGGAACCCCCGGCCCAGCGGGCTGTAGGGCACGAAGCCCACGCCCAGCTCACGGCACGCCTGGAGCACGCCGTCCTCCGGATCCCTGCTCCACAGCGAGTACTCCGACTGGAGCGCGGTGATGGGATGCACGGCGCCCGCGCGGCGCAGCGTGTCCGCGTTGACCTCCGACAGGCCCAGGAAGCGCACCTTGCCGGCCTTCACCAGCTCCGCCATCGCGCCCACCGTGTCCTCGATGGGCGTCTTCGGATCCACGCGGTGCAGGTAGTACAGGTCGATGACGTCCATTCCCAGGCGCTGGAGGCTCGCTTCGCACGCCTGCTTCACGTACTCGGGCCGGCCGTTGACGCCCCGGGCCTGCGGGTTGTTGGGGTCGCGGACCAGGCCGAACTTGGTGGCGAGGATGAGCTTCGCGCGGTGGGGACGGAGCACCCGGCCCACCAGCTCCTCGTTGCGTCCCGGGCCGTAGGCGTCGGCGGTGTCGAAGAAGGTGATGCCCTGGTCCACCGCGTGGAGCAAGGTGGCTTCCGACTCCGCGTCGTCACGGCCCGCGTAGAACTCCGACATGCCCATGCAGCCCAGGCCCAGCGCCGAGACGGTGAGGCCCTGCCTGCCCAGCTTCCGAGTCTCCATGCCTTGCATCCTCCACGGCGAGTTCCCTTCTTGAAGGGTCTTCATGCGGCGCGCGGGAGTCCAGGGTAAACGACCATGCGACGGGACGGCTCACCCTGGAGGTGGCAGCTCGCTGCGAAAGGGGAGCGGCTTGGCGGACGGCGGCAGTGCGTCCGCTCCCCGCGCTTCCATGTCCACGACGGGCGCGGACCAGCCCAGGTTGCGCAGCGCCGCCGTCAGCCGCTCACGCAGCGGGCCCACGCTGTCGGCGGGCGCGCCCGCCAGCTCCAACGTGAAGCGCTCCAGCGACACCTGCGTCAGCCGGAAGGCACGCAGCGGGTGGTGCTTGAACACCCACGCCAGGGACCACGCATCCACCGCGCGTCCCGTCGGTGTGTGGAACACGCAGGCCCCGCGTCCGCCAAAGCCCGTCAGCGTCCAGCCGTGGAAGCCGCAGGCACAGGCGTCCCTCCGCACGGTGCCGGTGTCGCCGGGCCGGTAGCGCAACAGCGGCAGCACGCCAGGCCGCAGCCGCGTCACCACCACGTCGTCCCCGTCGGGCTCCAGCCAGACGTCCGGCGTGAGCACGTGGAAGCGGCCCGGGTTCGCGTCCTCGCGGCACTCCCAGGCGAGCGGCCCCGTCTCCGTGGCGGCGTAGTAGTTGAGGACCGGCACGCCCCGCCCGTGCTCCCACGCGTCGCGCAGCGCCCGAGGCAGGTGCTGCGCGGAGGTGAGCACCAGCCGGGGGGCGGGCACCTCCGGGTGGGCCAGCAGCCAGCGCAGCCCTTCCGGATCGGAGAAGACGACGGCCGCGCGCACCCGCTGCAACCGGGCCACCGCGTCGTCGCGCAGCACGGAGACGCGGTGCAGGGCGCCGTCGTGGAAGAGCGGCAGCCGCACCGAGTACTCCAACCCTCCCGGCAGCGCGTCCAGCAACACCACGCGCGGACGCGGCGGCGGCACCGTGCCCGTGTGCTCCGTGAAGAAGCGCAGCACGGCCCACATCAACAGGCAGTCGCGTCTGTCTCTCAGCACGTTCACCGGGTCGCCCGTGGTGCCGGAGCTCTTCACCACCACGCACTCGTCGGACGCGGCGGGCAGCGTGGGCACGTCCTCCCAGTGGCGCGCGAGCGTCGCGCGATCCAACGCCGGGAAGTGCCGCAGGTCCTCCAGCCGCTGGAGGTCGCCCGGGTGCAGCCCCGCCTCCATCAGCACGCGCACGTAGTAGGGCGAACCCTGGAGCGCGCTCCGAAGCCACCCCAGGCGGGATTCCAGCTCCGCGCGGGCCACGGCCTCGTCCGCCGTGGAGGCGCCGCGCGCAAGCCCCGCCGCCACGTCCAGCGCCCACGGCAGGTGGGGCCGCTGGGTGTGGGCATCGCGGCGGATCCGCGCGCGGGGTGCCACTGCCAACGTCACTCGCGCCAGCCCCGGGCCTCGGCGTCCTTCTGCTGGGCCTCCTGCAACATCTTCGCGCGCCGCTCCGCCTCCTGCTTGCGCGCCTCCTCCACCTTGCGCAAGTCCGTGACGGCCTGCCGGTAGTCCAGCGTCTTCAGGCGTTCCTTCGACTCCCGCTCCGTCTCACCCTCGATGTCCGCGCCCAGCGCGGAGCACCACTTGCGCAGGAACTCCTCCTGACGAAAGGCATTGGAGCGAATCATCTCCGCCGTCAGCGGGTTCACCTCCTCGAAGAACTGCTGGAGGCGCGCCAGCGGCGTGCGGTCCGCGGTGAGGTAGAGCACCGTCTTCTTGCGCAGGTCCGACACCACCAGCACGTGCGCGAGCATCCCCACCTGTTCGCGGAACAGCGGGTTCTTCACCCACTTCTCCAGCTTGTCCCACTCGGACTGGGAGGGCGGCTTCTGACTGCCCTGACGGAAGGTGTCGCAGATGATGGCCACCGCCAGGTCGTGCGGATACGGCGACACGATGGGCGAGGCCGCCAGTTGGTCACGAAGGTGCGCGAGCGAGAACGCCATCATTTCTCCAACAAGGCATCGGCCAGCGCCGCGGCGGCGGGACCGAAGTCAGACATCCATTGCACCGTCGCCAGCCGGAAGCGCTTGTCCGCGAGCACCGGCGCCAGCACCTGCCGGGCGCGCTGCTCCTCCGGCACCGCGAGGAAGGCCACCACCCGGCGCGACTTCTTCACCGCTCGGGCCAGGCGCTCCTTCGCGCCCTCCACCTGCATGTTCGCCAGGAAGTCGCTGTCGGAGATGATGACCCGCAGCACATCCGGCCGCTCCTCGGAGAACTTCACCATCTCCTCCACCGGGAACCACGTCCCCCCGCCGATGTAGTGCAAGAGGAAGTCGCGCGCCGTCTCCTCGTCGTACATCCACGGGGAGACGAAGGGCTGGCTGTCCGAGTACACGATGCCGCGCACCTTGGCGCCCTTGCGCAGCGCGGACGCCGCCAGCACCTGCGCCGCCAGCGTCATTGAATTGAGCTGGTGCTCGGGGTTGGGCATGGAGCCGCTGGTGTCCAGGTACAGCTCCACCGCCGGCACGCCCAGGTCCGACGGAGGGGGCAGGTCCGCCTCCAGCTCGCGGCGCAGGGGAGAGATGGCGGCCAGGTGCCCCTGCGTCACCACCGTGAGCGTCCAGTCGATGGTGGACGGATCATCGCCGTACTCCCACGCCTCCGGCGTCGTGCGCAGGTACGGCTCCGGCTTCGCCGGCGAGGACGGCAGCTTCAGGATGTGCCGGTCCACCAGCCGCCGGTAGTGCCGCGCGACCAGGGCCCGCCGCAGCTTCCCGCCGCCCTTGCCGGGCAGGTGGTTCGTCACGCGGCTGATGGTGGTGAGCGGATCCGCGTCCTTCGTGTCGTGCGTCGCGTCCAGCCAGCCCTGCTCCCGGGCCTCCGCCAGCGCGTCCTCCCACCGGCCGCCGGCCTGCACCGCCGCGTCCAGGTCACCCTCGTCCGGCTCGGGGACGTCCCCGGCGAGCGGGATGCGGAAGCGCGTCTTGCCGGGCTCGTCGATGTAGCGGATGAACGCGGCGCAGAAGTAGAGGAATTGCAGCCGCGGGTCCGGCAGCGCGTAGAACGTCTGCACGAACAGGCGCGCCTGGCTGCGGAAGCCCGGGTAGTCCTGCTCCAGCTTCTCCAGGCGCCCCCTGGGCACGAGGTCGCCGGGCTCCTTGCGCCACAGCTCCTCGTAGAGGGCCAGGTAGAAACAGAACAGCGGGGTCGTCCCGCCGGCCTTGTCCTGTCCCGGCTCTGGCGCGCGGAGGAAGCCCCGGTACACCTCGCACAGCGCCTCCGCGTGGGTGCGCCCCACGAACTCGTTCACCTGGAGGTCGAAGAACAGGTTGGTGAGCGACTGGCCCAGTCCGGGCAACAGCCGCTGCTCCAGCACGCGCAGCTCCGCGTCCCACCCCAGCGTGTGCGGGAAGCGGACGTGGTGCCCGATTTCATGCGCCAGCACGGCGGTGAGGCTGTCGCGCGCGCCCATCCGGTCCAGCAGCTCGAAGTGGACGAACACCTGCCGGCGCACCATGTCGATGTACGCGAGCGGTTCGTCCTTCGCGTCCGGGTCGGGGCGGAAGGGGCGGTGCGGCTCGGGCGGGCTCAGTTGCACGCGCACGTCCCACAGCGCCAGCGCGTCGCGCCAGCACCGCTCCACCTCCTCCGGGGTGAAGGCCACGCGCCGGGTCATACCGGCAGGATGACCGCCAGCCACTGGGACGTGTGCATCGTGGCCACCGCGCGCCATTCGTTGCTCAGGGTGCTGTACCAGTCGCCCGCGCGCGGGTCGCGCTGTGACAGCGACGTGATGGCCTTGACGGTCATGCGCGTGGGCTCCAGCCGCTCATTGCAGCCCATGGGGCCCAGGAGCATGGGCTTCTTCGAAAGCCATACACCCTGGGTGGCCGCGTCGCGTCCGCCCGCGGCGGTGGCGCGGTGCCGGTCGTGCACGCACACCACGGTGGGCGCGAGGAAGTGCACCTCGCCCGGCATGAAGCGGCTGTCCTCCTGCGACAGGTCCACCCACAGCGCGGTGGACGTGTCGCCCAGCGCTTCGGGAGGAGGCTCCATCGCCTCGTTGGCGATGGCGTGCAGGTGGCCCTCGATGTCGTCCAGCGAAGGCAGGTTCGCGCCCACGCGGCAGAACAGGCGCTGCACCCACGGCGGCGCGGACTCCAGGTTCTCGCTCAGGTTCCACATCCGCGCGAGCGCCGCGGCCTGACGCTCCACGGGCAGCCGGGGCAACAGGCGCGGCACCAGCTCCGACCACGCGAGCGTGAAGAAGTTCTGCCGCCCGGCGGACGTCGGGTACAGGTAGCCCAGGCCGATGCCCTCGGCGCCCAGGCGCAGGTAGTTGCGGAGGAGCTCCTCGCCCTGCGCCGCGTCCTGACCGGAGGCCGCCAGCGCCTGGCCCATGCGCGCCACCGGGCCCTGGAGGAAGCCCGTCCACAGCGCGCGGTCCCAGCGCACGAAGCGCGAGCGCGCTTCCTTCTCCACGGAGTCGACGAACTCGCTCATGGCTGACCGCCCGGGTTTTCCTTCAGCCACGTCGCGTAGTTGCGGTAGCGGCTGTAGAGGGACTTCAAGTGGATGATGTCCTCGTACACCGGGCCGGACAGCTCGTGGCGGGACATCAGCTCGTTCATCAGCACGGTGACGGCGGACAGGCGCTTCTCGGTGGTGCGCAGGTCCACGCCGGACAGGCCCAGGTCCAGTTCGGTGCGCAGCTGGACGACCTTCTGGCGCAGCGGCGCGTGCGTGCCGTAGCGGGCCATGGCCATGTCGAACATGTTGCGGATCCACGCCACGCGGTCCTGGAGCAGCAGCTTGTTGCCCTTGCCCTCGAAGAAGGGGCTGCGCGCGTTGGGGGTGAGCTTCTCGTGCAGCACCCAGGGGATGATCTGCCGGAAGTCCTCCAGCTCCACCGCGCGGTGGCCCCGGAAGAACGCGAGCGCCTTCGCGAAGTGCAGGATGGTCTGGTACGCGCGCACGCTGGTGCCGTTCTCCGTCTGCGTGCAGAGGTGCACCTTCTTGTCCAGGGGGCACTGCTCGTTGCACACCGCGGACACCGTCTGGCCGGCGAGCTTCAGCGTGTCCTTGTGCTTGAACTCGAAGCGCGGGGACGCCATGCGGCAGAAGTCGAGCTGCCCCAGGAAGAAGGCCACGCGCTCCAGCGCGTCCCTGGGCACCTCCACCGCGAGGATGGAGTTGTAGGCCTTCTCCAGCTCGCCCGGCGTGAAGACGATGTCCTTCGGGAGCAGCTCCTCCGGGGACTTGTCGGACTCGATGCGCTGGAGCAGTGTGTCCACGAAGCCCGAGTTGAAGGGCACCGCGCGCACCACGACGTCGATGCGGTCCTTGAGCGCTTCGATGACCTGGAAGGTGCCGCCGCCCTGGTCGTCGTTGGCGGTGAGGAACCAGGACGAGCGGCCGGTGTAGACGTACTGGTCCATCATCTCCGCGTAGCCTTCGCCCAGGAGCGACAGCAGGGCGGACTGGGTCTTCGTGGGGATGCGGTTGTACTCGTCGATGATCTTCACGCGCTGGCTGATCCACTTGCGCCAGCTCACCTTGACGGCGGACAGGTCCTCCGCCTTGAGCATGTCCGACGGCAGGGGCGCGCCCAGCAGGTCCGCGATGGACAGCTGCGGATGTCCACGCTGGATGCCCCGGTGCACGTCCTCGCGGCCCATGCCGGACAGGAGCGCCATGAGGATGGCGCTGGTCGTCTTGCCCCGGCCAGGGCCACCCACGAGCAGGGCGCGGCGGCAGGTGAAGAGCGTGAGCAGCGGGATGAGGACGAAGGAGCTGTAGCTCATGTCCTCCGGCAGGTGCAGCTCATCCCCGGCGGCGTTCTTCAGCGCGGCGGTGCCGCCGAACTCGATGTCGTAGTAGGGGCAGATGACGGCGTTGTTGGTGATCCACCAGTACGCCTGCCGCATCTTGTCGTGGAGGCTGCCGCCGTCGCGCTCGGACAGGTGGACACTGAGGCCCTTGTCCGCCGATGCGCGTCCGGTGAGCAGGCGCGAAACCCAATCCTGGTTGGCCATGGAGGAGGCGGACTCTAGCCCGTGGGCGAGGGGGTGGGGGAGTGGATGGAGGCTGCCCGGTCCTCCAGTAGGCTGGGGCGATGAAGGCCCTCTGGCGTGCCCTGTCCCTGTCGACCCTCGTGGTGCAGCTGTCCTGCGCGTCCCTGCCGTGGTCGCCGTTCGACTCGGAGGCGCGCACCGAGGCGCGAATCTTCGAAGCCGTGGAGCGGGTCTGGGTGGACGACCTGCCAGGTGCGCAGAAGCGGATCTCCGATGTGTTGGAGGATGCCCCCGGCAACCCGGCGGCGCTGGTGGTCCAGGCCTGCCTGTTCCTGGAGCAGGGAGACCTGGAGGCCGCGACCCGGACCGTGGCGCGCCTGGACGCCGTGGCCCCCCGGCAACCGGAGACGCACATCCTCCAGGAGCTCCTCGAAGAGCGTCGCCGGACGCCGGTGCCCGGGTGGAGCGAGTCGATGCGGCGGGCGTGGGTGGACGCGGGGGCCCCCGACCTCGAAAAGGAGGGACTGGCGACGAACCTCACCCCGCGGACGGTGCCGCTCTCCCCCACGGTCTGGGAGAACACGCGGTCCGCGGAGGAGCGCTTCATCGCCATGCTGGCGGACGGCGGCACCGAGGACCAGGAGCGATGGCTCGCCGACCACCTCTCTGAGTTGCAGGACCGGGGGCTGATGTTCTCCGCCCTGGAGTACTTCCAGCCCCGTGAAGACCGGCCGCCGGAGGTCCGCGCCCGGGCGCGACAGGTGCTGCGAAAGCGACTGGCACCGCTCGCCGCCGTCGAAACGCGCGAGTCCGAGCTGCCGTTGATGCTGCTGTTGGTGGACACCTCCCTGGAGGCGCCCCTCACGCAGGAGGAGATGGCGGCGCTGGAGCGCCTTGCTTCCCTGCCGCTGTACACCGGCACGCCGATGTCCCAGCTCTACGCGGACGCGGAGCGACGGTTGAGGGCCTCGGGGGTCACCCATCCCGGCGCCGGCCCCTTCATGGCCGCCGTGATGTCGATCCACACGGCCGCGCCGTTCTGGCTCCTCAAGCGGGTGGACGTGACGAAGGACCGGCTCTCCGCCGAGGAGCGGATGCGGCTGGGCCGGTCGGTGTGGACGCTGGGCGGACGCGTCGCCTCCGGGCCCACGCTGCTGGAGCACCAGCTGGGGTTCCGGCTCATGGAGCAGGGGGCCGAGCTGATGGGAGACGAGGCGCAGCGCGCCCTGGCGGCTTCGGAGCTGAGGCAGGGAGAGGCGATCCGTACCGCCTCCAACCAGATCCTGATCACCCGATGGCCGCTGCCGTCCCTCTTCCGGGAATGGATGAAGGAAAGCGTGGCCCATGAGTGGGAGCACCTGGGCAGGCTCGTCGAACCCTGACGCGCTGGCTTTACGTCAGAGCGTCACGAGCCCCAGCCGCGCGGCGCGCACCACGGCCTCCGTGCGCCGCTGCACGCCCAGCTTGGCCAGCACCGCGTTGACGTGGAACTTGGCCGTGTGCTCGCTGATGGCGAGCCGGTCCGCGATGGCCTTGTTCGACAGGCCCTCCGCCAACAATCCCAGAACCTCGCGCTCGCGCGGCGTCAGCGTGTCGTGCGCCGGTGCACCTGTCGGGGCCGTGTTTCGTGGCGCGGCGCGGACCTGCGACAGCCCGGGTTCGAACACCGTGAGCCCGCGCGCCACGGCATGCAGCGCGGCCACGAGCATTTCGGGCGCCACGTCGCGGAACAGCAGCCCGCGTGCCCCCGCGCCCAGCGCCAGCTCTCCCGCCGCTTCATCCGCCACCAGCGCCAGCACCGGCGCGCCCAGGTCCGGCGCCGCGCCCTCCGTCAGCCGCAGGCCCGTGTCCCAGAGCACCACGTCGGGCGGTCCGCCCCGCGCCGTCTCCAGCTCCACCTGCGTGCCGGAGGCCACCACCGTCCAACCCTCCCCCTGGTCGCTCAAGGCCCGTGCGAGCGCACCCCGGGCCAGGGGGTCCTCCGAGACGAGGGCGAGCCGCTGCGATGAAGGGGGTGCATCCAACATGGGCCCCTCATCCCTAACCGCCCCCGCCGCGTTCGCCACCCCGCACAGCGCCGGAAGCCCTTTGCTTCCCTCTGGGGGCCGCGCCTGTGAAGAATCGTGAAGTCCTCACGGGAGGCGGCACATGGCGGTCCAGACGGCGCGGTGGCTGGCGGTTGCGGGGCTGCTGATGTCGGCCAGCGTCCACGCGGCGCCAGGGCCCTACACGAAGCTGGGTGATGAAGTGGTGGCCCTGGTGCGCACGCGCTTCCACGACGCGCAGAAGGGCGCCGCCTGGGCGGACGCGCACCAGGGCTACGCCGCCGACGTGAAGGACGCGGAGGACTTCGCCCGGCGCACGAACGCGGCGCTCGCGGAGCTGAAGGTCTCCCACACGACCTACTACCCGAAGCAGTCCCCGGGCCACGCGGCCGTGTCCTCCATCTTCCAGGGCTTCCTGAAGCCGAAGAAGGTGGAGGCCACCGGCATCGGCGCGGACGTGATGGAGACCCCCGACGGCTTCTTCGTCCGCCATGTCTTCGTGGAAGGCCCCGCCGCGAAGGCGGGCCTCTTGCGCGGTGACCGGCTGCTCACCGTGGAAGGCCAGCCCTTCCATCCCTGGCGCGCCTTCGCCAACCGGGCCGGCAGGGCCACGCGGCTCACCGTGGAGCGCACGAAGGGCGCGGAGCCCCTGTCGCTCACCGTCACGCCCAGGAGCATGGACCCGCGCAAGGAGTGGCTCGCGTACCAGAAGGCCAGCTCGCGCGTCGTCGAACACCAGGGCCGCCGGGTCGCGTACCAGCACCTCTTCTCCTGCGCGGGCGAGGACCACCAGCAGTTGTTGGAGGAGACGCTGCAGGACGCCTTCGCGGACGCGGAGGCGCTGGTCGTCGACTTCCGCGACGGCTGGGGCGGATGCAGCCCGGCCTTCGTCAACCTCTTCAACCCCCAGGTGCCCACGATGGTGAGCACCGGCCGCGACGGCAAGACGCAGACCCTGTCGATGGCCTGGCACAAGCCGGTGGTGCTGCTCGTCAACGGCAACTCGCGCAGCGGCAAGGAGCTGGTGGCCTTCGTGCTGAAGCGCCACCGGCTGGCGACGCTCGTGGGGCAGCACACCGCGGGCGCGGTGATGGCGGGCGGACCGCAGAAGCTGTCCAACGGCGACCTGCTCTACCTCGCGGTGATGGACGGGACGGTGGACGGCGAGCGCCTGGAGGGGGTGGGCGTGCCGGTGGATGTGGAAGTTCCAGACGGGCTGCCGTACGCGGTGGGCGTGGATCCGCAGAAGGCGCGGGCGCTCGACGTGGCCGCGTCGTTGGTGAAGGGCTGACGCTTCAGCGCAGCGTGACGCCGTGGCCCGGCGCGTCCGCATCCAGCGTCAGCCGTGAGCCCGCGTAGTGCGCACCGCCCTGGAACGGGTGGCTCGCGATGAACAGCGGCGTGTCCAGGTCCGCGTAGGTGAAGCCGCCCAGGCCCGCGGCCAGATGCGCGGACGCGCTCATCGCGAGCACGCTCTCCACCATGCCACCCACCATCAGCTCCAGCCCCGCGGCGCGCGCGAGGCTCCACATCGTCATCGCCTCCACCATCCCGCACTTCATCGTCTTGATGTTGATGGCGTGGCAGGCGCCCTCGCGGATGAGCCGCAGCACGTCCTTCGCGGACCGCGCGGACTCATCCGCGCACACCGGCACCTTCGAGCGGCGCGTCACCTCCGCGAGCCCCGCGAAGTCGGAGGCGGGCACGGGCTGTTCGAACAGCGACAGCGGCACGTCCGCCCGCTCCAGCTCCTTGAGGAAGGCCAGCGCCTCCGCCACGTCGTAGCCGCCGTTCGCGTCCGCGAAGAGCCGCGCCCTGGGGGCCTCCTGGTGGATGGCGACGAGCCGCGCCGCGTCCGCGTCCGGATCCAACGCGCCGACCTTCACCTTCAACGTGTCGATGCCCCGCCCCAGGATGGCCCGCGTGGACGCCACCGCGTGCGCCACGTCCCCGGCCGTGACCGTCATGTCGATGTCCAGCGCGGTGCCCGCCCCGCCGAAGAAGACATGCAGCGGCAGGCGGTGGTGCCGGGCCAGCGCGTCCAGGAGCGCCATCTCCACGCCACACCGCGCGGAAGGGGCCAGCGCGAGCGCGTCCGCCAGCGCCTCCGACGCCGGCCGCCACGCCTGGGCGTCGCGCCCAAGCAGCAACCCCCGCACCGACTCCAGCGCGGTCAGGGTGCTGCCCTGCGTCTCCCCGCTCACGGCGGTGAAGGGGGCCGCCTCGCCCAGGCCCACGGTGCCGTCCGCGAGCGTGACGCGCACGAGCACGTTCTCCGCCGCGTGCTGTGCGCCCGTCGCGATGGCGAAGGGCTCCGTGAGGGGCAGGTGCAGCGGTTCGAAGGAGGCCTGCGTGACGAGGGTGGGGCGCATGGGCGGGGCGAGTGTGGCCGACGTCCCCGGCCCATGGGGAGCACTTCCTTGCGCGAGCCGGGCGTTAGAGGCGGGTGAACGTGAGCGTCGTGGACCCCGTGAGGCTCGTCAGCCCCTGGGGCCACAGGCACGCCAGCAGGTCCGTGTTGATGACCCGGTTGACGAGCAGCACCTGGTCCCCCTGGAAACGACCGTGGGTCACCCTTCCCACGGCGGTGAAGACCTGGAGGTTGCCCACCACGTTCGCGCCCACGCCCTGGAAGGTGAATGTCGAAGAAGAACCATCACTCCACGCGATGGTGGCCTGCGAAGGCCCGAGGTTCGCGACACAGCTGTTGTTGAAGCTGGCTCTCACATCGAGCGTGCCGGAGGTGATGGCGGCGACGCTCGTGGTGCAGGCGTCGTAGTCGGAGGAGTTTGTGTAGGCGACCACCCGCGGAAGCGCCTTGAGGCCGGGCGTCCAGGTCTGGTGGAGGGTGCCCGTGCACTGCACGTCCACCTGGGCCTGGGCGGGTGCGGCATGCAGGAGCAGCAGGGCGAAGAACGCGACGGACCACGGAGCGAACCGGTGCATGGGAGGACCTCGTGGGGGTAGGGGGCGGAAGGAAAAACTCCCCCGGCCAAGGTGGGGCCTCGGTGGCTCGGGGCCCATCGCCTCCAGGGGGCAACCCACACCTCGCCTGACGACACTTTCAGCGGTTCACCGCTTTGACCTGTCTCGCGGCTTCCTCTGTCTGCAATCCAATTACCCGCAATTCCTGAGTGGTGTGAAAGACGCGTACGGGGGGACCCTGACTTGAGCCGCCGTGCGATTCGTGGCGACATGCGGGTCCCCGGGAGGTTGGGCAGGGCCGGGGCCGCGCAGGGAATCCTGTCAGGGGGCGGCTCCCCATCCCCACTGGATGCGCCTGAGGAGGCGGATGTCCGCGATCGACACGACCGTGCCCCGTCCGCTCGCGGACGCGCTCCTGGCCGCGCTGGAGGAGGCCGAGCGTGAGCACCCCGAGGCGTGCATGGTGCTGCGCGCCGTGCGCTCCGACGCGGGGGCCATCATCGACTTCGAGTGGCTGTGGGCGAACCCCGCCGCCGCGCGCGCGCTGGGCCACGGTCCGGAGTTCCTGCGCGGACGGCGCCTGGGCGAGGTGTCCACCGTGGAGGGGCTGGCGGGCCGCATGGACGTCCTGCGCCAGGTGGTGGAGTCCGGCCGGCCGCGCGCGGACAACTTCGCCGAAGGGGAGTCCTGGCTGCAGAGCACCGCCGTGCCCCTGCGCGACGGGGTGCTGGTGCGGCTGCGCGACGTCACCAGCGCCCAGCGGATGGAGGAGGGGCTGCGCGACACGCTGGACTGGGTGCGCGACGTGCTGGAGAGCATGCCGGACGCCTTCTTCACGGTGGATACGGACTGGCGCATCACCTACGTGAACCACAACGCCGCCGCGCTCACCGGCCACACCCAGGAGACCCTCTTCCGCCGCGTGCTGTGGGAGGCGTGTCCAGAGATGTGCGGCACGCCCATGGAGCGCGCGCTGCGCGAGGTGGCCTCCGAGGAGGGCTACCGCCTCTTCGAGCTGCGCACCGGCAAGGACCGCTGGCACGAGGTGCACACCTGGTCCAGCGGCCGCAACATCTCCGCCTATGCGCGCGACGTCACGGACAAGAAGCGCGTCCAGGCGGAGCGCGACGCGCTGCTCGCCCGCGAGCACTCCGGCCGCCTGGAGGCGGAGGCCCTGGCCCAGCGCCGCACGCATGAGCTGATGGCCGCCCGGGAGCGGCTGGTGCAGTCGGAGAAGCTGGCCATGGCGGGCCAGCTCGCCGCGGGCGTGGGCCACGAAATCAACAACCCGCTGTCCTACGTCTCCGGCAACCTCCAGTTCGCGGTGGAACAGCTCACGCCGCTGGCCCGCCGCTCCGGTTCGGCGACGCAGACGGCGCTGGCCGAGGCGCTGGAGGCCCTGCGCGAGGCGCGCGAGGGGGCCGAGCGCATCCGCGTCATCGTGCGCGACCTGCAAACCTTCGCCCGCGCGGACGAGCTGCGCCTGTCGCCGGTGGACGTGCACGCGGCGCTGGAGTTCGGCATCTCCATGGCGATGACGCACCTGCGAAGCCGCGCCCAGGTGGAGCGCTCCTTCGGGCAGGTGCCCCGCGCGCTGGCCCACGAGGCGCGCCTGGGTCAGGTGTTCCTGCACCTGCTCATCAACGCCGCGAACGCCATCCCCGTCGGCGACTTCGAGCGCCACCGGGTGACGGTCACCACCCGCCGCGAGGGCGCGTGGGTGCTGGCGGAGGTGTCCGACACCGGCCTGGGCATGACGCCGGAGGTGCTCCAGCGCGCCTTCGAGCCGTTCTTCACCACGCGTCCCGTGGGCGAGGGCTCCGGTCTGGGCCTGTCCATCTGCCTGGGCCTCGTGCGCAGCATGCACGGGGAGCTCACCGCCACCAGCATCCCCGGCCTGGGCAGCACCTTCCAGGTGCGGCTGCCCGTCTCGGAGACCGCCCCGCCCCCCCAGGTC
>NZ_RAWI01000252.1 GCF_003612125.1 Corallococcus praedator
CAGCAAGGGGGAGGCGCCCGAGGGGACCGCATGGTGAAGCCGGCGAAGAAGAAGCTCTGGGCGCTGGCTCTGGCCATCCCCTTGATGGCGGCCGGAGTCGCGGCCCTGAAGCCCGCGGCGAGCGCGCCGCCCGGCACCGACAGCTTCTGGGTGGAGCGCAGGGCGGCGGCCCGCATCGAGTCCCGCCTCACGCACGCGGAAGCGGACCGCTACCGTTCGCGCGCGCCCGCCGGCGGCTGTCCCGTGCCCGCCGAGCCGATGCCCCTGGGCCCGCTCGCCCGCATGGAGGCCGGGGAGGACTGGGGCGGCATCGCGGCCGCGTACGCGCTGGAAGCGGAGTGGAACCAGGCGGCCTCCTTCCTGGAGCGCATGCCGGCCTCCCCGGAGCGCGACAGTGACTTGAGCGCGGTGGCGCTCGCGCGCGGCGACTTCGAACGGGCGCTGCGGCTCCTGGATGGCGCGCTGGCGGTGAAGCCGAACCTGCCGCAGGCGCTGTGGAACCGCGCGCTGGTGTTCCGGGAGATGGGGCTGACGCTGCGCGCGTCGGAGCTCTTCGAACAGGTGGCGAAGCTGGGCGAGCAGGGCTGGAGCCGCGAGGCCCACGCCCAGGCGCTGTCCCTGCGCGAGAGCACGCTGGAGCGCCAGCGTCAGTGGAAGGCGGCGCGCGAAGCGACGCTGGCCCTGATGGACGACGCGAAGGCGCCGCTGCCGCTGGACGCCGCCCGTCAGCTTCCGGGCACGGTGCGCGGCGTCTTCTATGACGTGGTGCGCGCCGCTGAATCCAAGGAGCGCGCGCTGGCGCTGATGCCGCTGGCGCAGGAGCTGGACCGGGTGCAGGGCGGCCGCACGCTCACGGACTACGTGCAGCGCGTGGCGAAGCGCGACTTCACCCGCCGCGGGGAGCTGGCGCGGCAGTACGCGGCGGCGATGCGCCCGGGCGGCACGGTGCCCGACGGCTTCCTGGACAAGGCGCGCCTGCCCGGTGACGAGGACCTCTACATGGGGGCCATCCTCCGCACGCGCAACGGCACGATGAAGAACCTGAAGGACGTGCTGGAGCGCATCAAGCGCCTGGACGATCCATGGTTCATGTACCAGGCGGAGCGCGACCAGGCCTACAAAGAGGTCGCGGACGGCGCGTGGTGGAAGGGCGAGCAGCGGCTCTTCTCCGCGCTCCAGCACTGCCGCGAGGGCACGCTGACGGTGCGCTGCCTGGAGCTGGAGCGACGGCTGGCGGTCTTCTACTACGACATGCAGCGCGTGACGGAGGCGGAGCAGCACGCGCGCGTGCTGTGGGCGGGGGCCCGGCAGCTTCGCGAGTGGGACCTGGAGTTCAACGCGCTGGAGTCGCTCTCCCAGGTGGCGCGCTCCCGCAACGACCTGGGCAGCGCGCGCGCCTATCTGGAGGAGTGGATGGCGCGCGGCCCCACGCGACACTGCGCGTGGCCCCACGTGCAGCTGGCGCACCTGTACTACCTGGACCTGCGGCCGGCGGACGCGCGGCGCGAGCTGGACATCGCCGCCGCCTGCGCCGACAACCGCATGGAGCTGGTGTTCGGTGCCACGCTCGCGGAGCTGACGCGCTCCGGCTCCGGTCCCAATGACGCCGAGTGGCTGGGCCGCGTCACCTCCAACGCCGTGTCGGGGCCGAACGTGCTGGGGGGCGACCGCGCCTATGCGCACTATCTGGAGGGCCGCTTCGTCCTGGATCAGGACCGGACCCGGGGTGAGGCGCTCTTGAAGACGACCATCGCGGAGGCGGATGCGCTGCCGCGAGGGGATGCGCTGGCGCGCGAGTCCTGGGCGCTCAGCCATTCGTCGCTCGCGGTGGACGCGGGCCGCACGGGCGAGTTCCCCAAGGTGGTGACGTTGATGGCCGCGCAGCTGGGCACGCCCGTGCCCACGCGGTGCGCGCTGGCCGCCAGCGTCCACGCCGAGCGCGCCGTGCTGGTGGCGCTGGGCCCGAAGGGCGAGGTCCAGGGGCACTACGACGCCGCGCGCAAGGAGCCCTTCGCGCGGGCGGACTCCTCCCGGCTGGTGCCGGAGGCCCTGCGCAAGACGCTCTCCGGCTGCGACCGCGTGGACGTGCTCGCGTGGGCCCCCGTCTTCGGCCGCACGGACCTGCTGCCTTCGGACATCGCGTGGAGCTTCCGCCTGGGCCGCGCCCAGGGGCCGCGTCCGGCGCCCGGCTCGCAGTCCGCGCCCTCGCGCCGCCTGGTGGTGGCCGGGGTGGAGGCCCCGTCGCTGTTGCAGCTGCCCCGGCTTCCCGCGTGGACGCCGGACGCGGAGCCGGGGGCCGCGCCGCCGGACGTGCTGTCCGGTTCGGACGCCACGCCGTCGCGCGTGCTGGCCCGCATGGCGGACGCCACGGAGATTGAGATCCACGCGCACGGCATCACCGACCCCAGCATCTCCGGCGCGTCGCTGGTGGTGTTGTCGCCGGAGGTGAACGGCCGCTACGCGCTCACCGCGGACGTGGTGCGCGAGCAGCGGCTCACCGGGTCGCCCACCGTGTTCCTGGCCGCGTGCAGCGCGGGCCGCACCACGGCGCTGCAGAGCACGGAGCCCTTCAGCCTGCCGGCGGCCTTCATCGACTCCGGGGCCCGCGCGGTGCTGGCCTCCACGGTGGACATCCCGGACGCGGCGGGCCGCTTCTTCGACGGGGTCCGCCGCCGCATCCACGCGGGAACGCCCGCCGCCGTCGCGCTGCGCGACGAGCGTCAGGCGTGGCTTGCACGCGACGCGCGCGCCGCGTGGACGCGCTCCGTGCTGCTGGTGGAGAAGGCGGACTGACCGGACTAGAAGGGGGCATCCAGGTGCGTGTTGCCGCCGGGGACGAGGAAGTGGTGGAAGGTGACGCTGGCGCTCACGTCCAGTGCCTTCACCCAGTGCCACCAGCCCACGGGCAGGAACACCATGTCCCCGGGCTCCAGCACCGTCTCCAGCACGGTGGCCTGCGCGAACAGCGGGTGCGCCATCAGGTCCGGCTTCCCCGCGTCCACGTGGCTGAAGGTGCCCCGGTGCGGGTAGACGCGGTGGCGCTCGTAGGACGGCACCAGCTTCACGTGCTTGCGGCCCATCACCTGGCCCAACAGGATGTTCATGTTGTCGTGGTGCAGCGGGGTGACGGTGCCCGCGGGCCCCAGGAGCAGCGTCATCATGTCCGCCTGCAACGACGGGTCGATGAGGCCCTCGGGCGCGCGCAGATCCTCGCGCAGCGGCGAGAGTCCCGCGTGCCGCCAGTTATCGTTGCGCGGCACCATGTAGTAGTCGTTCGTCTCCTTCCCGGACTCCACCATGGTGAGGAAGTCCGTGAAGGGCATCCGCGTGCGGTGCCGGTCGTGCTGGGCCGCGTGCTCCGGGTTCGCGTCGCGCCCCATCATCACCTCCACCTCCACCGGGCCGAAGCGCTCGCGGAAGTAGGACAGCGACCACTTCTGGAGCGCCGGCCAGTCCTTCATCAGCCCGCGCAGCACCACCGGCCGGTGGCCCAGGTAGTAGCGGCCGAAGAACTCCTCCGGCGCCAGGTGCTCGCGCACCTCCAGCTGGCGGCCCCCGTCCTGGGCCCGCAGCTCGCTGTAGACATCCATCAGCGACTCCAGCCACCCGAAGTGCCGGGCCACCTGGAGGCATGCCTGGTAGTAGGGGTGCTTCTGCACCGCCTCCATCTCCTCGTGGGCCAGCGCCGGGTCCACGCCCGCACCCACCAGGACCTGTCGCACTTCTTCCGGCCCTACCCCCAGGGCCAGATTCTCCGCCAGCCACTGGCGCCACTCCGGACGCAAGAGGGACTTGTCCTCGCTCATTCGGAACTCCTTGAAATTCTTGAAGGATTGACCCGGTGGGGGCCCCTCCTGCACGTGCGTCAGGGCGTGGTATGGACTGGCCCCGTCCGTCTTTTTCTACCCATCCCATGCTTACGCCGGACTTCCGTCGTACCAGGAGAAGCGATCCATGACCCCCGGAGACGTGTCCTTTGCCCGACCCGGAGCTTTCGAGCCCGACCACAGCGCCCCACATGTGAAGGGCTCCTACGTCAACTGCGAGCAGCGCGAGCCCCGGGCGCGGCGCCGTCCGCTGCCGCCGCCTTCGGTCCCGGCCCTGTTGGAGGGGGCGGAAGTCGCCCGGTGAGCGTCCTGCCCGGCGGGCCTGTCCGCGCTTCCGGGCATTTTTCTCTCAAGAAACAAAGCGCTCGGCGTCTTTAGTCAGGAAGCCCACCAGTCACTTCGGGTCCTTGCGTCATGGCCAACCTCTTCAACCGGGAACGGCGCCATTTCGAGGCGTTCAGCCAGCGACACCGGCCCAGCCTGCTGGCCGTGGCCCGCCGGTTGTGCGCTCGCGGCATCCTGGATCCAGAGGACCTGGTCCAGGAGGCCTTCGAGCGGGCGTTGCCGGAGTTCGGCCACCTGAAGGACCGCACGGAAGCGGCGTGCGCGGCGTGGTTGTGCACGACGATGACGAACCGGTTCCTCGACCACTGCCGAAGGCAGCGGACGGAGGTCCGGGGGCTGCCGCACCTGGCGCTGGTGCAGGACCTGCCAGCGACGGGGGATGGGGAGCAGGAGAACTGGGAGCTGGTGGGCAATGACGCCTTCCAGGCGGCCATCGAGCAGCTCAAGCCGCACCTGCGGGATGCGTACAGGCTGCACGCGGAAGGCCTCCGCTACCAGGCCATTGCCGAGAAATTCAACGTCCCCGTGGGCACCGTGGGCAGCTGGCTGACGCTGGCGCGCCGTGACCTCAGGGAACTGCTGCTTCCGAGCGTCGCCGTGGCCCGGGAGCGGGGAGTCCAGGTATGAACGCGCATTGCACGAAGCTGCATCTCTTCATGGACGGTGAGCTGTCCGAGGCGGATGCGGAGGGCTTCCGGCACCACCTGCCGCGCTGCCCCGGCTGCGAAGGCGGCCTTCGCGACCTGCTCCAGTTGGAACTGCTGGCGGCGCGGGCGCTGGGCACGGGCGTCGTGGAGCAGCCCGCGCAGCCGTCTCACGGCAACGTGGTGGCGCTGGGCGCGTGGGTGCGCCGCAATGCGCGCGTGGTGGCGCCGCTGGCCATGGCCGCCAGCCTCTGCGCCGTCTTCGTGCCGCGCATGATGCCGGAGGCGGAAGTGCCGGCGGTGGTCTTCCTGGAGAACCAGTCCACGCGCGCGCTGGAAGGTCGCGTCTCGCATCCCCGCGCGGACCAGTGGCGCCGCTACATGCCCATGCGCGGCAATGGCAACGTCACCGGCGCGGAGACCGCGGAGGCGCCGGCCCCGGCCCCCCTGCCGCTGCGTCCGCTGGCGGAGATGGAGGAGCGCAAGGAGTTCCGCGGCATCGTCGCGGCCTACGTGCTGCACGGTCAGTGGCAGCAGGCGCAGGCGGTGCTGGTGCGTGAGCCCGCGTCGCTCGCTCGCGACAACGACCTGGCGGTGGTGGCGCTGCACGAGAGCCGCTTCCAGGACGCGCTGGGCCTGTTGGACCCGGTGGTGCGCGCGGAGCCGGCGCATGCGCAGGCCCTGTGGAACCGCGGCCTCGCGCTGTACGGGCTGAAGCAGTACGCGCGCGCCGCGACCGACTTCGAGAAGGTGGCGGCCCTGGGCGAGCCCGGCTGGAGCGACGAGGCGCGCGAGCGCGTGGAAGAGGCGCGCGCGCAGGCACGGCAGCTCGGCAGCGCGGCCCCCTGAGTTCCTGTCGTCCCTCCCGCGCGCTGGAGCGTCCACCATCGGGCGCCCCGCGCGGGTGAATCGCCTTCGGACACGGGATGACGTGTCAGGCTCCTGGGGTTGTCGGAACACTCCAGGAGCTTGCCCATGCCCGAGTCCTCCCCCCGCGCTCCCGTCGACTACGCGACCGCCCGCCGTGACTTCCGGTGGGAGCGGCCCGAGCACTTCAACTTCGCCACCGACGTCATCGACCGGCACGCGGCCGAGCGGCCCCAGGCCCCCGCGCTCCAGTGGTCCGACGAGTCCGGGCGCTCCCAGCGCTTCACCTTCCAGGAGCTGAAGGAGCGCTCGCTGCACGCGGCGCGCTTCCTCACCGGGCTGGGCCTGAAGCGGGGCGACCGGGCCTTCATCCTGATGCCGCGCGTGCCGGAGTGGTGGTTCCTGGTGTTGGGGTGCATCCGCGCCGGCATCGTCTTCATGCCCGGCACGCCCATGCTCACCGCCAAGGACATCCGCTACCGGCTGGAGGCCGCCCACGCGAAGGCCGTCCTCACCGACGCAAGCTGCCTGGACCGCTTCGAGGGCGTGATGGATGTGCTGGGCGTGACGACGTGGGTGTCCACCGGGGACGCTCCGGCGCCGTGGACGCGCTACGCGTCGGAGGCGCTGGCGGAAGGCGAGGCCGCGGCCTTCCCGCCGACGCGCGCGGAGGATCCGCTGCTCATCTACTTCACGTCCGGCACCACGGGCATGCCGAAGATGGTGCAGCACACGCAGGCCAGCTACGGCCAGGGCCACCTCATCACCGGGCGCTACTGGTTGGACCTGCGGCCGGAGGACCGGCACCTCACGCTCAGCGACACCGGCTGGGCGAAGTGCGCCTGGGGCAAGCTCTTCGGTCCGTGGAGCGAAGGCGCGTGCAACGTCGTCTACGATTTCCGCGGGCGGTTTGATCCGGTGGCCTTCCTCAAGGTGCTGGAGCGCGAGCGCGTCACCACCTTCTGCGCGCCGCCCACTGCGTGGCGCGCGCTGGTATTGCAGGACCTGAAGGCGGTGGACCTGTCCTCGCTGCGCCACACGGTGAGCGCGGGCGAGCCGCTCAACCCGGAGGTCATCGAGACGTGGAAGGAGGCCACCGGGCTGTTCATCCGCGAGGGCTACGGCCAGACGGAGACGGTGGTCATCGTGGGCATGTTCCCGTCGCTTCCGCCGCGCATGGGCTCCATGGGCAAGCCGTCCCCCGGCTTCACCGTGGGGGTCATCAACGAGCAGGGCGAGGAGGTCGCGGACGGGCAGGAGGGCGACATCGCGGTGCGCGTGAAGCCGGAGCGGCCGGTGGGCCTGTTCCAGGGCTACCTGAATGACGACGCGGCCAACGCGGCCAGCAGCCGGGGCGACTGGTACGTCACGGGCGACCGCGCGGTGCGCGACGCGGAAGGCTACCTGTGGTTCGTGGGGCGCTCGGATGACGTCATCAAGACGTCCGGCTACCGGGTGGGCCCCTTCGAGGTGGAGTCCGCGCTGCTGGAGCACCCCGCGGTGGCCGAGTCCGCCGTCATCGGCGTGCCGGACGACAAGATTGGCCAGCGCATCAAGGCGTACGTGCTGCTGACGCCGGGCCACACCGCGTCACCCGCGCTCGCGCAGGAGCTGCAGGACTTCGTGAAGAAGACGACGGCGCCCTACAAGTACCCGCGCGAAATTGAGTTCGTCTCGGAGCTGCCCAAGACGGTGAGCGGGAAGATCCGCCGCGCGGAGCTGCGCGCCACCCAGAAGAAGTAGGGGCGCGCAGCCGGGGAGCGGAGGACTACTTCAGCCAGTCCGAGTGCACGAAGCCGGCGTCGGGCTTGTCCCGCCGCTGGTAGGTGTGCGCGCCGAACGCGTCGCGCTGGGCCTGGGTGAGGTTCTGCGGCAGCTCCGGGCTGCGGTAGCTGTCCATGTACGCCAGGCTGCTGCTGAACACCGGCACCGGGATGCCCGCCTTCGTCGCCGAGCCCACGAACTTGCGCCACGACGGTGCCAGCTTCTCCAGCTCCGGGGCGAACGCCTCCGACACCATCAGGTTGGGCAGCGTGGGCTGCTGCTGGAAGGCCGCGCGCAGCGGCGTGAGGAGCTTCGCGCGGATGATGCAGCCGCCCCGCCAGATGCGCGCCATCTCCGCCAGCGACACGCCCCACTTGTACTCGTCGGAGGCCGCCTGGATGAGCCGCATGCCCTGCGCGTACGTCACCACGCGCGCCGCGTAGAGCGCGTCGTGCGCCCACTGGGCCAGGTGCTGCTGCTCCTCGGAGGTGAGCGACACGGAGGGGCCGTGCAGCTTCTTGCTCGCGGCGACGCGGTCCTCCTTGTGCGCGGACAGGTTGCGCGCATCCAGCGCGGACGCGATGGAGGGCACCGGCACGCCCAGGTCGAGCGCCACCTGCACGGTCCACTTGCCCGTGCCCTTCTGGCCGGCCTTGTCGAGCACCATGTCCACCAGGGGCTTGCCCGTCTCCGGGTCGCGCTTGCGCAGCACCTTGATGGTGGTCTCCAGGAGGAACGATTCGGCGATGCCCTCGTTCCACTTGGAGAACAGGTCGGCCAGGGCCGCGGTGTCCAGGCCCAGGCCGCGGCGGAGCACGTCGTATGTCTCCGCGAGCAACTGCATGTCCGCGTACTCGATGCCGTTGTGCACCATCTTCACGAAGTGGCCCGCGCCCTCCGGGCCCACGTGGGTGACGCACAGGCCTTCCTCGCTGCGCGCGGCGATGGCCTCCAGCACCGGCTGCACCAGCGCGTACGCGTCCTTGGGGCCGCCCGGCATGATGGACGGGCCGTTGCGCGCGCCCTCCTCGCCGCCGGACACGCCGATGCCCAGGAAGTGGAAGCCCTTCTGCTTGCACAGCGCTTCGCGGCGCCGGGTGTCCAGGTACCAGGAGTTGCCCGCGTCCATGATGACGTCGCCGGGCGACAGCAGCGGGAACAGCCGCTCCATCATCTGGTCCACCGGAGCGCCGGCGGTGATCATCAGCAGGACGCGGCGCGGACGCTCCAGGCCGGAGACGAACGCCTCCAGCTCCGGCCAGCCGGCCAGGGCCTGCTTCGGGTTCTCCTTCTGGACCTTCGTGATGGCCTCCGGGTGGCGGTCCCACACCGCGACGCTGAACCCGTGGTCCGCGATGTTGAGGGCGAGGCTCGCGCCCATGACGCCCATGCCCACCACGCCGAACTGCGCAGGCTTTGTCTGTGTGCCCATGTTCCCTCCGAGCCGCGCCTACCCGTAGGCGGCGGGGTCCAGCATCCACTGCGTGTTCGTCACGTGCGACGCGGGCAGCTGCATATCGCCCTGAAGCACCCGCCGCATGGCGTCCCGCTTGCCCTCGCCCGCCACCAGTCCCAGCACCGCCCCCGCGCCCTGGAGCACGGGGAACGTCAGCGTCATCCGCCACGGTGGCGGCTTGGAGGTCTGCTTCACCGCGAGCACCCGCGCGGTGCGCTCCGAAAGCGCCGGGTGGCCGGGAAACAGGCTCGCGGTGTGGCCGTCCTCGCCCACGCCGATGAGCACCACGTCCAGCCGCTCCGGCAGCGTCTTCGCGTAGTCGGCCGCGGCGTCATCGCGGTCCTCGCGCTCGCCCTGCATGCGGAACACCTGCGCGTCCGAAAGCTTCAGCGGCGTGAGCAGCGATTCCTTCACCAGCTTGTAGTTGCTGTCCGCGTGGTCGGGCGGCACGAAGCGCTCGTCCACGAAGTACACGTCCACCCGTTCCCAGGGCAGCGTGTGCTCCGCGAGCGCGCGGTACGCGGGGCGCGGCGTGTTGCCGCCCGACAGCGCCAGGCTCACCCGCTGCTTCGTCGCGAGCGCCTTCTGGAGCTCTCGCGCCAGCCAGTCGGAGGCCTCCAGGGTCAGCTTCTCCGGGGGGACGATGAGCGGTTTCGTCATAGCGTGGACCACCGGCGGCCATTCTTCGCGGGCAGCGCGTCCGCGGCGTCAGGGCCGGTGCTGCCCTTCTTGTACGTGTGCAGCGTGCCGCCCGCGTCGGTCTCCAGCGCGCGCAGGATGGGCGTGATGTAGCCCCAGGCCTGCTCCACGCTGTCCTGGCGCGCGAAGAGGGTGGCGTTGCCGCGCATGCAGTCCAGCAGCAGCCGCTCGTACGCCTCCGGCACGGGCTTATGGAAGCTCTCCGCGTAGTCCATGTCCATGGTGACGCCGCCGATGTTGACGTCCTCGCCGGGCACCTTGGACTCGAACGACAGCGCGATGCCTTCATGCGGCTGGATGCGCAGGGTGAGCACGTTGGGCTGCAGCCGCTGGCAGGTGGCGCCGCCGCCGCTGAACAGGCCGATGGGCACCGACTTGAAGTGGATGGACACCTCCGTCATGCGCCGCTTCAGGTTCTTGCCCGCGCGCAGGTAGAAGGGCACGCCCTGCCAGCGCCACGAGTCCACGTTCATCTTCAGCGCGACGTACGTGGGCGTGCGTGAGCCCTTCTTCACGCCCTTCTCGTCCTGATAGCCCTGGTACTGGCCCACGACGACGTGGTCCGGCACGTCCGAGCCCTCCACGGGGCGCAGCGCGCGGAACACCTTGTTCTTCTCATCGCGGATGTCCTCCGCGGCGAAGGACACGGGGGGCTCCATGGCGCACAGGGCCAGCACCTGGAGCAGGTGGTTCTGCACCATGTCGCGCAGCACGCCCGTCTCGTCGTAGAAGCCGCCGCGGCCCTCCACGCCAATCGTCTCCGCCGCCGTGATTTCCACGTGGTCGATGTGCTGGCGGTTCCACAGCGGTTCGAAGATGGCGTTGGCGAAGCGGAAGACGAGGATGTTCTGCACCGTCTCCTTGCCCAGGTAGTGGTCGATGCGGAAGATCTGCTTCTCATCCAGCACCGCGCCCAGTTCGCGGTTGAGCTCGCGCGCGCTCTCCAGGTCGTGGCCGAAGGGCTTCTCGATGATGAGCCGCCGCCAGGGCTTCTCTCCGGGCTGCTCCTCGCGCTTGAGCAGGCCGGCGCCGGCCAGGCTGTGGATGATCTGCGGGAACGTGGAGGCGGGCGTCGCCATGTAATAGAGCTGGTTGTCGCCCGTCTTGTGGCGCTTGGACACATCCGCCAGCTTGTCGCTCAGGCGCTTGAAGGTGCCCGGGTCGTCATAGCCGCCGGAGACGCATTCGATGCGTTCGGAGAAGGTCTTCCAGGCCGCTTCGTCCACGGGCTGCGTGCGGGCGAACTTCTTCAGGCCCTCCTTCACGTGCTCGCGGAAGGCCTTGTCCTCCAGCGGGGAGCGGCTGAAGGCGACGATGGCGAAGTGCTCCGGCAGCAGGTTGGAGCGGGCGAGCTCGAAGAGCGCGGGGAATAGCTTGCGCTCGGCCAGGTCGCCCGTGGCGCCGAAGAGGACCATGGCGCAGGGGTCGGGGCGGCCCGCGCTGAACACCGGTTCGCCTTCTCGGGGATGGGTTTCGATGTGAACGCCCTGCGCATCCATGCGGTGTCTCCTCCGGTTCGACCGGGGACCTTAAGGCGCTAATCTGGCGGCCCTGCAAGCGCATTGCAGGAGAATGATGCGGGCCTGACGTCTTGCCTGCCCCGGAGGTTGGGGCCATCCCGGCTCCGCCGGGGAGCGCGCGGGCAACCGGGCGGCGTCAGGCGCCTGGGAACATGATATTTCCGGGGGTCATGACGACTCCTCCCGTGGCGCTCATCACCGGGGGTTCGCGTGGCGTGGGCCGCGCGGTCTCCCTCCGGCTGGCCCGTGCCGGCTATGACATCGTCTCCACCTACCGTCGGGACGCGGACTCCGCGGCGAGCCTGGCGAAGGAGGTGGAGGCCCTGGGCCGCCGCTGCCGCACGGTGATGGCGGACCAGCTGGAGCCCGCGACGCTGCACGGCGTGTTCGACGTCATCCAGGAGGAGTTCAAGGGCCTGGATGTGTTCGTCGCCAACGCGGCCTCCACCGTCTTCACGCCGCTGATGCAGACGAAGCTGCACCAGATGGACAAGACCTTCAACGTGACGGTGAAGAGCTTCCTCTTGGGCGCGCAGCGTTCGGTGCCGCTGATGGAGGGGCGCAAGGGGCGCATCGTCGCGGTGTCCGGCATGGACTCGCGCATGCCGCTGCCGTTCCATGGCCTGCTGGGCGCGATGAAGGGCGCCATGGAGATCATGGTGAAGTACCTGGCCGCGGAGCTGACCGGTTCGGGCATCCGCGTCAACGCGGTCAACCCGGGCTACATCGACACGGACTCCAGCCGCTTCTACATGGGCGATGCGTGGGCGGGCCTGGAGGAGAAGGTGAAGGACCAGGTGCCCGTGGGGCACGTGGCCAGCGTGGATGAGATTGCCCGCCCCATCGAGTGGCTGTGTTCGGAAGGCTCCGCGTACGTGAACGGCCAGACGCTGGTGGTGGACGGCGGCCTGGAGGTCAACTACGCGATGGGCTTCGCCGCGAACATGACGACGCCGTCCTCGCGCTGACCGCCGCCGCCTTCCATGCGCTACGCCGTCTCGCTGTGGTTCTTCGTGCTGTTCCTGGTCACCGCGCCCCTGCTCTTCACGCTGGGCGCGGTGTTGTTCGTGGTGGCGTATCCGCTGGATCCGCACCGGCAATGGCTGCACGTGCTGGTGTGCCGGTGGTGCTACGGGCTGTGGCTGCATGCCTCGCCCGCATGGAAGGTGCGCGTGGAGGGACGGGAGCTGCTGCCCAAGGGCCCGTGCGTCTACGTCGTCAACCACCAGTCCTTCGCGGACATCCTGGCGGTGATGGGGCTCTTCACCCCGTACAAGTTCGTGGCGAAGGCGTCGCTGTTCCGCACGCCGCTGGTGGGCTGGATGATGACGCTGCTGGGGTACGTGCCCATCGTGCGCGGCAGCTCGAAGTCGATGGAGCAGTTGCTGGGGCCGTGCCGCCGCTGGCTGCGCCAGGGCATTCCGGTGCTCATCTTCCCGGAGGGCACGTATTCGCCCGGGGAACTGCTGCCATTCAAACGGGGTGCGTTCCAACTGGCGCTGGAGGAGCACGTGCCGGTGGTGCCGGTGCTGGTGCGGGGCACGCGGGAGCTGGTGGACGGGGACGGGCCGTGGATGAGCCCGAGCGCGTCCGTCACGGTGCGCGTCCTGCCGGCGCTGCCACCGGAGAGCTTCGGTCCGGACGCGGTGGCGCTGGCCACGCGCGTGCGCGAGCAGTACGTGGAGGCGCTCGCGGTCGCGAGCTGACGGACCCGGGGTCGGTGCTGGAGCGGCGCTGTCGTCGCGGCTTCGCCCGGCCTCGCGCCTGGCGCGGGGTCCCGCGCCTCAGGCGTGCTCGGAGCCGGGCAGCCCTTCATCCGTCGCCGCGTCGTCGTGAGAGGAGGCTTCCATCGCGTGCGACGAGGCCAGGGCGGGGGCGGCTTCGGTGACGGCGCGGGCCAGCTCGTGGGGCGCGCGGATCAACGCCTCCAGCGCATCGGTGTTCGCGGGGACGCCGCGCTGCTCCACCTGGAGCCAGCCGCCCTTGATGATGACACGGCGGTGGCCGCGCAGGCCCAGCAGCCGCTTGCGCACGTCCGGGGCCAGCAGCACCGGGCGCGCCTCCGGGGCCAGGTTCTCCACCAGGAAGGCCGCGTCCAGCTCCGCGTCGCCCAGATGCTCCTCGCGCGGCGTGGTGGCTCCCGGCACCTTGTCCTCGGGGCGCTCGTGCTCCAGGAGCAGGTCCGCGGGCAGCGCGCCCTCCAGGTCCAGGCGCAACACGGTGACGGTGTGCCGCTTCTTGCCCCCCGCGCCCCGCTTCCCCGTGGCCAGCAGCAGCGGACGCCCCCGGTAGCGGCCCTGCACCTCCAGCCGCTTCTCCGCGCAGGTGAGTCCATTCGCCTTCGCGAACGCCTCCCACGCCGCGCGCTGCCGGCGCTTGAGCTGGAACAGGGTGAAGAGGGCCAGAGCGCCCAGGACGAGCAGGGACGCGAGGATGCCGAGCGGAGAAGAGACACCGGGAAGCATGGCGGCGCATTGTGCACCGACGCGCGACGGGTGGACCCTCAAATCCGATCGCGTGCGCACCGTCGTGGTCCGAGCAGGCTCGGACTGCCAGGGCGCGAACACGTTGGATGGAACTCCGCGCGCGTGGAATCCCGCGTGCCTGCATTTCTTCCGTCCGGGACGCTGTGTCCCTGGCCGCACCGGAAATGCGCACGGAGCGCCAGTGATGCACCCACGGTGTGACGCGGGGATGCAGGGCCTCGCGGGTCGGCCAGACGGCACGAAGCAGGCGCCGTGGGGCGTGCGGTGGGATGCGGAGGACGTGGGAGGAGGGGCGTTCGCGCAAGCACGCGGAATGACGCCCTTTTTCGACAATGTCAGAGGGGGCAGGTAAGGGAG
>NZ_RAWI01000253.1 GCF_003612125.1 Corallococcus praedator
GGCGGGAAGAGCACGCGGAACACCGTGGCCGGGGGCGGCACCTCGTGCATCGTGGACGGGGGCACGAGCGATATCTGCGCATGGTGTTCGTGCGCGATGCGCCGACAGACGGCGAGGCCCAGGCCGGTGCCGCGCTTGTTGGCGGTGACGTAGGGCTCGAAGATGCGCTCGCGCAGCTCCTCGGGGATGCCCGGGCCCCAGTCCGCCACGTACAGGACGGGAGATGCGCCCTCGTGCGCAAGCCGCACCTTCACCCGGCCCCGGCCGGCCATGGCATCGCGCGCGTTGTTGAGCAGGTTGAGCGTGAGCTGCTCGATGAGCCGCGCGTTGCCCAGGATGGTGAGGTCCTCCGGGGCTTCCACCTCCAGGGAGATGCGCGCCGAGTCCGGGTTGACGCTGAACACCTTCGCCGCCGCCCAGATGGGCGCGGCCAGGGACTGCCGCTGCTGCGGGGCCGGTCGCTCGCTGGCCAGGCGGATGAAGTCGGAGACGATCTGCTCCATCCGCTCCACCTGCGCGAGCAGCAGCTTCAGGGGGCCGCTGGAGCCCCCTTCCTCGGCAAGCAACTGGGCGTACGCCTTCGCGCCCAGCAGGGGCTGGCGCAGCTCGTGGAGGACCTCGGCGGCGACCTGGTGGGTATGGGCGTTGGCGCGCTGCAGGGCCACCGCCGCGAGTCTGGCCGCGGGCAGGTCTCCTGCTTCCAGGGCCTGGAGCAGTTGCGCGAGCGGCGAGGGGGTCTCCATGCCGGGGAGCATGGCGGAGGCAGGTGTTCACGTGCAACGCACCCCCGGCGGGAATCGGTTGACCGCGTCCTCGCTCGCACGGATGCTCGCGGGCACCCTCCAACCGGCGTCCGGACGGCGACGTTCCGCACGCCCGGGTGGCCGGTCCCCCTGTCGCAGAGGTCCGCATGCCGCAGACGAACCCGTTCCACTCGGTGGTGCCCCGGAAGCTGACGGACTCCGAACTCGCCCGCTCCATCCGGCTCAACATCGAGGCGGAGCTGGACGCCATCAACCTCTACGCCGCGCACCTGGACGCGACGGACAACGAGGATGCCAAGGCCATCCTGCGCCACGTCATGGACGAGGAGCGCGAGCACGCGGCCCTGTTCTGGCAGCTCATCGCCCGCCTGGATCCCGCGCAGGCCCAGCACGACCGCGAGGCGTCGCAGAAGTACCGCCTCATCACCACCGGTGCGTCCCACGAGGAGGTGGAGGCGGTGGGCGAGGGCGGCGGCGCGGCCGAGGTGGATCCGGAGCTGCCCAAGCGCCTCACCGTGGGCAGCCTGCGCAAGTAGGACCCCCGGACCCGGAGGCGTCCCGCGTGGCTCCCGGGCGCCTTCAGCCCTGGGTGTTCGGAGTCGGCGGGCCCTGGCGACGCTCGGCCGGGGTGGCTTCCAGGTCCTGCGCCGCCACGTAGACGACGTTCCGGCTGCCGCGCTTGCCCCGGTACATCGCCCGGTCGGACAGATCCAACAGGTGGTCCTTGTCCTGGGCGTGTTCGGGGAAGCTGGCCACGCCGATGCAGGTGGTGAGCTTCAGCGCCAGGCCCTCACGCCCCAGGAACTGGTGGGTCTCCATGGTGCGGCGGATGCGCTCGGCCACCTTGAGGGCGCCGCCGGAGTCGGTGCCGCGCAGCAGCACCACGTACTCGTCGCCGCCGAAGCGCGCCACCACGTCCGGGTCTCGCACGCAGCCCTTGAGCACGCGCGCGGCCTCCACCAGCACGCGCGAGCCCACGAGGTGCCCGTGCGTGTCGTTGATGGTCTTGAAGCGGTCCAGGTCCAGGAAGAGCAGGGAGAAGGGCCGCTGCGTCTGCACGGCCTCGTTCACCTCGCGGTCCAGCACGAGCTGCAGGTAGCGCGTGTTGAACAGGCGGGTGAGGTCGTCCACGTACGCCAGGTCCTCCACGGCGGCGAAGCGGCCCAGGTTGCGCAGGGCCAGCGCCCAGTTGCGCACGAGGAAGCTCACCGTCTCCGGGTGGTGCTCCGGGGGCGCGCTGTCGTGGAAGAGCACCGCGTGGCCCAGCACCGTGTCGCCGTCCACGGCGGGGAAGGTGAGGGTGCGCGGCCAGGGGACCTGGAGCCCGTCGAGCACCGTGGGCTCGCGCGTGGCGGACAGCCGGTCGATGATCACCGGCACCAGCGTGTCGTGCAGGTCCTGGGGCAGTCCGCGCATGCCGTGCGCGCGGAAGCCGGCGGAAGGGTCGCGCTCCAGCAGCATCACCGCGGAGGCGCCGGCCATGGACTCCAGTGCGTCGGAGGTGGCCGTGGCCAGCCGCTCGCGGTCGAGCGTGGTGGCGATCCGTTGTCCCGCCTCCAGGAGCGCGACGTGCTGGCGCAGGGAGGCGTTCTCCCGCATCAGGTCGCGCGTGGTGAGCGCGCGGCGCAGGGCGTGTTGCAGGGCCTCGGGCGCCACGGGCTTGACCAGGTACTCCGCCGCGCCGCTCTTGATGGCGCGCACCGCAGGGGCCACCTTGTCCAGGCCGGTGATGACCACCACCTCCACGCCGGGGTAGCGCTCGCGCACGTGGCGAAGCACTTCCATGCCGTCGCCGCCGGGCAGGATGAGGTCGGTCACCACCGCGTCGAACCGCTCCGCGGAGAGGGCGGCCTTCGCGTCCGCCACGGTGGGCACGGCCGTGACGATGTGTCCCGCGGCCGTGAGGTAGTCGCCGTAGAGGTTGCGGGCGATCTTTTCGTCGTCGACGAGGAGCAGTCGCGCCATGACTGTTCACGGCTTAGCACCAAGCCCTGGAACGCTGCTAGGGTCCCTGGCCGTGTCCCCCTTTGAAAGCGGACGTCGGCTCTGCCTTCTGGTGGAGGCCGGTGAGACGCGCTACGCCGTGGAAGCCACCTCCGTGATGGAGGTCGCCATGCCGGGCGCGCGCGGCACCAGCCTGCGGGGCGTGCTGGAGGTGAAGGACCTGTCCGCGCTGCTCGGCGGGCCGCCCGAGGACGTGCCGGGCATGGTGGTGGTGCTCGACGTCAGCCCCACGCTCGCGGTGCGGGTGCGCTCCGTGGTGGAGGTCGCGGACGTGGCGCGGGATCCGTTCTTCCTCCTGCCCCCGGGGCTCGCGGACTCGCTGGCGCCCTTGAGCCGGGGAGCGGTGCTGCACAAGGACCGGCTGTACCTGGAGCTCATCGTGGAGGCGCTGCCCCACCGGGTGGGCCCCCGGGCTTCGCCGCCCGAGCCCCGGCCCGTGCACTGGACGGACGTGCCCCCGGAGCGGGCCCTGGTGCTGGAGTCGCAGGGCGTGCTGTTCGGCGTTCCGTTGAACAACGTCTCCCAGGTGGTGCCCAAGGGCGTGTCCTTCAGCGTCCTGCCGGTGCAGAGTGGGCCGGTGGCGGGCGTCTACCCGCATGCGCAGGCCCTGTGGCCCATCTGTTCGGTTCCGGCACTGTTGGGGGCGCCCGCGCTGGCGGAGGAATTGTTCGTCCTCACGGAGCTGGCCGGGCGGACCGTGGGGCTGGCGGCCACCCGGGTGCTCGGTGTCCTGCAGAAATTCAAGCCCGCCGAGCTGATGGGCACGTTCAAGGCACCGGGGCTGCCGGATCCCGTGATGTTCCTGGACCTGCAGCGCATGTTTTCTTGATCGGCCGGAAGCGCGAACCCTAAGCTTCTCCGATTGACACAGGGCCGGCAGGCAGGCTTGCTCGCCCGAAATCTCAAACGAATTCAGGGGGGTATGCGCCCCCCGAGGCCGGAGCCGATGCCCAAGAATCTACTGATCGCCGACGACTCGCTCACCATCCGCAAGGTGATCGGGATGATCTTCGCGACGGAAGACTTCCAGGTGACCGCGGTGGACAACGGGCTGGACGCCATCACGCGCACGCGTGAGCTGCGCCCGGACGTGGTGCTTGCCGACGTGATGATGCCCGGCAAGAGCGGCTACGAGGTGTGCGAGGCGCTCAAGAGCGACCCCTCCACCCAGGCCATTCCCGTGCTGCTGCTGGCCGGCACCTTCGAGGCGTTCGACGAGAACCGCGCGAAGGCCGCCCGGGCGGACGACCACATCACCAAGCCCTTCGAGAGCCAGATCCTCCTCGACAAGGTGAAGGCGCTGGTGGGCCAGAAGTCCAACACGATGCCCGCGTCCGCCGCGACGCGCGTGTTCCCGCAGACGGCCGCGCCCGTGCCGCCCCAGGCCGCCGCGCCGCAGCCGCCCGCCGCCGCGCCTCCGGGTGCGCGTCCTCCGGGTCCTGGCGCTCCGCCTCCGGGCGCGCGTCCTCCGGGTCCTGGCGTGCCGCCTCCGGGTGCGCGTCCTCCGGGCCCTGGCGTGCCGCCGCCTCCGGGCATGGCGCGTCCGCCTCCGGGCGCCGTTCCCCCGGGTGCGCGTCCTCCGGGTCCTGGTGTGCCGCCGCCTCCGGGCGCGCGTCCTCCCGGGCCGGGCGTGCCGCCTCCGGGTGCGCGTCCTCCGGGCCCTGGCGTGCCGCCGCCTCCGGGCATGGCGCGTCCGCCTCCGGGCGCCGTTCCCCCGGGTGCGCGTCCTCCGGGTCCTGGCGTGCCGCCGCCTCCCGGCATGGCCGCGCGTCCTCCGGGCCCTGGCGCTCCGAACATCCCGGGCGGGTTCCCGCGTCCTCCCGCCGGGGGCACGCCGCTGCCGCCCTCGCATCCGCCCGCGGCGGTTCCGCCGGCCGCCCGCGCACGGGATCCGTTCGGTCTGGGGGCTCCGGCCGCGGCGCCCGCCGCCGTGCAGGCCCGTCCGGAGAGCATCCGCATCGAGGACTCGCTGCCCGAGCACAGCGGCGCGGAGGAGATCTCGCTCGACATCGGCGGGCCCACGCCGGCCGCCGCGCCCTCGCGCCGTCCCGCGGATGGAGGCGAGGCCCTGCTTCGCGAGGCCCTGTCGAAGGCCTCCCGCGAGGTCATCGAGAAGATTGCCTGGGAGGTCGTACCGCAGCTGGCGGAGACCATCATCCGGCAGGAGCTGGAGCGGCTCATCAAGGACCGCGAGACCCAGCATTGATTCGCAGTCCCCCCTGATTCCCCGCCGGCCCCGTCGGGGGCCGGCCGTCTTCAATGACTGACACGACTGAACTGTCCAAGGCCTACGAGCCCTCCGAAGTGGAGGCGCGGTGGTACAACCACTGGCTGGAGCGCGACTACTTCCGCGCCGAGCCCACTTCCGCCAAGCCGCCGTTCAGCATCGTGCTGCCGCCGCCCAACGTGACGGGCAGCCTGCACATCGGCCACGCGCTCACCGCGACCATCCAGGACATCCTCACGCGCTGGAAGCGGATGAGCGGCTTCAACGCGCTGTGGCTTCCGGGCACGGACCACGCGGGCATCGCCACGCAGATGGTGGTGGAGAAGGAGCTCAAGAAGTCCGAGGGCAAGAGCCGCCACGACCTGGGCCGCGAGGCGTTCCTCGAGCGCGTCTGGACGTGGAAGGGCAAGTACGGCGCGCGCATCGGTGAGCAGCACCGCTACCTGGGCGCGTCGCTGGACTGGAGCCGCGAGCGCTTCACCATGGACGAGCAGTCCTCGGCCGCGGTGCGCGAAGTGTTCGTCCGCCTGTACGAAGAGGGCCTGATGTACCGGGCCCAGAAGCTCATCAACTGGTGCCCGTCGTGCCGCACGGCCTTGAGCGACCTGGAGGTCGAGCACGAGGAGAAGAACGGCTCGCTCTGGCACATCCGCTACCCGGTGAAGGGCACGGACCGCACGCTCACCGTCGCGACGACGCGCCCGGAGACGCTGCTGGGTGACACCGCCGTCGCCGTGCACCCGGACGACCCGCGCTACGCGGACCTCGTGGGCAAGAGCGTGGCGCTGCCGCTCACGGACCGTGAGATCCCCATCATCGCGGATGGGGAGCTGGTGAACATGGAGTTCGGCACCGGCGTGGTGAAGGTCACGCCCGCGCACGACTTCAACGACTACCAGACGGGCCTGCGCCACAAGCTGCCGATGCTGTCCATCCTGGACGAAGCGGCGCGGATGACGAAGGACACCGGCAAGTACGCCGGCGTGGACCGCTTCGAGGCGCGCAAGCAGGTGCTGGCGGACCTGACGGAGCTGGGCCTCCTGGAGAAGGAAGAGCCGCACAAGCTGAGCGTGGGCACCTGCCAGCGCTGCGCCACGGTGGTGGAGCCGCGCCTGTCGCCGCAGTGGTTCATCAAGATCGAACCGCTGGCGAAGCCGGCCATCGAGGCGGTGGAGCAGGGCCGCACGAAGTTCGTCCCCGAGTCCTGGACGAACACGTACTACCACTGGATGCGCAACATCCATGACTGGTGCGTGAGCCGCCAGCTGTGGTGGGGCCACCAGATTCCCGCCTGGTACTGCGCGGCGTGCAGCCCCGCGGGCGAGGAGCGTTCGCTGGACAGCGCGGCGGTCATCGTGTCGCGCACGACGCCGGAGTCCTGCCCGAAGTGCGGCGGCACGGACCTGGTGCAGGACCCGGACGTGCTGGACACGTGGTTCTCGTCCGCGCTGTGGCCGTTCTCCACGCTGGGCTGGCCGCGCCAGACGCCGGAGCTGAACACCTTCTACCCGACGTCCGTCATGGAGACGGGCCACGACATCATCTTCTTTTGGGTCGCCCGGATGATGATGATGGGCCTGCACTTCATGAACGATGTGCCCTTCCGCACCGTGTACCTGCACGCGATGGTGCGCGACGAGAAGGGCGAGAAGATGTCCAAGACGAAGGGGAACGTCATCGATCCCCTGGACGTCATCCTGGGCGCCAAGGTGGACGCGCTCCAGCCTTCGCTGCGCAACCGCTTCCCGCAGGGAATGCCCGCGTTCGGCGCGGATGCGCTGCGCTTCACGCTCGCGTCGCTCACGCAGCAGGGCCGCGACATCAAGCTGTCGATGGACCGCCTGGGTGGCTACAAGGCGTTCTGCAACAAGCTGTGGAACGCCAGCCGCTTCGCCCTGATGAACATGGGCGACTTCAGCCTGGACAAGACGCCGCTGGAGGGCCGCACGCTGACCTTGGCGGACCGGTGGATCCTCTCCCGGTTGCAGAAGGCCACGCAGGAGACGCGCGCGTCGCTGGAGGTGTACGGCTTCGCGGAGGCGGCCTCCACGCTGTACCAGTTCCTGTGGGCGGAGTTCTGCGACTGGTACATCGAGCTGGCGAAGGGCTCGCTGTACGGCGAGGACGCCGAGGCCAAGGACACCACGCGCGCGGTGCTGGTGTACTGCCTGGATCGCATCCTGCGGCTGATGCACCCGTTCATGCCGTTCATCACCGAGGAGATCTGGCAGAAGCTGCCGATGTCCCGGCCCACGGAGAGCATCTGCATCGCGGCGTATCCGGAGCCGGACGCGGCGCGCGTGGATGCGTCCGCGGAAGCGGAGATGGCGCCGGTCATCGCGGCCATCGAGGGCCTGCGCACGCTGCGCGGTGAGAGCAACCTGCCGCCGTCCGCGAAGGTGAAGGCGGTGGTGCAGAGCCCGGATGCGACGACGCGCGAGCTGCTGGAGCGCTGGCGCGCGTACCTGATGCCGCTGGCCGGCCTGTCGGAAGTGCTCGTGGGCCCGCCGGGCGCCAAGCCTCCGCAGGCGGCGGCGTTCGTCAGCGGCAATCTGGAGATCTACGTCCCGCTGGCGGGCCTCGTGGATCTGGACGCGGAGCGCGACCGCCTGAAGAAGGAGATCGCCCGCGCCGAGCAGGAACTCACCAGTGTGCAGCGCAAACTGGACAACCCGAGCTTCGTGGCCCGTGCTCCGCCGGACGTGGTGGCGAAGGACCAGGCCCGGGTGGCGGAGCTCCAGGAGCGCACGGTCAAGCTGCAGGATCACCTCCAGCGCATCGCCCCGGAGCCCCAAATGTCCGAGCCCGAGACGCCGTCGCCGTTACCGGTCAGCACCGAGTCCGAGACCTCCACCCTCGCGGCGTCCGAAAGCGCGCACGTGAAGGTGGCCACCGAGCCCAAGGCGTCGAAGGACGACGTGAACCTGGGTCAGGAGCTGAAGGGTGAGATGGAGGCGGAGGCCGCCGGGGAAGCGCCCCAGACCGCCGACCCCGTGGTGGAGGACGCGCTCAACAAGCTGCGCGAAGGCACCAAGGAAGGGTTGTCCGCCGCGGATCACCACGACCTGGGCGTTGCGTACATGAGCATGGGCCTCGTGGACGATGCGATGCGCGAGTTCGACCGGGCCAAGGAGGGTGGCGACACCCGTGAGGCTCCGGAGGCGGAAGGGGCCGTGAAGGCGCCCGGCAAGAAGACCGCGTCTTCCAAGAAGGCTCCGGCGAAAAAGGCGGCGGCCGCGAAGAAGGCCCCGGCGAAGAAGGCTCCCGCGAAGAAGGCGGCGGGCAAGAAGGCCGCGGCGAAGAAGGCTCCCGCGAAGAAGGCGGCGGGCAAGAAGAGCGCTGCGAAGAAGGCATCCCGAGGCAAGCCGGCCGCGAAGAAGGCGGCGGGCAAGAAGAGCGCTGCGAAGAAGGGTGGTGCCCGCAAGGCGCCGGCCCGGAAGACCTCCGCGAAGAAGGCGGCGGGCAAGAAGGCCGGGGCGAAGAAGGCCACGGCGAAGAAGACCACCCGGGGCAAACCGGCGGCCCGCAAGGCCCGTCGGTAGGAGGCGGAAGTGCAGCAGGATTATCTCGATCGGCTCATCGCGCTGTCCCTGGACGAGGACCTTGGCGCGGCGGGGGACGTCACCTCGCTGGCGGTGGTCCCCGCTGATGCGGAGGGCAGTGGGGAGCTGGTCGCGAAGGAGCAGATGATCATCGCCGGCCTGGACGCCTTCGTCCGCGTCTTCCACATGGTGGACGCGGAAGTGGAGGTGGAGGTCCTCAAGCAGGACGGCAACGAAATCAAACCGAAGGTGGTCGCCGCGCGCGTCCACGGCAAGCTGCGTTCACTGCTCGCCGCCGAGCGCACCGCGCTCAACCTGGTGCAGCGCGCGGCCGGCATCGCGACGTTGGCCCAGCAGGCGATGACGTCCGTGCGGGGCTCGAAGCTGCGGGTGCTCGACACGCGCAAGACGCCGCCGGGCATGCGGGGCCTTGCGAAGCACGCGGTGCGCATGGGCGGAGCGTCCAACCACCGCTTCGGCCTCTTTGACGGCATCCTCATCAAGGACAACCACATCGCGGCCGTGGGCGGTGACATCACCGAAGCCATCCACCGCGCGAAGCTGAATGGCCCCCGCCTGGTGAAGATTGAAGTGGAGGTCACCAACTTCAAGCAGCTCGCGGAGGCCATCGCCGCGGGCGCGGACGTCGTCATGCTGGACAACATGGACGACGCGCAGATCCGCGAGGCCGTGAAGCTGACGGCCGGCCGGGTCCCCATTGAAGTCTCCGGCGGCGTCACGTTGGACCGGCTGCCCCGGCTCGCGAAGCTGGGCGTGGACTTCGTGTCGATGGGCGCGCTGACGCACTCGGCGCGGGCCATGGACCTGTCGCTGGAGATCCAGACGACGAAGAAGTCCACGCGCAAGCCCCGCTCGGCGGCACAGGGCTGACGCGGTTCCTCATCTGACGGAATGAAAAGGGCAGGGCGGGCCGGTGGAAACCGGCTCGACCTGCCCTTCCGTCAGGGCGGCGTCCCTACTTCCCAGTGAGCGCCTCCGCGCGCGGCTTGCCTTCCGCCGACGCGGGCATCCCCATCTCCAGCAGCGCGGACAGCGTGGGCGTCACGTCCACCGGATCGATCTCCTGGAGGTACAGGCCCGGCTTCACGCCCTTGCCCGCGAACACCACCGGCACCTGCGTGTCGTAGGAATACGGCGTGCCGTGGTTCGTCCCGCGCGGGTAGTCGCTCACCACGTAGAACGGCTTCGACACGAAGAGCACATCCCCGCTGCGCTGCGGGTAGTAGCCGCGCCGCAGCGGCGCCACCAGGCCTCCGGTGTCCGGCGCCGTGTCCAGGTCGTCCTTCGCCACCGCCAGCACCGTGAAGGGCTGCTTCGCGAGCCACGCGGCCGCCGCCCTGCGCACCGCCACGCCGTCCAGTTGCCCCGACTCCAGCGCCTTGCCGCCCAGGTACACGTCCAGCTCCAGCAGCTTCACCGTCACGTCGGCCTTGAACTTCGCCTGCAGCTCCTGGGCGAGTCCCTTCGCCGCTTCCACCGGGTTGAGCCGCACCGCGGGCACGCCCGCCTGGGCCCAGGCCTCCGCGATCTCCGCGCCGCCATGGTCCGCGGACAGCGCGATGGTCAGGTGGGCCTTGCCTCCCGCCGCGCGCTCGGCGGCGGTGATGAGCTCGCCCATCGCTTGATCCAACCGCAGCAGCGTGTCCTGCATCTCCCACGAGTACGGACCGAACGCGTGGAACACCGCGTCCGTGCCGCTGAAGCTCACCGCGAGGATGTCCGGCACGTCGTCCTTGCCCAGGCCCTCGCCCTCCAGCGCCGCCTTCGCGGACTGCACCAGCAGGTCATGCGAGAGGGGCGACACGCCAAAGACGCGGTACGAACCGGGCCCCGGCGCCTTGAGCCCGCCATTCAGGGCGTGGGGGAACGTGCGGCCCATGCTGTAGGGATCCGGCGGCTCCGTGGCGCGGTCGTCCTCGCCCACGTATTCGGCGCGCGGGCGCAGCAGCTCCCACGTCTTGCTGAAGCCCGCGTCCGCCAGCTTGCGCGCGTTGAACGCCTGCATCCACGCGGGCACCTCCTTCGCGTACCAGGTGCTCGTCACCATCTTCCCGGTGGCCTCGTCGAACCACCACGCCTGGCCCGTCCGCCCGGCCAGCGGAATGGCCGCACGCGCCTTGAACGACAGCGCCACCACCTTGCCCCGGCCTTGCGTGGCCACGCGCAGCCGGTCCGCCAGCGTCTCCGCCATCAGGTTCGCCGGGCTGCTGTCCGCCGTGGGGACGGTGACCCCCTCCAGCACCTGATGCGTCGGGTCCAGGTAGACCTGCACGGCCTGTCCGCTGGCGCGCTCATAGACGTCGTTGTCCACGATGCCGTGGCGCCAGGGGTTCGCGCCGGTGGCCAGCGTGGCATGACCCGGTGCGGTACGCGCCTCCGCGTAGGCATACCGCGCGTAGGGGTAGTACGCCCCCGTGTCGAGCAGCCGGCCCAGACCGCCCGTGAGGCGCGGGCGGTTGCGCAGGAGCAGGTCGCTGCCCAGCGCGTCCACGCTGATGAACAGCGTGAGCTTCGGGGCCTTCGCCTGGGCGGGCAGGGCGGACAGGGCGGACAGCACGGCGAGAGTGGTCAGAAGACGCGACATGGCGGACAGCCTCCCCGGCCGGATGGTCAGAAGCAACCAACATGCGTCCCCACCGCTTGGACACGTCACCCCGCCCTGATATGGGCGGCCCAATGGTCGAGGCACGGCTGCGCGTCATCTACGGCGACACGGATCAGATGGGGGTCGTGTACTACGCGAACTACTTCCGCTACTTCGAGTTCGCGCGCAGTGAGTTCTTCCGGGCCCACGGTGGCAGCTACCGCGAGCTGGAGAGCACCGGCCTGCTGCTGCCCGTGGTGGAGGCGAGCGCCCACTACAAGGCCTCCGCGCGCTACGACGACCTGCTCGTCATCCGCGCCACGCTCAGCGAGCTGCGTCATGCGTCGCTCGTGTTCACCTACGAGTTGCTGCGCGACGGCGAATCGCCCACGCTCTTGTGCACCGGCCGCACGATGCACGCCTGCGTGGGGCGCGACGGCAAGCCCCGGCGCATGCCCGAAGCCCTCTCCCGACTGAAGGCCCTGGACGCTGGCTGAGCCCAGGCCCCTGATTTCCCATCCCGAATTTCCCGAACGAGGAGCACCACAATGGATCGCAACCTGGCAATGGAGGTCGTGCGCGTCACCGAGATGGCGGCCATCGCCTCCGCCCGCCTCATGGGCCGCGGCAACAAGAACGAGTCGGATCAGGTGGCCGTGGACGCGATGCGGCGCGCCTTCGACGCGCTGAACATCGACGGCACCGTCGTCATCGGCGAGGGCGAGCGCGACGAGGCGCCCATGCTCTACATCGGCGAGCGCGTGGGCCGCCGTGAGCCGGGCGCCCCGGAGGTCGACATCGCGTTGGATCCGCTGGAGGGCACGAACCTCTGTGCCTACGGCCGCCCGGGCTCCATCTCCGTCGTGGCCATGTCCAGCCATGGTGGCCTGCTCAACGCGCCCGACACGTACATGGAGAAGCTCGCCGTGGGGCCGCGCGCCAAGGGCGCCATCGACCTGACCAAGTCCCCCACGGAGAACCTGCGCGCCATCGCGGAGCGCATGAAGGTCTACGTGGAGGACCTGACCGTGATGACGCTCGACCGTGAGCGCCACGCCGACCTCATCAAGGAGGTCCGCGCCGCAGGCGCCCGCGTGCGGCTCATCGAGGACGGCGACGTGGCGGGCGCCATCGCCACCTGCTTCGAGGGCACCGGCGTGGACGTGCTGATGGGCATTGGCGGCGCGCCCGAGGGCGTCATCGCCGCGGCGGCCATCCGCGCCACCGGCGGCGACATGCAGGGCCGGCTGGTGCCGCGCAACCAGGGCGAAATCGAGCGCGCGAAGAAGATGGGCATCACCGACATCCACAAGATCTACTCCGCCGAGGAGCTGGCCAAGGGCGAGGTGATGTTCGCCGCCACGGGCGTCACCACCGGTGACTTCCTCAAGGGCGTGCGCTTCTTCGGCGGTGGCTGTGAGACGCACTCCGTCGTCATGCGCAGCAAGACGGGCACCGTCCGCTTCATCCAGTCCGTGCACAAGTTCGACAAGAAGCCGGGCTACGCGCTGTAGCCTGCCCCCTTCTCACCAGGAGACACCGTCATGGCCGGCGCCACGCGCACCATCACCATCAATGCCCCGATCGAGAAGGTCTTCGACATCATCACCGACTACGACCGCTACGCGGAGTTCCTGTCGGAGGTGAAGAAGGTCTCCACCTCGCAGCGCCAGGGCAACACCGTCCAGGTCCACTACGAGGTCGATGTGGTGAAGACCATCCGCTACACCATCAAGGTCACCGAGGAGCGCCCCAAGCGCATGTCCTGGACCTTCGTGAACGGCGAGGTCATGAAGGACAACAAGGGCAGCTGGACCCTGGAGCCCGACGGCGAGGGCAAGACGCGCGCGACCTACAACGTGGAGATGGCCCTGGGCATGCTCGTGCCCAAGGCCATCGTCAACGGGCTCGTGGACAACCAGCTCCCCAAGATGCTGGACGCCTTCAAGCGCCGCGCGGAAGCCCCTTGAAGTCCGTCCGTCCTTGACGGATTGCGTCAAAATCCGCCTGCCTGTCTGTTTCCCGGTGCGACGTTCGTCGTGCAAGGAGCAGGGAGGCAGGCGGGCGCTTTTCGGCTGGAACCGTGCCGCGAATGCCCTCGAGGGTCACCTGAGACGGGTTGGGTTGCGGCGCGGCTCGGGCGTATTAGGATCAGGCAATTTTTGAACGTCCGCTGGGTTTCCCATGACATCCGCGCCACGGTTGCTCTGGCCGGGATGTCGGGAGGTGGACGAGCAGCCATGCAGAATCACGGCGGCGCACCCATGAAGAAACAGGGGTTCTTAATTTGCATCAAAGAGAAGTGGAAGTGGTAAGGGGGCGGGACGGCGGGCGTACATCGGGGTACGTAGGCTGAGGGAGAGACCGAACCCATGCTCGACGCTTTCATTATCGAAGAGATCAAGCGCCGCGAGCGGCTTCGCCGCGAGGATTACGAGCGGCCGGTGGTGGAGCTTCCACTGCCTGTTCCCGATGACCGTCCCCACCGGAGGACGGACACCGAGGAAGACAAGCCGTCGCGAGGCGTTGTCGTCATCGACCTCTGACGCCCCCCATTCCCGTGGCCCCCAGGCCACGGCGTGTCCCGAAGCCCACGGTCGGACCGTCCTCCAGACAGTCCTCCGCGGGCTTCTTGCTTGCGGGGAAGCAGCGACGCCGCAGCGTCCCTAAGTAGGTCGCCGGAAGTTCCGAGACAAATGCCGGTCGCATGCGCATTTTCTGGACCATGCGACCGGCAAGGAGCCCCGCCGAACTGGGGCTGACAGCAGAGGACAGGCGGAAGCTGGAGCATGC
>NZ_RAWI01000254.1 GCF_003612125.1 Corallococcus praedator
CGCCAGTGCCAGCCCCACGCAGCTGCGCCCCATCGCGCCGCCGCCGCCCGCGCCTCCTCCGTCCTCGTCCTCACAGGACCTGGAGGACCAGGAGGATGACGGGGCGGAGGCAAGCGAACCGGCGGTGCCCGCCAAGGCCCAGCGCGCGTTCCTCACGCTGCGCACCAACCTTCCGGCGCGAGTCTACATCGACGGTGCGCGGGTGAGCCGCACCACGCCGCTGGTGAACTTCCCGGTCCGCGTCGGCACGCGCGACATCCGCGTGGTCGCGCTGTCCACGGGCGAGCGCAAGGACTTCCAGCTCCGCTTCTCGCGGGGCCAGCACCAGAAGCTGGAGGAACAATTCCAGCCTCCTCCCACCAGGCGGTGAACGTGGAGCGCACGCGCATCTTCATCGTTGAGGACCAGCCGCAGCTCTTGCGCAACCTGATCAAGGTCCTGAACACCTTCCCCGAACTGGAGCTGGTGGGCACGTCGCAGGACGGCGAGCAGGCCGTGGAGGACATCGTCCGGGAGCGCCCGCAGCTCGTCCTGCTGGACCTGGAGCTGCCGAGCATGCACGGCATCCAGGTGACCCAGAAGGTCAAGCGCCGCGCCCCGGAGGTGGAGATCCTCATCCTCACGTCCTTCGAGGAGGAGCAGAAGGTCTACGAGGCCATCCAGGCCGGCGCGTCCGGCTATCTGGTGAAGCGGGTGGGGCCGGAGAAGATCCGCTCCGCCATCCAGGAGGTCATGGAGGGCGGCACGGTGCTGGAGCCGATCATCGCGCGCCGCTTCTGGAACTACTTCCAGTCCGTCCAGGCGAAGCCCGCCCAGAAGCCCGCGGAGCTGCCCTGGGGGCTGACGCCCCTGGAGCTGGACGTGCTGCGCTACGTGGCCAAGGGCCTGTCCAACGCGGAGGTGGGGCAGGTGATGACGCTGGAGCGCCGGACGGTGCGCACGCACCTGTCGCATATCTACCGGAAGATGGGCGTCAACTCCCATGTGGACGCGGTGGTGAGGGCCCTGCGTGAAGGTGTCGTGGATCTCTAGGCCCGCCGTGGTTACGGTGGGGCACCTATGGCCAAGGCATCCCCGCGGTCCCCCGCGCGCGCGGTGGACCCCATCCTCCACGCCCTCTTCGACGTTCACGAGGCAACGCTGCCCAACGGTCTGAAGGTCCGCCTGCTGGCGAACCATCAGGCCCCGGTGGTGAGCCTCTACACCTTCTTCCAGGTGGGCAGCCGCAACGAGCGGCCCGGCATCACCGGCATCAGCCACCTGTTTGAACACATGATGTTCAACGGGGCGAAGAAGTACGGCCCCAAGATGTTCGACAAGACGCTCGAGTCGAACGGTGGCCGCTCCAACGCGTACACGTCCAACGACATGACGGTGTACTACGACGACTTCTCCGCCGACGCGCTGGAGACGGTGCTCGACCTGGAGTCGGACCGGATGCGCTCGCTGAGCATCTCCGACAAGACCCTGGCCAGCGAACGCGAGGTCGTCAAGGAAGAGCGCCGCGTCCGGGTGGACAATGAGATCCCCGGGATGATGGACGAGGAGCTGGGGACGCTCATCTACAAGGCGCACGCGTACCGCTGGCCCGTCATCGGGTGGATGGCGGACATCGAGAACATCACCCGCGAGGACTGCCAGGAGTACTTCCGCACGTACTACGCGCCCAACAACGCGGTGCTCTACATCTGCGGGGACATCGACCCGAAGAAGACGCTCGCGCTGGTGCGCCGCTACTACGGCGACATCCCGCGCGGACCGTCGCCGCTGCCGGTGATCAACGCGGAGCCGGAGCAGAAGGGCGAGCGCCGCGCCGTGGTGCGCCACCCCGCGCAGTCCCCGTCGGTGATGATCGGCTTCCGGGGCCCCTCCGCCAGCCAGGAGGACACGCTGGTGCTGGATGTGGCCCAGTACATCCTCACCAAGGGCGAGGGCAGCCGGCTGGTGAAGTCCCTGGTGTATGACCAGAAGGCCGCCGTGTCGGTGATGCTCGACTGGAGCTGGCGCATCGATCCGGGGACCGTGATGTTCTACCTGGAGCTCAAGCCGGACTCGGATCCGGCGAAGGTGGAGGCCCTGCTGTACGCGGAGCTGGAGAAGCTGGCGCGCGAGGGGGTCACCGAGAAGGAGCTGCAGAAGGCGAAGAACAACCTGCGCGCGGACCACCTGCGCGAGCTGTCCACCAACAGCGGCCGCGGCCACGCCCTGGGCCACTACGAGGCCCTGCTGGGCGACTGGCGCGAGGGCCTGTCCCTGCCGACCTTCTACGCATCCGTGACGCCGGAGCAGGTGAAGGCCGTCGCCGCGAAGTACTTCGCCCCCGAGCGTCGCTCGGTGGTCACCCTCCAGCCCGAAGCCGGCGCCATCGAGCCCGGCGACGACGCGGACGCTTGAAGCGTCCCGCGAGGAAACCCCTCCCGCGTATGGCCTCCCGAAAAATCGCCTCCGTGAAGAAGACCGTCCGCAAGGCCGCCAAGGCCGTGCGCAAACAGGCCGCCAGCGCCCGCAAGAAGGTCGCCGCGGTCCGCGCCAAGGCCTCCAAGCCCGCCAGGAAGGCAAAGCTCGCCCTGGTGCCCCAGGCCGCGGCCACCGGCGCGCTGAAGCTGCCGGAGCTGCATGAGAGCACCACGTCCACCGGCCTGAAGGTCATCGCCGCGGAACGGGGCCCGCTGCCGCTCATCTCCGTGCGGCTGGTCATGCGCGCGGGCAGCGTGTGGGATCCTCCGGGCAAGGATGGCCTGGCGGACTTCACCGCGCGCTTGATGCGCCGGGGCACCCAGAAGCTGGACGCCGACGCCATCAGCGAGGCCGTGGAGTTCGTGGGCGCCAGCCTCTACGCGGGCGTCAACGAGGACGTACTGTCCGTCTACCTGACGACGCCCGCGGAGCACTTCTCCGCGATGCTGGACGTCCTGGGGCAGGTGGTGCGCGAGCCCTCGTTCCCGGAGCAGGAGGTGCTGGATGCCCGGGACCGCGTGCTGGCGCAGTTCGCCAACGATCTGGACGACCCGTCCACCATCGCCGACCGCGCCTTCAGCCGCCTGCTCTGGGGAGACCACCCCTACGGGCGCGACCTGGGCGGCATCAAGCGCACCGTGTCCACCTTCACCCGCGACGACGTCGTGCGCTTCCACGCCGAGCGCATGGGCCCGCGCGTGTCGATGCTCACCGTGGTGGGCGCCATCGCGCCGGAGACGGTGGCCGCGGAGGCCGAGCGTGCGTTCGCCGGCTGGACGGGCGGACCGGACGCGCCCGCGGAATTGCCCCGCAAGCAGGAGCCGCTGGCGAAGGCCGGGCAGGTGCTGCTCATCGACAAGCCGGACCAGACGCAGTCCCAGGTGCGCCTGGGCGGCCCGGGCTTCTGGCTGGGCCACGAGGACTACTTCCCGGCCACGGCGATGAACATCGCGCTGGGCGGCGGGTTCACGTCGCGGCTGATGAACGAGATCCGCGTCAACCGCGGCCTCACCTACGGCGTCAGCTCCTACTTCGACACGATGAGCGCGGGCGGCGTGTTCGCGCTGTCCACGTTCACGAAGACGGCCTCCACGCGGGAGATCATCGACGTGGCGCTGGAGGAGATCCACGGCGTGCGCGACGGCGGCCTGAAGCCGCGCGAGCTGAAGGACGCCCAGAGCTACCTGGCCGGCCTGTATCCGCTGCGCACGGAGACCAACGAGTCCGTCGCGTCCGTCATCGCGGATGTCCGCATCCACGGCCTGGGGGACGACTGGGTGGAGAAGTTCCGCGACCGGCTGCGCGCGGTGACGCCGAAGGACGTGGCCCGGGTGGCGAAGAAGTACGCCTTCGCGGACGCGCCCGTCATCGTCGTGCTGGGCAAGGCGTCGGAAGTGAAGCCGCTGCTCGAAGGGCTGGGCCCCATCACCGTGGTGTCGGCGTCGGAGTACGAGTGAGCAGCAGTGCCCGCATCCTCTTCGACGGCGCGGGGGTGATGGTGGTGGACAAGCCGGCCGGGGTGCTCGTCATCCCCGGCCGTGAAGGCGGCCCGTGCCTGCGCGACACGCTGGAGGCGCAGCTGGGCCGCAAGGTGTTCGTGGTGCACCGGTTGGATCGCGACACGTCCGGCGTCCTCGTCTTCGCCCTGGACGCGGCGGTGCACCGCGCGCTCTCCCAGGCCTTTGAAGCGGGCAAGGTGCGCAAGCGCTACCGGGCCCTGGTGGAAGGCCGGCTGGAGACCCCCCAGTGGGTGGACGCGCCGCTGGTGGCGGGCCGCAAGGGCCGCATGCGCGTGGCGCGGCCGGAGGAGCCGGACGCCAAGCCGTCGCGCACGCGGGTGCGTCCGGTGGAGACCTTCGCCAACGCCTCGCTGGTGGAGGCCGAGCCGGTGACGGGGCGCACGCACCAGATTCGCGTGCACCTGCTGGCCCTGGGCCATCCGTTGCTCGTGGACCACCAGTACGGCCGCGAGGCGCCCCTCACGGAGGGGGAGCTGGGAGGGCAGGGGACGCAGGAGGTGCTGACGCGCACGCCGCTGCACGCCGCGCGCGTGGAGTGGCCGGCGCTGCCGGGCGTCGCCGCGGGCGCGGTGGAGGCCCCGCTGCCTCCGGACATGCTGCGGGCGCTGGAGCTGCTGCGCGCGGCCGGGTGACGGCCTTACGGGTGCTTGGTCAACATGAAGCTGTTGGACATGCCGCCCACGCCGTAGCCATCCAGCGCGGAGAGCCACACGGTGCCCTCGGAAGCGTCCACGGTGATGATGGCGGTGCACACGCCGCTGTCGCAGGGGCCGATCTTCGTGGGCGTCACCTTGCCTCGCGAGGACGTCAGCTCCAGGGAGCCCTTGAAGTGCGCGGCCCGGGGGCCCTCGGCGCGCACGGAGATGGTGAAGGACAGGCGGCTCGTGCGCGCGCCTTCGATGGGGTCGAACGTGAAGCCCGTGATGTCGCCTGGAAGGATGGGGTCGTCCGGATGGGGGCCCGCATCCCCGGGCGTCCCCGCGTCGTCCATGGAGCCTGCGTCCACCTCCGCTTCGGACACGCCCGCGTCGAAGGCGATGAGGACCCCCGCGTCCCACTCCTCCTCGGGATCCGTCTCCTTGTCCTTGCCGGGGGGCGTCAGGGTGAGGGCTCCCTCGGCCACCGCCTCCCGCCCGTCATCGAGCCGCAGCTTCACCGTGTGCGCGCCCGAACCCAGGCCCCGGGGCATCGTCACGACGGCGACGCCCTGCGGATCGAACTGCGTCACCACCGCTTCCATCTCATCCACCCAGACGTGGCCCGTCGCCGTCGTGCGGGCGTTCACCTTCTCCTCGCCGTAGTCCACGGAGACGGCGTACTGCGCGTCGAACCGGATGGTGAGCTCCTCGTCCTTCGAGCTGACGAGCAACGTCGCCGGCTCCACCGAGAGGATGGTGGGCTTGGGCAGCGAAGGAGAACTCCCTGAACAGGCCCACGCCAGCACGGCCCACCCCAGCAGCGCGAACGTGGCGCGCCTCACGGAACGAACCTCAGTCCCGCGGACACGGACACGCCACCCAGCTCGGCGCGCAGTAGATCCGTTTCGACGGGGGCGAGCGCGGCTCGCGCCTCCGCGAGGACGCTCCAGCGGCCAAAGCCATACGCACCCTGCACGGACAGGAATCCCATGGCCGCGACTCTGCTCTCATCCACGGCCGTCGGGAAGTCGTCTGAAGTCTGAGATGCATCCACAGACAGTCGATGGCTGAAAGGCAGCACACCCGCGCCTGCTCTGCCGTCCAGCTTGAAGGAGTCATGCTGGAAAAGGGTGACCCGCGCGGACAAAAGCAGGGGAACGCCCCACACGCGCGAATGCACCCCCAGGTCTTCTTGCGGCGCGTCGAACATCGCGTGGCGAAACCCCGCCTCGGCCTCCGCCGCCAGCCGCCCATTCCAGACAGGCAGGGGAACGGAGACCCCCAATGACAGCAGCGGTCCGCCATTGGCTCCGCTCGCGAACGCGGCGCCCCCCAGCAGGAACAACGACAGTCGTTCGCCCGTGCCGCGCGGGGCCAGGGTTTGCGGCGGCGGGGCAGGGGAGGTGGGCGCCGTGAGCTCCACCGTCTCCGGAGGCTTGGGCCGCGCGGGCCGCACGCCGGCCTGGATCCGCGCTGCGTTCGCGGTGGGATCCGCGTCGCGCCAGCGGACCGTGACGGACACGCGCGGGGCCCCCTCGCGGGGATGCACCGTGAAGCGCGCGCGCTCCTTCGAAGGATCGGCCTTCACCGTGGCGCCCTCCGCGGCGACGTCCAGCTGCGACGGCGGCACCACGCCCTCCGTGCCCGCGAGGATGAGCCAGCCCCCGTCCTCCGGCGACAGCGGATCCGGCGTGAGCGCGGCGACCAGCGGGCGTTCGGAAGGCACCTCCAACGGGGCGCTGCGGTCCGTGGTGAGCGTGCCCCGCGTCGCGAGCACGCGCGCCTCCTTCGCATCCGGAGGCACCTCCACGGGCACCTGCGCGCGGCCCCGTGCGTCCGCCTTCACCGGACCGAAGCGCGCTTCACCGACGGCGACCACCACCTCCGCGCCCGGCGCGGTGGACACGTCCAGCGTCGTGCGTCCCAGGAGGGGAATGTGCACCGGGGTGACTTCCGGGGGCCGGCCATCCTCCACCCAGAAGGCGAGCACCGCCCACAGCGGGTAGCGCACCGGCGGAGGGGTCCAGCGGAAGACGCGCTCCGCGCCGCCCTCCACCCGGGTCGCCTCCCAGGTGCCCGAGGAGGCGGCCGCGCGCACGGGGCCGGCGCCTTTCGGCACCCGCACCCGCACCACCACGGCCGGGTCCTGCCCGAGCACCACGCGCCCGGGCGTCGCCTCCACCTCGGGCGGCTCCGCCCGGGCCACGGCGGCGAGCGACACCCAGAGGAGGACGGCGATGAGGAGCGGCGGACGCATTCGGGAAATCCCGCTTCCCAGTTGACCGCCGCTCCCGCCTTCGGGTCAATCCTCGGCAGGCACGGCGTTGTCCAGCTCCTCATCCGAGGGCAGGATCGCGACCTCGGGCAGCTCCTCGTCCATGGGCACTTCAGCCATGGGCTTGTCCGCCGGGCCCGAGTTCATCTTGGACGGCGGGCTGAAGGCGGGCCGGTCCGCGGGCGCGCCGCCGCCGCGGCCGTGCACCAGCGTCTTGGTGTCGGAGCGGAAGGTGAGGTCCACCTTGTCGCCGCGCACCGCGGTCACCAGGCCGACGCCGAAGGTCGGGTGGTGGATGACCTGATCCACCCGGTAGGTGTCCTTGGGGCTGTACTTGGGCGCGCTGGCGATGTCCTTGCCCGCGAGCTGTTCGTCGAAGGAGATGACCACCTTCTCCGCGCGCGTCGTGCGCGTGGTGCCGCTGGCGGCGCGAGCGGCCTTCGCCGTGGCGGCCTTCGTGGGACGGTCCGTGGTGCCGGGCTTGCCGCGGAACGCGTGTTCCCCGCCGCACGTGTTGCAGCGGACGCGGGCGATCTTCGGACCGACCATCGCGAGGATGGTGTGAGCGAGAGACATCTTGCAGCGGGTGCAGAGGGAATCCACCTCGCCGCCGACCTTCAGGGTAGCCATGCTGTTGTTTCGCTCTGGCCCGGCAACTCCCCGAAAAAAGGGCGCGCCGGGCGTGGAAGGAAAAGGGTCGCGGAACATAACGGCCAGCCCTGGGAGGAGGAAGCCCCATCGCATCCCACCTGTCCGTCACGCACGAGGTCCCCTGCCAACCAGCCATGGCGGTGAGGGTGGGATAACCCGGCGAGGGACTTCGCTTGTGCGCGCGGCGGGGGCACGTAGAGTAGCCAGCCTGAACGCATGACCACCGAGACCCCCAGCAAACCGAACCGCCTGACCGGCGCCTTCGTCCAGTCGGTGGAGGGCTTCGGCAGGGGCCTCATCGACGTCATCGCCACCATTGGCGGCGTGGTCGCCATGGGCCTGGACATCTTCCGCTGGAGCGTCCGGCGCCCCTTCCGCCTGAACAACCTGTTCACCCAGCTGGACTTCGTGGGGGTGGGCTCCATCTTCATCGTCGGGCTCACCGGCAGCTTCACCGGCATGGTGTTCGCCCTCCAGACGTCCACCGCCTTCGCCCTGTTCGACGCGGAGAGCCTGGTGGGCCCCACCGTGGCCCTGACGCTCACCCGTGAGCTGTCCGCCGTGTTCGCCGCGCTGATGGTCACCATGCGCGCCGGCTCCGCCATGTGCACGGAGCTGGGCACCATGCGCGTCTCCGAACAGGTGGACGCGCTGGAGACCATGGCCGTCAACCCGGTGCAGTACCTGCTGGTGCCCCGGGTGCTCGCGGGCCTGTTCATGGTCCCCGCGCTCACCATGCTCTTCAACACCACGGGCATGACAGGGGCCTACATCGTCGCGGTGTTCGGCCTGGGCATCTCCCCCGGCACCTTCCTGTCGCGCACCCAGCAGTGGATGGCGCCCTCGGACGTCTACGAGGGCCTCATCAAGGGGGCCATCTTCGGTCTGGCCGTGGCCCTCATCTGCTGCTTCAAGGGCTACAACGCCTCCGGCGGCGCCAAGGGCGTGGGTCAGGCCACCACGGAGGCCATGGTGGCCAGCGCCCTGTCCATCTTCATCCTCGATTTCATCGTCGGCATGATGATGCACTGATGGGCCCGCCGGACTCCCCCTCGGCTCCTCCCGCGTCCACCGGGTCGAAGAAGCCGATGATCGACATCGTGGACCTGCACAAGACCTTCGGTTCCACCAAGGTCCTCACCGGCATCAACCTCACCGTGCCGGCGGGCAGCACCTGCGTCATCCTGGGCGGCTCCGGCTCCGGCAAGACGGTGCTGATGAAGCACATGATCGGCCTGCTCAAGCCCGACAGTGGCAAGGTCATCATCGACGGGGAGGACATCGTCCCCATGAGCGTGCAGGGCCTGCAGCAGGTCCGCCGCAGCTTCGGCATGGTGTTCCAGGCCGCCGCGCTCTTCGACTCCATGACGGTGTTCGAGAACGTCGCCTTCCCCCTGCGCCAGCACACCAGCCTCCCCGAGGACGCCATCCGGGAGAAGGTGCGCAAGCGCCTGGAGCTGATGAGCCTCAAGCCGGAGGTGGAGAACCGCTTCCCCGCGGACCTGTCCGGCGGCATGCGCAAGCGCGTGGGTCTGGCGCGCGCCGTGGTGCTGGACCCGAAGGTCGTCCTCTATGACGAGCCCACCACCGGCCTGGACCCCATCACCACCGACTCCGTGGATGAGATGATCCTCACCGCGCAGAAGGAGCTGGGCGTCACCAGCGTGGTCATCAGCCACGACATCGCCTCCGCCTTCAACGTCGCGGATCAGATTGCCTTCCTCTCCAAGGGCGTCATCGTGGAGAACGGCTCCCCGGAGCAGCTGCGCGAGTCCACGCAGCCCGCCGTCCAGGTGTTCCTGCAGACCTGGTTCGGCAAGAACTAGGGACCGCAAGAATTCCCGTCCCCCATGAAAAGCTGGCACCCGGCATGCAAATCGTTAGAGTCGCGCGCGGCCGGTAGCGCTCGGAGTCACATCAGGTGAAGAAGCTCGTCACGCCCTTCCGTGTGGGCCTGCTGGTCATCGCCGCGGGGGCATTTCTCATCACGTTCGTCTTGTTCGCCACCAAGGGCGGGCTGAGCGACCGGGATTCCACCCAGGTGTGGGCCTATTTCCGGGATGCGTCCGGTCTCGCCGTGCGCGGCCGGGTGCAGATCGCCGGCATCCCGGTGGGTGAAATCAGCGACATCACCCTGGAGGGCACTCGCGCCAAGGTCTGGCTGAAGATCCGCAAGGGCGTGGACGTGCGCCAGGACGCCGCCGTCACCAAGCGCTCGGAGTCGCTGCTGGGCGACTACCTGCTGGACCTGAACCCCGGCACGGAGCAGGCCCCCGCGCTGGAGAACGGCGGGCAGATCCGCCGCGTCATCGACACCCAGGGCGTGGAGGCCGTGTTCGAGTCCCTGTCGCAGATCACCTCCGACATCCAGCAGGTGACGGGCGCGCTGCGCGAGGTGCTGGGCGGGGAGAAGGGCGCCGGCTCCCTGGAGCGCATCGTGGAGAACATGGTCCGCCTGTCGGACTCGGTGGACGCCACGGTGCGCCGCAACACGGACCGCCTGGACACCATCATGGCGAACGTGGAGGGCGTGTCCTCCGATGTGCGCGCCATCACCCAGAGCAACGGCGCGGACGTGGGCCGCATCGTCAACAACGTGGAGATGATCACCAAGGATGTTCGCGAGGTGCTGGGCACCGTCAAGAACATCGTGGGCAGCGGGGAAGGGGAGTTCAAGGAGAGCGTCTCCAGCCTCAAGCAGACCCTGGGCCGGCTGGACAACACGCTCGCCAACCTGGAGGACATCACCCGCAAGGTGAAGGACGGCGAGGGCGCCGCGGGCGCGCTGCTCACCGACGAGCAGCTGGGCCAGCGCGTCAACGAGGCCGTCACCGACATCTCCGACTTCGCCACCCGCCTCACCAACACCCAGACGGAGGTGGGCCTGTTCAGCACCTACCTGGTGTCCCAGGGCGCGTCGAAGAACGGCCTGTCGCTGCGGCTCATCCCCAAGCCGGACAAGTACTACCTGCTGGAGATCATCGACGACCCGCGCGGTTCGGTGAGCACGCAGGTGGTGCAGACCAACCCGCCGTCGGACGGGGACCCGGTCATCCAGACGCAGAAGGTGACCAAGGAGTCCTTCAAGTTCAGCTTCCAGTTCGCCAAGCGCTACTACTTCACCACCCTGCGAGTTGGCCTCATCGAGTCCACGGGCGGTGTGGGCGCGGACCTGCACTTCTTCGACGACGCGCTCACCCTGAAGATGGACGCCTTCAACTTCACCGCGGATGAGCTGAGATACCCGCGCCTGCGCGCCACGCTGCGCGCCCAGGCGTTCGACCACCTGTTCGTGGTGGCGGGCATGGACGACATCATCAACGCCCAGCAGCGCGACACGGCCACCAAGCGCCTGATCGCCGGCCGCGACTTCTTCTTCGGCGCCGGCTTCTTCTTCACCGACGACGACCTGAAGTCCCTCATCGTCACCACGGGCATCCCCGCGCTCTAGGCACGGGGGCGCCTTCCGGGCCCCCGGGTGTCCCTTGTCCCCTTGACCTTGCGGGGCAGGTGTCGTACCCGGCACGGGCACGGGGTTTCCCTTCACGAAGCGCCGTGCCCTGACGCAAGCGGTTCGCGCCCGGTCACTCCCCAGGAAGCCCGCATGTCCCTTCTCGTCGTCGGTTCAATCGCGCTGGACTCGCTGGAAACGCCCTTCGGCAAGAAGGATGACGTGCTCGGCGGTTCGGCCACCTACTTCTCCACCACCGCGTCCTTCTTCGGGCCGGTGCAGCTGGTGGCGGTGGTGGGCGAGGACTTCCCGGAGGCCCACCTCCAGTTCCTGCGCGGGCGCGGCATCGACCTGGAGGGGCTCACCCGCGAGGCCGGCCGCACCTTCCGCTGGAAGGGCAAGTACGGCTGGGAGCTCAACGAGGCGCAGACGCTGGACACCCAGCTGAACGTCTTCGAGTCCTTCTCGCCCAACCTGCCGCAGGCGTACCGGGAGACCCCCTACGTCTTCCTGGGCAACATCCACCCGGAGCTCCAGTCGCGCGTGCTGGACCAGGTGAAGGCGCCCAAGCTGGTGGCCGCCGACACGATGAACTTCTGGATCCAGGGCAGCCGCCCCGCGCTCCTGAAGACGCTCCAGCGCGTGAACCTGCTCTTCATCAACGACGCGGAGGCGCGCCAGCTGTCCGGCGAGCACAACGTCGTGAAGGCCGCCCGCGCCATCCTGGCCATGGGCCCCTCGCGCGTGGTCATCAAGCGCGGCGAGCACGGCGCGCTGCTCTTCGACCAGGACCACATCTTCGCCTGCCCGGCGTTCCCCCTGTCGGAGGTGTTCGACCCCACCGGCGCGGGTGACACCTTCGCCGGCGGCTTCATGGGCACCCTGGCGTCCGCGTCCTACGACAAGGTGGACGGGCAGCTGCTGCGCAAGGCCATGGTCATGGGCAGCGTGATGGCCTCCTTCACCGTGGAGAAGTTCAGCCTGGAGCGCCTGCGCGAGGTGAAGCGCCCGGAGATCCACGCCCGCTTCGCCGAGTTCAAGAAGCTCACCCACTTCGACGACCTGGGCCCCCTGGGCTGAAGCCCAGCGACCAGGAAGGGCGGGCGACCCGGTGTGGAACTTGACGGGCCGCTCCCACCTTTCCTAGGCTCGCCTGAACGCAGTGGATGAATAAATCCGGCAAGGCCACCCTTTTTCAGCCCGACCGTGGGTGGAGAGGCCCCTGCCGGGAGGTCACGGGTTGAGCGAAAACCGAAAGTACGCGCGGGTTGGCACCCACCTGCGCTGCTGGTGCGAGGGTGAGAACGTGACCCTGTATGCGCGCATCGCCAACCTGAGCGAGGGCGGACTCTTCCTGAGGACGAGCACGCCCCTGGCGAAGGGTTCGCGGGCGCAGGTGCGGCTGTCGCAGGAGACGGACGCGGCGTTGCATGCCGAGGCGACCGTCGTGTGGTTGCGCGGAGGCGAGCAGCCTGTCGGGCGGCCTCCGGGCATGGGCTTGAGATTCGAAGCGTTGGACGCGAACGCGCTGGCGAGCCTGCGGCGCATCATCTCCCAGCAGCAGACCTCCCCATAGGCTCCCCATGCGCATCGCCGTCATCTCCGACATCCACTCCAACATCGAGGCCCTCACGGAAGTCCTGAGGGTGGCGGAGCACCAGAAGGTGGACCGCTTCGTGTCGCTGGGGGACATCGTCGGCTACGGGGCGTCGCCCAACCCGTGCTGCGAGCTGGTGCGCTCGGTGGCGGAGATCACGCTGCTGGGCAACCACGACGCCGCGGTCGCCGGCCGGATGGACTACTCGTACTACTACGACGCCGCCCGGCACGCGCTCGACTGGAGCGCCAACGTCCTCTCCGACGAGAACCTGGCCTGGCTGCGCAGCCTTCCGTACACGTACCGGATTGGAGAGGTGGGCTTCTGCCATGGCTCGCCCATCGATCCGAAGGCGTACGAGTACATCTTCGCGCTGGAGCAGGCGCGGGAGCTGACGCCGTACGTGGCGGAGCTGCCGGAAGTGACGTTCATTGGCCACAGCCACCTGTGCCGGGCGTTCGCCATTGGCAACGGCGAGGTGAACGACGTGGTGGCCCAGAAGTTCGTGCTGCGCAAGGGCTACAAGTACATCGTCTCCGTGGGCAGCGTGGGGCAGCCGCGCGACTACGACAACCGGGCCTGCTTCGTCATCTGCGACACGGACGCGCGCACGGTGGAGTACCTGCGCGTGGAGTACGACATCGAGACGTCCGCGCAGAAGATCTTCGACGCGGACCTCGCGCTGAACTTCGGCAAGCGGCTGTTCCTGGGCGTCTGAGGGCCTGACGCCCTCGGTGCGGAAAAGCGGCGCAACCGGGCGGAAGGTGGCATAAACCGGGGCCGTGCGTCCCCAGGTCCTCCGTCCGATGCGGCCCGTCAAGGGCCTTGGCCTCGCCGTCCTCGTCCTCCTCATGCTCGGTGCGTCCGGGTGCCGTCGCGCTCCGGCGCCGCCGTCACCCGAATACGAGCAGGCCACGAAGCGCTGGAGTTCGCTGTACGCGCAGAAGCTGGACGGCGCGTACCTGGATCCGGCGACGGGGGAGATTGAAGCGCTGCTGCAGCGCGTGCCCGCCGACAGCGTGGACTCCGTCGCGGCGCAGGACCTCTTGCGCCGCATCGACGAGGGCCGCACGCGGATGATGGCGGCCGCGGCGGAGCAGCAGCGCGCGGTGGAGAGCGCCCAGGCGCTGCCCACCTCCGACCCGTCCCATACGGGCATCGCGCAGCCGGAGGCCCTCCCGTCCGAGGCGCCGGTGGACGCGGGACTCGGGGATGCGGGGATGGTCGGTCCCCAGGTGGGCACGCCGGCCTCCGAGCTGGTGTCCGGCTTCCGGGGCTGCTTCCAGCGCGCCATGCCCGTCCAGGTGGAAGGG
>NZ_RAWI01000255.1 GCF_003612125.1 Corallococcus praedator
CCCTCACCTGGCGAACTTCGCCCGGCAGCGACAGCCGCTCCCACGACGCGTCCGCCAACCGGCCCAGCAGGGCCTCATCCTCCGCGGCGAGCCGGGCGAAGTTCGCCAGGTGAGGGAGGGTGCGAAACCCCGCCGCGCGGTCCAACGCGGGCAGCACATCGGTGCGCATGCGGGTGCGGAAGAGCGAGGGGTCGGCGTTCATCGGATCGCGCACGTAGTCCAGTCCCTCGGCGTGCAGGAAGGCGAGCACGTCGTCGCGCGAGCACGCGAGCAGGGGGCGGAGGAGCGTGGGCGCCTGGGCGTGGATGCCCCGCGCGCCCCGGAGCGCGGTGCCGCGCGCCAGCCGCATCAACAGGGTCTCCGCCTGATCGTTCAGCGTGTGGCCCGTGGCGATGGCCGTCAGGTTGCGCTCCTGGCGCAGCACCTCCAGGGTCGCGTAGCGCGCCTCGCGGGCCCGGGCCTCCACCCCCGCGCCGGGTGACAGCGCGAGCGCGCGGACGTGGCAGACCAGCCCCAGGCGCGCGGACAGGTTCGCCACGGAGGCCACTTCCTCCGAGGCGTCCGGCCTCAGGCCATGGTCGAACGTCGCCACCTCCACGCGCAGGCCCAGCGATTCCCGGACGCGGGCCGTGCCCACGAGGAGCGCGGTGGAGTCCGCGCCCCCGGAGACGGCCAGCAGCACCGAGCGCGACGCCAGGCCGTGCTCGGCATAGGAGCGGGCAAGCAGGGCGGCCAGCGGGGGGACTCCAGGAGATGCACGGGGCATGGAAGCGGTGAAGGAATGGGGGCGTGGGTGGCCGGGTTACAGATTCGCGGTGGCAGGAAGGTGTGGGAGACGGTTGGCATGATCCCCACAACCGGTGGTCGCAGGGCGGAAATAGAACGTCGCCCTGTGGATGTTGGTCGGACGTTCTGGACTTCATGGTGTTGGGCCTAGGGGTCCCCCCCCTCCCCCTCTGGGCCCACGGGGCCGCTTGGAGATTCGCTCCTGGCGGTCCCTCTTTCCGAGACGCCCCGGCTTCCTTCGTGGAGGCCGGGGCGTTTCCTTTTTTTCGTGCCACGCTTCTTTTGCGGCCGGGCGCTCCCGGGGGGCCACGCACTGTCGGAAGCGGAGCGTTCAGCGCCCGCGTGCGTGCACGAGTGCTCCGAAACCGTTGACCCTTCAGGGAGTCTGTCGGATAACCGCTCCGGTGTGTTCAGGTCGTCACCTCGAATCCGCCCCGGAGACCCAGGTATGGCAGGCACCGACAAGCGCAAGCAGTCGCTGTACTTCCCCGAGGAGATGCTGAAGGAGATCCAGGAAGAGGCGAACAGGCAGGACCGTTCCCTCTCATGGGTGGTGCAGCAGGCCTGGAAGATCGCCCGCGAGCGCATCAAGTCATTCCCTGCCGTCAACGACGTCACTGGCGACGAACGCCAGGACCCTCGCGAGGAGTAACCCCGGCAATGGCCACCACGGATCATCGCAAGCAGTCGCTCTACTTCCCCGAGGAGATGCTGGAAGAGATCCAGCGCGAGGCGAACCGGCAGGACCGTTCCCTCTCGTGGATCGTCCAGCAGGCGTGGAAGGTGGCCCGCGCCGACATCCGTCGGATGCCCTCGATGAACGACGTGCTCGGCCCCCTGCCCCCGAGGCCGGTGGCCGCCGTGGCCCAGGCCCCCGCTGCCGCTCCCGCGGCGGTGGTGGCCAGCGCCCCGGCCTCCTCGGACGAGCCCTCCAAGACGTAAGCGGAAGGCCTTCGTCCCCTTGCCCCGGCCCTGAAGCCCCGTCCGTGCTGATGCGTCAGCGCGAGGCGGGTCTGGCGGGCCGGGCGCAGTTCTCGAAGACGACGCGCGGGGCTTCCTTCAGCGCCTGGACCGGGCTGGGGTACGTGTCCTTCATGTACGCCGCCGTGAGGTTGGTGTCCGTGCCTCCCAGCCTTCGCGCCTGCACCGGGTTGCGGTCCGGATCCTGACCCGCGTTGCCCAGGATGCTGCCGTAGCCGTCGCCCCCCTCCAGCACGAACGCGGACATCGCCACGCGGTAGCGGATGGACGCATCTTCACGCGCGGGCACGGACACCGTGCGGCCGCGCACGCGCAGCTCCTTCACGCGCTGGCCCGCGGGGCGGGCGCAGTCCACGCGCAGGGTGGTGCCGTCGGACACCTGGAGGAACGCGCCCGAGGGCGACACGATGGCCTGCCCTTCCTGGGCCAGGGTCGCCACGGAGTGCTCGAACAGGGCGACGAGCTGCTTCTCCGTGAGGTCCACCGTCACGACGAGGTTCTCGAAGAGCATCACCTCGTGGAGCACGCCGTTGCTGAGCGGCCCGGTGCGCACGGACGTGCGGGTGACGCACAGCCCTTCGTCGCGCAGGGAGCCGCCGTTGATGATGCCCAGCTCGGTGGGCTTCGCCGCGCCGTCCTCGGCGTGGAGGAAGGCGTCCGCGGCCAGTTGCCCCAGCGCGTTGTTGTCGTGGCGGGTGAAGGTCTTGTCCAGGAAGACCTCCTCGCCCACGTAGCCGACGACGGCGTCGGGGTCGTCCACCAGCGGGGCACAGGAGTCGTTGTACGCAAGACATCCGGGCAGGAGGCTAAGCCCGGCGAGCGCGGCGGCGAGGAAGCGGCGGTCCATCAGTAGAAGGCCCTCAGGGTGAGGTAGCCGGACACGCCCTCGCGCGGCAGCAGTCCGGTGATGCGGTCCGGACGGGGCACGTCGTCGCGCAGGTCGTGGTCGAAGAGGTTCTGCGCGAAGAGCGTCACCTCGAAGTGCTCCAGGATGGGCTCGGAGCGCAGCTGCGCGGTGATGAGGCTGTAGGCGGGAATCTCGTAGCGACGGATGAGCTCCAGGGTGGAGCGGCTGTTGTTGCGGCGCTCGGCGCCGGAGCGCACCACCACGTCCAGGTTCACCCAGTCGCCCAGGGGCATGGACACGCCGGCGTTGAACCGGGCCTGGGGCACGTCGGTGAGCAGGCGGGACTGGCCGGGCAGCTCCAGGTCCTGCGCGCGCGACAGGCTGGCGTTGACCCACGCGGCGGCGCGCTTGGACGCCTCCAGCCGGGCCTCCGCCTCCACGCCGTACACGCGCACACCCAGCTCGCGGTTGCGCAGGGGGACGATGTTGCCACTCGTGTCCACCGGGGTGATGGGCGAGGAGAAGTTCTGCAGGAAGGCATTGCCGCGCACGCGCACGCGGGTGTCACCGGCGGCCTGGATGAGGTCCGCGCCCAGTTCGAAGGTGTCCACGGTGGCGGGCTGCAGCAGCGGGTTTCCCTCGAAGCGACCCTGGTTGTAGTCGGTGTCGGGGATGCGCTCGACCAGCTCCTGGGGCGTGGGCGGACGGAAGGCGCGGCCGTAGAGGGCCTTGAGCACGAGCGCGTCCGACGCGGCGATGACCAGGCCCACGCGCGGGTTGACGCGCACCACCGTCTTGCGGCCGTCCAGCGTCCCGGCCGCGTCCACGTTGGGAAGCTGGGTGGCGTCCACGCGCAGGCCGAAGGTGAGCGTCAGGCCGGAGAGCACCGTCCACTGGTCCTGCGCGGACACGCCCAGGTTGAGGCGGCGGGAGGCCGCGCCGTCCGCGAGTTCGGTCAGGTCCACGAGCCCTTCAGGGGCGGTGGGGCTGGGGCGCAGGCGGCCGTCGAGCGTGTAGTTCGTCGTGTACGCGTAGTTCGCCAGGGACTGCTGTTCGACGACGAAGCCCAGGGTGAGGTGGTTCTCCTTCGCGAGCGCGAGGTCCGCGTCCACCGACGCCGTCACGGTGCGCACGGTGACGCGCGTCTCCTCCTGGAGGCCGTCCGGGAAGCGTTGATCCGTGTCGTCGCCGGTGCGGAAGTCGGAAGGCGTGAGCTGGAAGCGGCGGTCGGTGGCCTGTTGATCGAAGCCCAGGCGGGCGCGGATCTGCCCCCCGTCGCCCAGGGGACGGTCCCAGGTGAGGTCGGCGAGCAGCACGTTCCAGGACAGCTCCGAGTCCTCGCCCACGGTGTCGAACAGGCCCACCAGGGCATCGCGCTTCTCGGTGAGGTAGCGCGCGGAGACGCCCACGCGGCCGGCGCTGTCCAGGCCGTAGGAGATGCCTCCGCCCGCGTTGACGAAGAAGCGCCCGTCGCGCGTGCGGCCCGCGGGGTCCTCGATGTTGCGCAGGCCCTGGTCCACGGACTCGGCGTCCAGCGCATCGTGGTCGATGACGAGGGAGTCACCGTCCTGGCTCCACAGGTCCACGTCCGCGAACAGGCGCAGGTCGCCGGTGGTGTGCGCGGCGGACAGGTGTCCGTCCGTGGCGAGCGCGAGCCGCCCGTCGTCACGGGGAACGCCTCCGGTGGTGACCGCGCCGCGCACGCCGTCCGCGTGATTGGTGACCAGGTTGACCACGCCCAGGAAGGCGCCAGCGCCGTAGATGGCGGAGCCGGGACCGCGGATGACCTCGATGCGCTCCAGGTTCTCCACCGGCAGGTTCATCAGCGCCTTGCCGTCGAAGAAGTTGTTGAGGCGGTGGCCATCCAGGAGGAAGAGCACCTCCGCGTCGTTGCGAAGGCCCCGGACGGCGGTGCGGTGGAAGCCCTGCACGTCGCGGCTGACGGACACGCCCGGCACCACGTCCAGCACGTCCGCCACCGTGCGGGCACCCAGCGCGATCATCTGCGAGCGGTTGAACGACGCGCCAATGGCCGGGACGGTGCGCACGGCCTCCTCCTGGAGGGTCGTCACCGCGAGCACGTCCTCCGCGCTGTAGAGCGCCAGGTCGTCGTCCATCGAGCTGCGGCCGGAGGTGCCGGGTTCGCGGGGGGCAGCGGAGGTGCCCGACCGGGAGGAGATGCTCCCGCGCGAGTCGGGGGGAAGGTCCGCGTTGAGCGCGGCCATCTCGTCGTCTTGCGCGGGGCGTGAGGTGCGCGAAGAGGAACGGGAGTCCGTGCCGTCCGTGCGCGGAGAGGTCCGCGAATCCGCGCTGTCCGTACGGCCCGAAGCGCGAGTGTCCGAGCTGTCCGCTCGACCCGAGGAGCTGTCCGCGCGCCCGGAAGGACGCGAATCGGCCGCGTCCGTACGCGTACGGTTGTTTGTGGCACGTGGATCCGCGGCATCCGGGCGGGTCAAAGCGCGTGCGTCCGGGGCGGCAGTCCCCCGCGTCACCTCTGGAGATGGGGCCGTGCTCCCCCGTGATGTGGGAGCCGACGGCACCGTGCCCGTGCGGGACGACGTGCCTCGCGCATCGGCCGGCGCGGCGGCGTCCGCGTCGTCATCCCCACCGGAGGGCGGCGTGAAGGCATCGATGTTCGGCGCGGACCGTGAGGTGTCCCCTCGTGAGCCCGGCTTGGAAGGAGCCACTGCCACCGGAGCCGGAGGCTGCTCCCCCACCTTGACGCGTGCTGGCCGGAGCGCGGACATGAACAGGGGCGTGCGCGCCCCGTCCACCATCGCGGCCTCGACGTAGTACTCCACGCCGGGCGCCACCATGTGTTCGGCGGGGATCTCCGCGCGGTACAGGTCTCCGTACTGCCGCTCCATGGGGACCTGGATGTACGGCTCACCCGGGCCGCGATAGCGGACGAAGACCTCCAGCACCTTGCCTCCGTCCACCAGCGTCGCATCCAACTGGAGGGCCTGACGGGCCTCCGCGCGCGGCGGCGAGGCATGGAGCAGTGCGGGCTCCTGCGCGTGGACGGGGGCCGCGACGAACACCACGGCACAGAGGATGAGCGTGCGAGGAAGTGCGGTCAGCAAGATTGCCAACGATGGTCCGTTGCAGGGCCATTCGAGTCAAGCAAGCCACCCGCGCCCATCCCGCTGATTTTTTGCCGCCCCCAGAAGCGCGTGCGACGTTGCCTCCGCTCCATGCGCGCGTCGCTTGCCCTTCACCTCGCCCTCTTCCGCCGCCAACGCGCCCAGATTGCCCGGGTGGTGGAAGGCCGCACCGACGCGTTCCGTGCCTACGAGGCGCGCTACCGGCGTCGCACGAACACCTACCAGCGCGTCGTGCCCGTCACCCACGTGCACCAGCGCATCGCGGCCTCCGACCTCGTCTACGTCGGCGACTACCACACGCTGCCCCTGGCCCAGCAGACCTACCTGGAGCTGGCCGAACGCGCCCTCGCGTCCGGGCGTCGCGTCGTGCTGGCGCTCGAATGCGTGGAAGGTCGTCACCAGGCGGCACTGGACGCGTACCTCGCGGGACGGATGCCGGAGCGCACGCTCCTGTCCCGGCTGGGCCATGGCCCCTCCACGGGCTTCGGCCCCGGCGCCGGAATCCGCGCGGTGCTCGGGTTCGCGAAGCGCCACAAGCTCGCCGTGGCGGCCATCGACCGGCGGGCCCAGGGAGAACGTTCGCTCGCGCTGCGCGACGCCTTCGCCGCCGAACGCATCGCCCGGGTGGCCCGCGCGGAGGATGTCCCGCTGGTGATGGTGCTGGTGGGCCAGTTCCACGCCGCCCCCTGTCACCTGCCTGCCCAGGTGGAGCGCGCCCTCGGGGACGACCACCCGCGCCGGGGGCTCGTCGTGTACCAGAACGCCGAAGGCCTCTGGTGGCGCCTCGCGCGTGAAGGTCGGCTGGGCTCCGCGGAGGCCGTGGAGCTGGCGGATGGCGCCCTGTGCCTGATGAACGCCTCGCCCGTCCTCTGCCAGCAGAGCTTCCTGGACTATCTGGAGGCCGAAGGCGACGACGCCCCGCTGATGGACCGCAGCGCCGCGGAGCGCTTCCGGGAGATGGCGGAGCTCATCGGCCGGCTCGCGGGCGTGCCGGTGGGCCGGGCGCTGGACTCCGTGGAGGTGACGACGGCGGCGGATGGCGACGTGCTCGCCCGCATCCGGCAGCGCGGCCGCTTCACCCAGGCGGAAGTGTCCCAGCTGCGCAAGCACATCCTGTCGCGCGAAAGCGGCTACATCCCCCGCGCGCGCACCGCCTACCTCGCGTCGCTGTCGCTCAACCACGCCGCCGAAGAGGCCGCCCACTTCGTGCGCCACTGCGCCGTGGGTGACGCCATGGATGCTCCGCGCGGCGCGTCCGAGGCCTTCTATGCGCGCTGCCTGGAAGAGGCGCTGGGCTTCTTCGGCTCCAAGCTCGTCAACCCGCGCCGCACCTGCCCGAACGTGTCGGAGTGGGCGAAGCGCTTTGGCGAGTCCCGGGGCCTGGAGCGGCAGATCGCCGCCTTCGTCCTGGCCCACAAGGCCACGGAAGGCGAAGCCCCCGAGGAGGCCGTGAAGCTGCTGCCCCTGCGCCGCGACCGCCTGTTCCACGGCGTCAGCCATGCGCTCGGCTACCTGCTGGGCGACAGCCTCTACCGCGCCTTCGACTCCGGCCAGGTGGACACCGCCGACATCCGCGCCCTCTTCCGAGACCCGCTCGACGACCCCCGGGGTGCCTACTTCACCTGGGCTGAGCGGCTGCGCGGAGCCTGACCTTCCCCACTTCTCCTCTTCCTGCCGGGCCCCGCCCCTGCTTTGATTGATTCTAGAATCAATCCAAGGGGTGCGCCGCCATGAAGATGACCGAACGGGTGGAGAAGCTCGCCGAGCAGCGCCAGCGCAACGAGGGCATGGGTGGCCCCGAACGCGTCGAGCGCCAGCACGCCAAGGGGAAGCTGACCGCGCGCGAGCGCCTGAAGCTCCTCTTCGACGCCGGAACCTTCGAGGAGCTGGGCCTGCTCGCGGGGCATCACGGCAACCTCCCGGAGGAGGACGAAGGCCCGCCCTCCCCCGCCGACGGCGTCATCACCGGCACGGGGGAGATCGACGGCCGTCCGGTGGCCGCCGCGATCTACGACTTCACCGTTTACGGGGGCTCCATCGGAGAGGTGGGCGAGCGCAAGGTGGCGCGGCTGCGCGACATCGCGCTGAAGAATCGCATCCCCATGGTGTGGCTGGTGGACTCGGCCGGCGCGCGGCTTGACGCGAGCGCGGGCATCGACCCCCGGCGCATCGCGAGCTTCGCGGACACCGGCTACCTCTTCCGCGAGCAGGTGGTGATGAGCGGCGTGATTCCGCAGGTCGCCGCGATGGTGGGCCCCGGCGCCGCCGGCACGGCCTACATCCCCGGCCTCGCGGACTTCCTCCCCATGGTGAAGGGCACCAGCTCGCTGGCCATTGGCGGGCCGTACCTGGTCGAGTCCACCGTGGGCGAGAAGGTCACGGAAGAGGAGCTGGGCGGCGCGAAGGTGCACAACGAGCTGTCCGGCGTCGCGGACGCGGAGTACCCGGACGACGCCACCTGCCTCGCCGCCGTGCGCGAGTACCTGGGCTTCTTCCCCTCGCACTGCGAGGACAAGCCGCCGCGCAAGCCCACCAGCGATCCGTTCGACCGCCGCGACGAGGACCTGCTCAAGGTGGTGCCGGAGAGCCCGCGCCAGGCGTTCGACATGCACAAGGTCATCCTGTCGCTGGTGGATGACCGGAAGTTCTTCCCCATGAAGCCGCGCTGGGCGCGCAACCTCATCACGGGACTGGCGCGCATTGACGGCTACCCGCTGGGCATCGTCGCCAACAACTCCATGCAGTTGGGCGGCATCCTGGACGTGAACGCGGCGGACAAGGCGGCGCGCTTCATCAACCTGTGCGACGCCTTCAACATCCCCCTGCTCTTCCTGCAGGACGTGCCGGGCTTCATGGTGGGCACCAAGGTGGAGCAGCAGGGCATCATCCGCCACGGCGCGAAGATGATGTACGCGACCGCCAGCGCCACCGTTCCCAAGTTCACCGTCGTCGTGCGCAAGGGCTACGGCGCGGGCTACTACGTGATGAACGGCCGCGCCTTCGAACCGGACCTGCTCGTCGCGTGGCCGGGCGCGGAGATCGCCGTGATGGGCCCGGAGGGCATGGTGTCCATCGCCGCGCGCAAGGTGCTCCAGGCCGCGGAGAGCCCGGAGGCCGCCGCCGCGATGAAGAAGGAGCTGGCCGAAGGATTGCGCCCGCACATCCGCATCGAGCGCACCGCCGCGATGGCCATGGTGGATGACGTGGTGGATCCGCGCGACACGCGCCGGCTGCTCGCCCGCGCGCTCAAGCGCACCGCGAACAAGCGCGTGGAGCGCCCCTTCCGCCGCCGGGAAATCTCTCCGGTGTGAAGCACCGCTCCCGTTCCGACGGCTGGCTCGGGGCCACCGTCGGACGGGAGGCTTCGGACTACGCCCGGTTGACGATCGTCTTGGGCGGCAGCTTGAGCACCTGGCCCACCTTGATGTGGTCCGGGTCCTTGAGCTGGTCCTTGTTGAGTTCGAAGATCTTCGGGTACAGCTTCGCGTCGCCGTAGATGTCGCGGGCCAGCTTGCCCAGCGTGTCGCCGGACTTCACGGTGTGGACGCCGTAGGGCTCCGCGTGGGTCACGGTCAGGTTGACCATGATCTCGTCATTCCACTTCGGGTGCTTCGCCTTGATCTGATCCCACATGCGATCGCGGTCGAAGGCGTGCTCCACCGTGCCCTTGATAATGAGCTTGCCGCCTTCCTCACGGGTCTCGACCTTGGCGCCCACGTTCTTCGCCACGTCCAGCACGTCCTGGTAGTCGTTCTGCAAGGCCATCACGTCCTCCTGTCGGGTGTCCGTGGACGCACGCCGCGCGCTTGCGTCCACATGAGGCGCAGCACTCTAGGCACTCCCCACCCACACGCGACCGGGCCGGGGCGACAGGGATGGTCGAAGCTCAACAGTGCACACCGGCAGCTGTTCAGAGCACCACGCCCGGGTCCCCTGCGTCCTTCGGGGGCACCAGGGACTCCGGGGGCGCGAACGTGCCATCCGATCGCAGCTCCTTCAGGACCTCCTCGCGGCTCAGGCGCACCGCGCGGATGGTGCCGTCGGGCGACAGCGCGTAGATGCAGTCCTGATCCGTCACGCCCACGAACAGGCCGCCCAGCACGGGGTAGAGCATCACCAGCGCCAGCTCCGTCTCCATCGGGCCCGGGAAGAGCACGTGCGCGTGCGCGGAGAAGGCGGGCCGCTCGCCGTCGCCATCCGGCGCGATGGACACGGGGATGAGGCCCTGGTGCAGGGGCAGCTCCTGGAGCTTCTGCCGGCCGTCCTTGCTGAAGCGGAAGCGGAAGTCGCCGCCCAGCAGGTACAGGCTCGAGTCGTCGAAGCCCTGGAGCACGTACACGGTGAGGGTGTCGTCCTCCTCCACCACGACGGGGTTGAGCTGCTTGCGGCCATGCACTTCGTAGACGCGCTCGCAGGCCGCGCTCACGGCGCGCGCCACGGCCTCCATGCCCTCGGGCAGCGAGTCCACCGGGAAGTCCTCCATCTCGGAGGAGAACTCGATGGGCGCGCGGTACGCGTACGCGGGGACGAAGGTGTCCTGCGCATTGAAGCGCCCGAACACGGTGTACCAGGCGTTGCCGCGCGGCACGGTGAAGAACCAGTTCATCCGCGCGCGGTCCAGATCCGTCCGCTTCAGCAGAAGGTCCGTGGCGCGGATGGCGCCCTGTTCGGAGGCGACGATGTAGCGGGCGCGCTTCTGCACGCGCAGCAGCTCTTCGTCCGCCACCAGCGTCACCGGCGTTTCCGCCTCTGTCGGAGGCGCGGCCTGCGCCTGCGCTCCTGGCGCCACGCCGGAATGCGAACGGCAGCCAACGGTCAGGAGCACCACCGCGACGAGAAGACAGCGAACCATGGGGACTCCCGGCGACAGGGGGCCCGGTCAGTCTGCGCCAACCGGTCCCCCTCGTCACGCGCCCCCATCACCGCGGACCTCAGGCGCCCTGCTGCGTGGGCGCCAGCGCGGACTTGATCTTCTCCTTCAGCGCGCGGCGGCGCTCCTTGAACTGCGAGCGCTGGGCTTCGTCCACCTGACCGTTGGCGGCGGCGCGGGCGGCCTTCATCTCCTCGTGCAGCGCCTTGGCTTCGGCCTTGAAGCCATCCGCCTGGGCCTGGGTGAGGCGCCCCTCGGCGACCTGCTTGTCCAGCCGGTGCTCCATGCGGCCGAACTTGTGGCCGCCACCGCCGTGCCTGCCACGGGCGCCCTTCTCGCACTGGCCGGACTTCTGGGGCGCGGACTCGGCGGACGGCGCCGTCTGGGCAAACACGGGCACGGCGAACAGCAGCGTGGCGACGGCGGTACCGCGAAGAATGGACTTCAGCGACATGGTGGTGGACTCCAGGTTCGGGTCGGAAGCGCGGCGGAAGGCAGCCGTGCAGGCCCGCTTTCCGTCGCGCTCTGACACCTGAAACCCCGGAGCTGGCGAAAGGTTAAATCGCGCTCCGGACGGCCGGGATTACTGGCAGTCCGACAGGGTGTAGGTGAAGTCCTTGCGCGGCGTCTGGCCCGGGTCCTGGTTGATGGCCGCGATGCTCAGCTCCGAGTACGACACCGTCTGCGTCCCGCCGATGACCATCTGCGTCTTCTGCACGCGCGTGGTGGACAGCACCACCTTGCCCGTCGTGCCGTTGGGCTCGATGCGGAAGCAGTTCAGGATGCGCGGATCCACCGTGGAGCGGTTGCACCGGGTGTACTGCCCCAGCACCACGCGCTGCTGGTACGTGCAGCGGCAGTCCCACGGGTCGTACGCCTCCGTCACCGTGGCCGCCTCGTAGCCCGTCGCCGTCTGCACGACCTCCAGGTACGAACCATCCTGCGGCTGCGTACAGCGCAGGAACGTGTCACCCACCGCGCCCTGCTCCACCTGCGCGAGTTCAGGCGCCACGGACACCTGCGCGCCCGCCTCGATGGCGTTCAGCGGATCGCGCGCGCCCGCGCCTTCACAGCCCAGACCGAGAACGGAAACGCCCGCGAGCAACAGCGCGGAGAGACGCAGGGACAGCTTCATGGGTGACTCCTAGAAAGGGGGGATGTCCGGAGAGACCCGGACTCCGCCCCTGTAGGCTTTTTCGGTTCCGGAGCGCAACGAACATCCGCGTCACGGACGCAGGGGTGGCTTCACCGCGCGCGTGGCCATGAACGTGGGCAGGAACGTGGAGAGCAGGTCCTTCTCCTCGAACTTGTCCTCGAAGAGGTGGGTGAGCACGAAGCCCGCGGCCAGTTGTCCGCCCAGTTGATCCTCCAGCGAGTGCCCCACGACCATGGGCTCGGCCTTGTCGGTGTAGCGGCGGCGCTCCTCGTCGGTGAGGCTGGTGAAGTCGGAGTACGGCATCGTGTACTTGAGCCGCATCACGCCCTGCTCTTCCTCGGCCGGATCGAAGAGGTAGCGGACCGGATTGCAGATGCCCGCCAGGAGCACGCCTCCGGGGCGCAGCACGCGGAAGGCCTCGCGCCACACCGGGAGGATGGCGTCCACGAAGCAGTTGGAGCACGGGTGGAAGATGAGGTCGAAGCTTCCGTCGCCGAAGGCGGACAGGTCCTTCATGTCGCCCTCCACGAGCTTCAGCGTCAGGCCCTCGCGCTCGGCCACCAGGCGGTCCTGCCCGAGCTGCGCGGGAGAGTTGTCGAACACGGTGACGTTCGCGCCCGCGGCCGCGAGCACCGGACACTGCTGACCGCCCGCGCTCGCGAGGCCCAGCACGTCCTTGCCGGCCAGGTCCCCGAACCACGCGCGGGGCACGGGCTTGGACGGCGTGAGCACCAGGCTCCAGTCGCCCTGGCGCGCGGCGGCGATGACCTCCGGGGACACCGGCAGGGTCCACTTGTTGCCCCGGCCCACTTCGCCGTTCCACGCCTCGCGGTTGTACGCCCGCACATCCACGTCAGTCTTCATGCAGCACCCTGCCTTCCATGCCCCCCGCCACGGTGACGACCTCTCCCGTCACGTGTCCGGAGATGCGGTCCGACGCGAGCGTCACCACCACCCGCGCCACGTCTTCTGGCTGCCCCACCTTGCGCAGCGGCATCGTCCGCGTGACGCGGCCGACGAACTTCGGGTCCCCCAGCTTGTCGCGGTTGCGGTCCACCGCCGTCCAGCCCGGACACACCACGTTGACGCGGCCCATGGGCGCGATGCGGTGCAGCTCGTTCTTCAGGCTCTTGACGAAGCCGCTCGCGAGCGCGCCCTTCGCCGCCGCGTAGTCCGCATGGCCCGCTTCGCCGAAGAGGCCCGCCGTGGAGCTGATGATGACGATGTTGCCCGTGCCGGTGGTCTCCACGTGGCGCAGGAACGCGCGGCAGCTCAGGAACACGCTGTCCAGGTTCTGCGCCAGCGTGCGGCGCCAGCGCTCCAGGGACATCTTCCACACCGGCTCATCCGGCGCGGGCCACACGCCCGTGTTGCACACCAGCACGTCCAGCCGGCCCAGGTCCTTCACCGCCGAGGGCACCAGCGCGTCCACGTCCGCCTCCACCGTCAGGTCCGCGCGCACCGACGTGCCCCCCACCTCGCGGGCCAGCGCGGCGGCCTTCTGCTCACTCCGGTGGTAGTGCACCGCCACCTTCGCGCCCTCGCCCGCGAACGCCCGCACCAGCGCCGAGCCGATACCGCCCGCGCCCCCCGTCACCAGCACACCCTTGCCTTGCAGTTCCGTGTCCATCGCCGAGGACTCCTCGTGGGCTCCCGTCCAGGCCAGGAGCGATGCGCGGCATGATGCCCGAGCCGTCCGGGGCGGACAGCGGCGATGACGGGCAGGTGTCGGGGAAGGGCTGCGTGCCGGGCAGCGGGGACGAAGAGCGCTCCCCGTTCCTGACAGCGGCGGTTATCCGGTGGGAATCCGGGCACGAATCCCGGCGATGAGCAGTTCCAGCCCGAAGTCGAAGCGCCGGTCGAAGTCGCGGTCCAGGATGGCGTCCATCGCGCCCGCCGCATGGGGGTAGCGCGCCGAGGCCCGCTCCCGCAGGGCCCCTGCACGCTCCTTCGTCTCCGCCTCCTGCGCGCTGAAGCCCTGCTCCTCGATGGTGAAGCCCAGCACGTAGTCGAGCACGGTGAACGCCGCCCACCCC
>NZ_RAWI01000256.1 GCF_003612125.1 Corallococcus praedator
GCAGAAGACGGCCTCGCGGTAGCGCGGAGAAACACTCCCGGCGCATCTTCGCGCCGGGCTGCACGGAGGGCTTGACCCGGATGCGGCCCTCCGTGCTTAAGCAACGCATGCACCGTGCACGCGCGCTGGAGTGGGGAGAGGCGCCCGGCACGCGCCAGTCCTGGGCCCGGGCCCACCGGCGCATCTCGCGGGCCTCCTCGTTGCCGTCGAAGAACTCGTCGGATTCCTCCGTGACGGCGTCGTGGGGAGGCGGGGCCGCGAACAGGGGGATGTCCCAGCTGGGGGACGCGCGCTCCAGGGCGGCGTTCAGGTCCGCGTAGAGGTCCGTGCCCATCGGGTAGCGCTGGGCGACGTCGTGGCGGAGCATCCGTTCGCAGATGGCGTCCAGCTCGCGGGGCACGCGCGGGTTGAGCGCCCGGGCGGAGCGGCTGGGGGCGGCGCGGATGCGGCCCAGCAGGGCCTCCGCGGGCACGTTCGTGGGGTAGGGGAAGTCGCCGGTGAGCACCTCGAAGAGGACCAGGCCCAGCGAATAGAGGTCGTCGGTGGGCTGGTAGACGTAGCGGGTCAGGTGCTTGGGGTAGCGCAGCCAGTACCGGAGCAGCTCCGGGCTGCGGTAGCTGGGGGTGCCCGGTGGGGGCCGGTCGTCGGTGATCCGCGCGGCGCAGGCGTGGTCGCTGGAGCCGAAGTCCACCAGCACCGGCCGGGCATCCGACGCTCGCACGATGATGTTGCTGCCCTTGATGTCGCGGTGGCGCACGCCGGCGCGGTGGATGAAGTCCAACGTCAGCGCCAGCTCCGCGAACAGCCGCGCCACCTGCCGGGGGGTGGGCCGCGACGCCAGGGCCCACTCCGACAGCGTGGGGCCCTCCACGTAGTCCATCACCAGGAACAGGTAGCCGGTGCTCGGGTGGGGCCAGCGGTGGTAGCCGCGCAGCGCCACCACGTTGGGGTGGGCCATGCGGTGCAGGACGCTCACCTCCTTGAGGGTTCGCGCGTCCACCTGCGAGCCCTCCTCGGCGTCCTGGGGACCGTAGAGCGCGAACTTCAACGCCACGGGCACGCCCCCGGTCTCCGCCAGGAACACGGTGCCGTAGCCCCCGGTGGCCAGGCGCTTGAGCAGCTTGAAGCTGCCCACCACCTCCTGGGGTTGCAGCAGCAGCGGGTGGCCTTCGATTCCCATGCTCATCGCGGGCTCCTCCCCGCGCCCGCGGAGCGGGAAACAGGTGTGGGACGTGGAGGGTTCAATTCAAGAGGGAGAACGTGGCTGGGCGGACGCATGGCTGGAAAGGTCGATAGGACCTGGGAGGTCCATAGCATGGCGACTGCCCCTTGGGGTAGTGTCGGGGCCATGTCAGGTAGGGCGCCGGACACCTGACTTCACGGGGAACATGGCTTTCCGGGCAGGGGTGGTGAGCGGCAATGAACGAGGAGTTGGCCATCACGGTGGGCACGGCGGCGCGCGCGGCCCGTGAGCGACAGGGGCTGACCCAGGGAGACGTGGCCAGCCAGGTGGGCATCGCCATGGAGGTGTACAGCCGGATGGAGCGGGGGCGGGTGTTGCCCAGCTCCACGACGCTGCGTCGGTTGAGCATGGTGTTGCGCATCCGCGCGGACACGCTCCTGGGATTGGACGGGCCCACGCCGCCGCAGGAGGCGCTGACGATGGCGCTGGCGGACCGGGAAGAGGATCCGCCGTCCTTGCGGCGGCTGGTGCGAGCGCTGCGGCCGTTGGACGAGGAGGAGTTGAAGGCGCTGGGCCTGGTCATCCAGGGCGTGTTGGCGTTCCGGGCGCGCTGAGTGCTGGCGGGACCTGAAAACTTGCGCACGGGGGGAGAGGTGCAAGGTTTTGGGGGTGCCTGCGCCCGTCAATGAGAAGCTGAACACGGTCTTTGGAGCCGCCGCGCGGGATGCGCGGATGCGGTTGGGGCTCACGCAGGCGGACGTGGCGGAGCGGGTGGGCATCGCCATGGAGGTCTACAGCCGCATGGAGCGCGGGCGGATGTTGCCCCGGGCGCAGAACCTGCGGCGGCTGTGCGACGTGCTGGCGGTGTCCGCGGACGCGCTGCTGGGCGTGGGGCCGGGCCTGTCGCCGGTATCGCCGCGAGCGCCCCGGCATGAAGAGGACTCCGCGGAGCTGCGGCGGCTGATGCGCACGCTGCGGGAGTTGGATCCGCAGCGGCTGAAGGCCGTGTCGCGCGTGGTGAAGGCGATGGTGTCGGTGCTGCCGGCGCCGACTGCCTCCGCGCCGGTGGCCCGGAAGAAGGCGCAGGCGAAGAAGCGCCGGACGACGGGCTAGAGCACGTTCAAGATGCGTCCCTGTCGGTCGATGGCGTAGTCCGCGCCCGCGTCCAGGATGGGCACCTCCAACTGGATGCCGCAGCGTTCAATCTTGGGAAGGAAGCTGACGAAGTAGAGGTCGTCGTTGGCCTTCAAGATGGTCGCGTCGTACGTGTCACGCCGGGTCAGGCACTTCGTCAGTGCTTCATTGCTGGTATCCGCCTTGCTGTGGGGCGGGATGAATTCATTGAGCGCGACGATGAAGGCCGCCAGCGCGGGCCCATCGAGATGTGTCCCGTCCTCATAGGAGTTGGGGAAATCGATCTGGGCTGCTTGCTCTGGCGTGCCGCGTGGAGCCCGCTCGTACTTGTAGTAACCGAACAGGGAACATCCCGGCAGCAGGCCAAGGATCAGGAAGGCGGACAGCAAGCGGAGTTTCGTCATGGACCTGTCTGTCTCCGTGTCCGGAAACGATCCCGCGAGTGGGCCGTCTACCTGGAGCCGCCCATCGTCCATCCGCTGCACCCGCATGACCACCGGTCATTTCAAGTCGCTCGCCGTGCAGCCTCACCACCCATTTCCCGCCTGCCCGCTCGCCCCTCGCACCCTCTCCCCAATGGCATACAGGTGAGGTAGCACGGGGAACACGCCATGCTCCCTCCCCCGACACCCGTGGACGAGCCCCGGCGCTTGCAGGCCCTGCGCTCGCTGTGCCTCCTGGACACGCCCGCCCACGAGCGCTTCGACCGCATCGTTCGCGCCGCCTCCCACCTGTTCCGCGTGCCCATCGCGCTGGTGTCCCTGGTGGACGAGGACCGCCAGTGGTTCAAGGCCCGTCAGGGCCTGTCCGCCTCCGAAACGCCGCGCGACGTGTCCTTCTGTGGCCACGCCATCCTGTCCGCCGGCAGCTTCGTCGTGCCGGACGCGCTGCGCGACCCGCGCTTCCACGACAACCCGCTCGTCGTGGGCGCCCCCTTCGTGCGCTTCTACGCCGGCCACCCCCTGCGCACCGCCGATGGCAGCCGCGTGGGCACCCTGTGCCTCATCGACCATGAGCCGCGCGACTTCTCCGACGCGGACCGCGGCGCGCTCGCGGACATGGCCGGCTGGGCGGAGGTGGAGCTCAACGCCCTCAACGAGCGCGAGGCCCGCACGGCCCTGGAGCAGCAGGAGCGCTTCTTCAAGGTCTCCGTGGACATGCTCTGCATCGCCACCATGGACGGCACCTTCCTGCGCCTGTCCCAGGCCTGGAGCCGCACGCTCGGCTTCACCGAGGCGGAGCTGTACTCCACCTCCGTCGTGGACCTGGCCCTGGACGACGACCGCGCGGGTACCGCCCGGCACCTGGCCCGCGCCCGCGAAGGCGCCGCCGTCCTCCAGTTCGAACACCGCGCCCGCTGCGCGGACGGCTCCTGGCGCTGGCTGCAGTGGAACGCCGTCCCGGATCCGCAAGAGGGCCTGCTCTACGCCGTGGCCCGCGACGTCACCCAGGCCCGCGTCCTGGAGGAGGAACGCCAGCGCGTGGAGCGGATGAAGAACGAATTCATCTCCACCGTGAGCCACGAATTGCGCACGCCGCTCACCTCCATCCGGGGCTCGCTGGGCCTGCTGGAGGGCGGCATCGCCGGCCCGTTGGAGCCGCAGGTCGCGCAGATGGTGGGCATCGCGCACAAGAACAGCGAACGGCTGCTGCGCCTCATCAACGACATCCTCGACCTGGAGAAGATGGAGTCCGGCCGGCTGGACCTCTGCCTGGCGTCCACCGACGTCGCCCCCCTGCTCGCCCAGGCGCTCCAGGCCCACCAGGGCTACGCGGCCGAATACGGCGTGCACCTGGAAGTGAAGGTGGAGGCCCCCGGCGCGCGCGCCCGCGTGGACGAGGACCGCTTCAACCAGGTGCTCGCGAACCTGCTGTCCAACGCCATCAAGTTCTCCCCCCAGGGCGAGCGCGTCACCCTCTCCCTCACCCGCGAGGAGGGCTCCTTGCGCGTGGAGGTGGCGGACCACGGCCCCGGCATCCCGGAGGCGTTCCAGCCCCGCGTCTTCCAGAAGTTCGCCCAGGCGGACGCGTCCGATACCCGCAAGCGCCCCGGCACCGGCCTGGGCCTGAGCATCGCCCACGGGCTGGTGGCCCGCATGGGCGGCACCCTGCGCTTCGTCACCCGCGCCGGCGAGGGCACCCGCTTCTCCTTCGACCTTCCCGAGTGCGACCCGACCCCGTAACGCGATCCAACCCCGACCCCGAGGCGCACCTCCTCCCATGGCGACCATCCAGAAAGTCCTGCTCGTCGATGACGAAGACGACATCCGCACCATCGGGCAGCTGAGCCTCAGCCGCGTGGGCAAGTGGCAGACGGTGCTCGCGTCCTCCGGCGCGGAGGCCCTGGAGAAGGCGGCCACGGAGGTGCCGGACCTCATCCTGCTGGACGTGATGATGCCCGGCATGGACGGGCCCACCACCTTCGGCCGGCTGCGGGCCCAGGCCGCCACCGCGAACACGCCCATCATCTTCATGACCGCGAAGATTCAAAAGCAGGAGGTCGCGCGCTACCTGGAGCTGGGCGCGGTGGGCGTCATCGGCAAGCCGTTCGACCCCATGACGCTGCCGCAGGAAATCCGCAAGCTGGTGCCCTGAATGGAACCTCGCCTGTCCAAACGCTCCGCCGCGCTGGCCGCGGGCGCCCTGGTGCTCCTGTGCACGCTGTTCGTGCTGGGCCGCCCGGGCTCCACCGACGAACACGACGCCTACCGCACCCAGCTGCGCCAGCTGCGCGTGGCCACCGCGGAGCTGGAGCTGGACGTGCTGCGCCAGCGGGTGGGCATGCGGGAAGCGCACGGCTCCACCAGCAACGACTTCGACGCGCTGGAGGCCCGCGCCCGCATGCTGCGCGCGATGCCCGCCTTCCTGCCGGACGAGGGCATGCGCTCGCTGACCGCGTCCCTGGACGCCTACCTGCGCGCGCTCCAGGGCTCGCGCGTCCTGCTCGCCACGGCCCGTGAGAAGGACGAACAGTTCGCGGCCCTGTGCGAGGTCTTCCCCAGGAACGTCTTCGCCGCGCACGCCGCGCTGCCCCCGGGCGCGCTGCGCGCCCAGGTGGAGACGCTGGGCGGGGACGTGCTCACCGCGTCCCGTCTGCACGGGAAGGACTTCGGCTCGCGGGTGGAGGACTCGATCGCGCGCCTGGAACAGGCCCGCAAGGGAGAGCGTGTGTCCACCGACGCCTTCGCCGCGCTGCATGTCCTGGAGACCCAGGCGCGGGAGCTGACGGTGCTGCTGCGCTCGGCGGACGCGTCCTTCCAGGCGCTCCTGGACCACAGCGCCAGCAGCGAGGCCGAGCGCCTCATCACCACGTACCTCCAGCTCCAGGAGCAGTCCCAGTCCCGCGCCGAGCGCACGCGCATCGTCCTCTTCGGCGTGTCCTTCCTGCTGGTCATCTACGTGCTCGTCGTCCTGGTGCGGCTGGCGCGGGCGTCCGCGGCGCTGGGGGAACTCAACCGGGGCCTGGAGGCGCGCGTGGCCGAGCGCACCCAGGCGCTGTCCGCCGCCAGCGCGGAGGCGCGGGCCAGCGACGCGCGCAAGGCCGCCATCCTGGAGGCGTCCCCGGACGGCATCGTGGTGCTGGACGAAGCCGGCCGCGTGGTGGAGTTCAACCCGGCCGCGGAAGGAAACTTCCGCCTCACGTCCGCCCGGGCGGTGGGCGCGGACTTCCTGTCGTTGGCCCTGCCCGCGTCACTGCCGGCGGCCCAGCGAGACAGCGTCCACGCCGCGCTCCAGAAGGACAGCGGCCCGGCGGCGCGCGTGGAGTCGCCGTGTCTTCGCGCCGACGGCGGCGTGTTCCCCGCGGAGCTCACCTTCGCGCGCGTGCACGGGGACGGCCCGCCGCGCACCACCGTCTTCGTGCGCGACCTCACCGAGCGCAAGACCGTGGAGCGGATGAAGAACGAGTTCGTCTCCACCGTGAGCCACGAGCTGCGCACGCCGCTCACCTCCATCCGGGGCTCGCTGGGCCTCTTGGAGGGCGGCATCGTGGGGGATCTGCCCGCGCAGGCGCTGGACATGGTGCGCATCGCGCGCACCAACACCGAACGGCTCATCCGCCTCATCAACGAGATTCTCGACCTGGAGAAGATGGAGTCCGGGATGCTGGAGCTGAAGCTCCAGCCACAGACGGCGCAGGACCTGGTGGAGTCCACGCTCCTGGGCGTGCAGGGCATGGCGGACGCCGCGCACGTCACGCTGCGCTCGGACGTGGAGGGCACGCCGCAGGTGAAGGGCGACCGCGACCGGCTCATCCAGGTGCTCACCAACCTGGTCTCCAACGCGGTGAAGTTCTCCCCGCAGGGCGGCTCCGTGGTGGTGGCCTCCAGCGTGGCGGCGGACGGCCGGGTGCGCTTCAGCGTCACCGACCAGGGCCCCGGCATCCCGGAGGAGAAGCTCTCCCGCCTCTTCGGCCGCTTCCAGCAGTTGGACGCGTCAGACACCCGCTCCAAGGGCGGCACCGGCCTGGGGCTGGCCATCTCGCAGGCCATCGTGGAGCAGCATGGCGGCCGCATCGAGGTCGTGAGCCGGCCCGGCCACGGCGCCACCTTCCACTTCAGCCTGGAGTCCCTGCGCGCCCCGGCTCCGTCGCCCGGCGCCGTGTCCCCGGTGCCCCGGGACGAGTCGCGCCACAACGTGCTCATCGTCACCGCGGACGCGGACCTGTCCGCGCTGCTCCGGGGCCTGCTGTCCCACGAGGGCTACCGGGTGGTGCGCGCCGCCACGATCGCGGAGGCCGTGCAGGCGGTGGACACGTCGCTGCCGGACGCGCTGGTGGTGGACACGCAGATGCCGGACGGCCACGTGCTGGACTGGGTGCGCCGCCTGCGCGAACAGCCGCGCACCCGCGAGCTGCCCGTGCTGGCGCTGTCCGGCCGCGCGACGGATGGCACCGCGGGCGTGGGCACGCCGCTCCTGGTGGACTGGCTGCCCCGGCCGGTGGATGAGACCCGGTTGCTGAAGACACTGCGTTACGCCATGCGCCAGCCGGGACAGGCGCGCGTGCTGGTGGTGGACGACGACGCCACCACGCGCCGGGTGCTGTGCGCGCAGTTCGAACGGCTGGGCGCGCTGTGCATCGAAGCGGCGGACGGGGAGAGCGCGGTGGCGCTCGCGCGCGACACGCCCCCGGACCTCATCGTGCTGGACGTGGGGCTGCCCCGCCTGGATGGCTTCGAGGTGGTGGACATCCTGCGCCAGGGCAAGGGCCGCGCGACCCCGCTCATCGTCTTCACCGGGCGGGAGCTGTCGCGCACCGACCAACGCCAGCTCACGCTGGGCATCACGCGGCACCTGACGAAGGCCCGCTCCTCGGAAGAGGAGCTGGTGAACTCCGTGCGGGAGCTGCTCAACGGTCTGCTGGCCCGCCGGGACGTCGCGGCCACTGAACCCAGAAAGGCGCTGCCATGAGCACCGCGCGTCACAACAAGACCCTCCTCTTCCTGGAGGACGACCGGGACCTCCAGACCCTGGTCTGCACCTTCCTGCGCGACAAGGGCTATCAGGTCACCCCCGCGCGCTCCGCCGCCGAGGCGCGCGAGGTGTTGGTGTCCCAGCCGGTGGACGCCGCCATCGTGGACGGCCTCTTGCCGGGCATGACGGGCGCGGACTTCATCCGCGAGCTGCGCCAGACGCGCCCCGGGCTGCCGGTGCTCTTCGCCTCCGCCTTCTGGAAGGACCTCAAGAGCCACGAGCTGCTCACGCGCCAGTTGGGCGTGGCGCGCGTGGTGCACAAGCCCTACCGGCCAGAGGAGCTGGCGGTGTGGCTGGAGCAGCTCTTCGCGCTCGCGGAGCCGCCGCCCCCGCCCCCGGAGGCGCTGGAGGCGGAGGAGCCCGAACCGGAGGACGCCTTCGCGGCGAGCCTGGCCCTGCTCAGCGCGGACTACGGCGCGAAGCTGCCGGAGCGGCTGGCCACGCTGAAGGCACTGCTCGGCAAGGGGCGGAAGGGGGATGCCTCGTCCATGGAGGAGGCCTACAGCGTCGTGCACAAGCTGCATGGCACCGCGGGCAGCTACGGCTTCCGGGACGTGAGCCTCACGGCGGGCAAGCTGGAGGACGTGCTGCAGCCCGTGCGGCACGGGGGCCCGCTGGACTGGGCGGCGGTGGACGCGGCCTTCCACGCGCTGGAGGACGTGGTGGCCCTGCCGGTGGAGGTGGAGCCGGAGCAGGAGGTCGTGGAGGCGCCCTCCGCCATGGGCACGCTGCTGGTGGTGGACGAGGACCCGGCGGTGCTCGCGGACGCGAAGCGCATGGGAGCGCAGGAGGACGTGCGGGTGGTGACGGCGGCCTCGGCCCAGGAGGCCTGCGCGGTGGCCCGGCGGCAGTGGGTGGACGGGGCGCTCCTGCACATGGGCAATGAGGGCATCGCCACGGCGAACGCGCTGCGGGCGCTGGACGGGCACCAGTCGCTGCCGCTGGCCTTCTCCAGCTCCGGCGGCGGACTGCAGGAGCGCATGGTCGCGGCGCATGCGGGCGCGTCGCTGTTCCTGCCCCGGCCCTTCACCCTCCAGGACTTCGCCACCGCGGCGGAGCGGCTGGTGACGGCGCGGCGGCAGGAGCGCGCCCGGGTGATGGTGGTGGACGATGATCCGGAGGCCATCCGCGCCCTCACCCAGGCGCTGGTGAGCGACGCGGTGGAGGTGGTGGGGCTGGAGAATGCGTACGGCCTGCTGGACGCGCTCGCGCAGCACCGACCGGACCTGCTGTTGCTGGACGTGCAGATGCCCGGGCCCAGCGGCTTCGACCTGTGCCGCATCCTGCGCCTGACGCCGGAGTGGCAGGAGCTGCCCATCCTCCTGGTGACGGCGCAGGTGGGCCTGGAGTTCCGGCTGGCGGCGTTCCAGGCCGGCGCGGACGACTACCTGGCCAAGCCCGTGCTGCGCGAGGAGCTGCGCGCCCGCGTGCATGCGCGGCTGGAGCGGGCGCGGCTGTCGCGCGAGCGCACGGAGAAGGACGCGCTCACGGGGCTGATGCTGCGCCGTCCCTTCGTGGAGGCGGTGACCACCCGGCTGTCGGAGGCGCGCCGCGTGGACCGGCCGCTGGCGCTGTGCTTCCTGGACGTGGACCACTTCAAGAAGGTCAACGACGAGCACGGCCACCTCGCCGGGGACCGCGTGCTGATGCGGCTGGGGCGCCTGCTGGGCGCGCGCTTCCGCCGCGAGGACCTGCGCGCCCGCTGGGGCGGCGAGGAGTTCGTCGTCGCGCTGCTGGGTGAGACGGCGGAGAACGCGCGCGAAATCCTCTCTCGCACGGCGGAGGAGCTGGCGGGGATGGTCTTCGAGGGCGACGGGGGCGAAGCCTTCCACGTCACCTTCAGCGCGGGGCTCGCGGTGGCGCCGCGGGACGGCACCACGCTGGAGGAGCTGCTGCGCGTCGCGGACACCCGGCTGTACCGGGCGAAGTCCAACGGCCGCAACCGCATCGAGCTCTGAGGCTCAGGGCTCCTCGAACACGAACAGGCCGCGGGACAGGTCCACGACGTACACGGCCCCGTCCCCCGGCACGCGCATGCCGATGGCCCCCTGGTAGAGGCTGTCGGTGCTGCGCGGGTGGAACTCGTCGAAGGTGTTGAAGGACGCCACCTCCCGAGGGCTCTCCGGGGTGGCAACGTCGAAGACGCGCACGCCCTCGTGGTACCAGGCGACTTAGAGCCGCGTGCCCTTGAGCACCATGTTGTGGATGGACGTCTCCGCCCGCATCTTCACCTGCGCGAGGAGGCGGATCCGCGCCGGGTCGGTGACGTCCAGCACGCGCAGGTGCGCGCCGAACCGCTCGCCGCCCTCGAAGGCGATGGTGCGCCCGTCGAAGGTCCCCACCGCGTTCGCGTGGCTGTACTGGCCGGGGAAGGAGTAGCCGCCCAGCACGGGCGTCACGTCGGGACGGGTCACGTCCAGGACGACGTAGCCCGTGGTGGCGTGGTTGACGTAGAGGCGGTCCTGGTAGGCGAACGCGTCGTGCGGATAGCCGTACGGGTCGTCGCGCGGCACGGAGATGCGGCTCAGCAGCTTGGGCTCCAGCGGCGTGGCCACGTCGAACAGGAGCGTCTCCCCGTTGGGGGCCGGGGACATGGCGTACAGCCGGTCCCCGTCCACGAACACGGTGTGCACGTTGATGGCGCCGCCGGGCAGTGAGCGCACGTACTGGGGCGCCGCCGGGTTGGAGATGTCGTAGACGATGACGCCGGAGTTGGCGCTGGCGATGTAGAGCGCGTCGCCCTTCGCCCACACGCCGTTCCAGTAGCTGTCATTGGGCAGGTTCAGCATCGTGACGATGAACGGGTGGGCCTTGTCGGCCACGTTGACGACGGACAGGCCGCCCGCCAGCGTGCCCCGGGGGAGGGACACCACGTAGGCGTGGCCCTTCGTGACATAGACGTCCACCGGGTCTCCCAGCGCGATGGAGGTCTCGGAGACGAGGCGCAGGGACGGAGATGTGGGGGTCTCCCGGCTCCAGTTCATCCGCCGGGCGTCGAAGGTGCCGGAGTATTCCGGCACGCCGTCGGTGCAGCGCACGAAGCAGCCGGTGATGCGGCCCGGCTCCGGCACGCGGCACCCCGCGAGCGCGTAGCGCTGCACGGCCTTCGTGGTCGTCGTGTATTCGTTGGTGAGGAAGAACCCTTGGGCGCCCACCTGCTGGCGCACCAGCGGACGGCCCATGAGGGTGCCGGGGCTGCCGTCGGGGTTCAGGCGGAACCCGGCGCCAAAGGCGCTCTCGGAGTGGTAGCGCAGGATGGCGCGGTAGGTCCCGAGCAGGGCCGGGTCCCCGACGGCCGCCAGGTCGCACCCGGACAGGCGGAAGCTGCCTGGGTCCTCGCAGTTGGCGCGGGGCGACGCGTAGTCCGGATCCGCGCACGGCACGTCGGGGACGACGTCCACGTAGTCGGAGCGCTCCACCGCCGTGCCCGTGGGGGCCGGGCCCGCGTCGGGGACCTCGGGGTCGTCCTTGTGACAGCCGGACAGCGACAGGGCACAGGCGAACAGCGCCGTGATGGACAGGCGCGCGGGGGATTTCATGGGCAGGGGCTCCGGACGGCCAAGAGGCTTCGCGGCAGCATGACGCAGCCACGCGGGCCGGGCTAGAAGCCCCCGGATGCACCCACGCCGCCCCGACATCGACGAAGCCCTCGCCGACCTGCGCACCCGCGTTCCCGGCGGGGGGATCGTCGACCACTGGAGCAGCGACCCTGCCTGGCCCACACCCGAGCAGCAGCGCCTGAAGGACGCGTGGCGGGACAGCATGGCTCAGGCGCTGGAGCAGGCGCTGGCGCGGCCCGCCTTCGAACCCATCACCATTCCCGAGGCCCGGAGCCCCCCGGACTGGGAGTTCATCGTCGCGCACGCGCTGAAGCGGCACGGTGGGCCCGTCGCCGCGTTCCCCAGCTTCTCCACGACGCGTCAGCAGGACGGGGACACGTTCATCACGCTCGGCACGACCTACGACGAGCTCGTCATCTACCAGGGCCCGCTGGAGCTCCACGGTCACGTCCACCTGGCGGGGACCGTGGTCGTCCTGGGAGACCTCATCGTCCATGGCGCGCTGATGGATGGAGACCCGGCGGACTCGGGCCTCGTGGTCATCGGGAATGAGCGGGTCCGCGCGCTGTACACCGGCTCGGACCACCTCGTGGTGGGGGACCTCGAAGCGGACCTGATGGTGCTGTCCGGCTCGGATGGCTCGTGGGATGTCGGCGGAGAGGTGCGTGCCCGCATCAAGCTGGAGGAGTCCGGCCTGCGGGGCACGGCGGGGGAGGAACTGCGGCGGCGTCTGGAGCCCGCGCCCTCCGAGGACCTCCTCGAGGACGGCTGGGAGCTGTGCCTGGAGGTCGGGCGCGGCCGGCTCAGGGTTCGCGAAGGATGAGCAGCCCTCGGTGCGTGTCCACCACGTACACGTACCCGTCGCCCGGGACGCGGATGCCGATGGCACCCGTGAAGATGTTTCCGTCGCGGCCGGGGTCCGTCTCCCGGTAGTTGTTGAAGTACGCCACCTCGCGAGGCTTCGGCGGCACGGACACGTCCAGCACGCGCACGCCCTCGTGGTAGTACGCGATGTAGAGCCGCGTCCCGTGCAGCACCATGTTGTGGATGGAGGTCTCGGGGCGCAGTTGGTACTCGCCGATGAGCCGCATGTTCGCCGGGTCGGTGACGTCCAGCACGCGCAGGTGCGAGCCCTCGAACTCGCCGCCTTCGAAGGCGATGGTGCGGCCCGCGAAGGTGCCCACCGCGCTCGCATGGGCGTACTGGCGACCGAAGACATACGCGCCCAGCTCCTGGATGTGCTCCGCGTCTTTCACGTCGAAGGCCACGTACCCCGAATCCGTGTAGCTGACGTAGAGGCGGTCTCCGTAGGCGAAGGAATCATGCGGGCCGCTGAAGCCCCGCTGGAGCGAGATCTTGTTGAGCAGCACCGGCGACAGGGGTGACGCGACGTCGAACACGAGCACCGCGTCGCCAGCGGACGGGACGACGGCGTAGAGCCGGTCACCCTGCACGTGGACGGTGTGCACGATGGTCGGCTCGCCGGGCGCGGCGCGCACGTACTGGGGGTCGGCGGGGTTGGAGATGTCGTAGACGATGACGCCGGCCTTGGCGCTGGCGATGTAGAGCGCGTCGCCCTTCGCCCACACGCCGTTCCAGCCCGTGTCGTTCGGAAGCTGGAGGACCTTCTTGAGCACCGGGTGCGCGGGATCCTTCACGTCGAGGACGGCCAGGCCCCCGAGCCGGTCATTCGACCCGGTGGCCACCACGTAGGCGTGGCCCTTCGCGACGAAGACGTCCACGGCATAGCCGAGCGGAACCGCGGACTCGGAGACGAGGGTGAGGCCGGAGGACTCGGACTCGCCCCGTGCCCGGAGGCCGGTGCGCGCGGCGGTGAAGGTCCCCTTGCTGCGCACCTTGCCCTCGGCGCAGACGACGAAGCAGCCGTTGATGCGGTCGGGTGTGGGCCTCGTGCAGCCCGCGAACACCGAGTCCCGAGGCGGGCTGACGCGGCTCGCGGGGGCGTGGGATGCGAAGAAGAACGAACCCGCGCCCACCTCCTGGCGTGTCAGGGGCCTGCCGGTGAGATCCCCCGCCCCCCCGTCCAGCGGAAGCTGGAGGCTGTAGGGGCCGTTGGCCTCCATGGCGTAGAAGCCCACGGAGTCCAGGCTGTCGAACGCGTCCGAGGGGCACGACGTCCGGTCGAAGAGGGACACGTCGTCACACGCTGCGACCGGAGCGCCCACGGGCAGCGTGAACGCGCAGTCCGAAAAGGGACGCCGGTCCACGTGGTCGGTGCGCTCGGGCAGGGTCTCGGCGGTGCCGTCCCAGGGCGGCACGTCGGTGCCCGCGTCGGAGGTGCCAGCGTCCGAGCCCGCGTCGGAGTCGTCACCCGCGTCGGACGTGCCGGCATCCACGGGGGGAGGACCCGCATCCGGCCGGGAGGGGGACGACGAACACCCGGACAGGGCCAGGGCGGTGG
>NZ_RAWI01000257.1 GCF_003612125.1 Corallococcus praedator
GGCATGGGCGAGAGGCTGCGGTCTCGGGGGCTCGGAGATGTGTATAAGAGACAGCGGTAGGGGCGGGCACGATGGCCGCGCATGCTGAGGGGCCCCCCGCCCCAGGGCAAGCGCACAACGCATCCCCCGCGCTTCTGGTGCGGACCGACAACATTCCTTCCCGTTGGAATCGCGTGGAGTCGAACGGGCAGGGGCGGTGCTCCTGGGGGCGGCGTCGTCCTGGATCGGCCTTGGAGGGAGCGCTACGGGTCGCATTCCAGATGAGATGGATTGGGCTGTCGGGTCACGGCGTCACAAGGGCTCACGTGCGTGGCAATTGACTCGCTCGGGGGAGCCGGGTCAAAACCTGCCGCCTATGTCTCTGTCTAGCCATGGCTCGCCCCTCCGACTCATGAGCGTCCTGCTCATGTCTGTGTCTCTCCTGTTGTCCGCCTGTGGGAAGGATGACCCGTCCAACCCGGACGGCGGACCGACGCCCGGCCAGCAGGATGCCTCCACCGCGGACAGCGGCACGGATTCGGGGACCGACCCGGGCACCGACGCGGGGACGGATGCGGGCACCGACGCGGGGACGGACGCCGACGCGGGGACGGATGCAGGCACCGACGCGGGGACGGAAGCCGACGCCGGAACCGGGCGCTGTGGTGATGGCCTCAAGCAAGCAACGGAGGCGTGCGACGACCGCAATACGGTCGGCGGCGACGGTTGTTCCGCGACCTGTGCTGCGATTGAGCCCGGGTGGACGTGCGAGCAGGAAGGTCAGCTGTGCGTCCGGATTCCGGTGTGCGGCAATGGCAAGGAGGAAGGCACCGAGTCCTGCGATGACGGCAACACGGCGGCTGGCGATGGTTGCTCCGCCAGTTGCGCCGTGGAGCCCGGGTGGGAGTGCCCGGCGCCCGGTCGCTCTTGCGGCGCCGCGCGATGTGGTGACGCCATCCTCGCTGGCGATGAACAGTGCGAGGATGGCAACGGTGCCAGCAACGATGGCTGCGACGCCTCGTGCCGCCTGGAGCCGGGGTACAAGTGCCCCGTCGTCGGCGAGCCCTGCGTCGCGACCCTGTGTGGCGACAAGAAGGCTGAAGGCACCGAGCAGTGCGACGACGGCAACAATGACCTTGGCGACGGCTGCACGCCCCTGTGTACGCGCGAGCCTGTCTGCTCCAACGGCATCTGTGAGGAGGTCTGTGGCGACGGCCGCTTGCTGAACGGCAGCACGACCGAGCAGTGCGACGACGGCAACACGCGCGCCCACGACGGCTGCTCACCGACCTGCCAGTTCGAGCCGGGATTCGCCTGCGTCATCGTCGAATCGCCCCCGCCGGACCAGCTGTCCCTGCCCATCGTCTACCGCGACTTCCGGGGGTATGACGTGCCGGCCGCCGGGGACCTGCCGCGGGGCCACATCGACTTCCAGAACGGTAATGGCTCGGAAATGGGCATCGTGGCCGCCACGCTGGATGCCCAGGGCAAGCCCGTCTACGCGAAGGAAGGCGTGAGCTCCATCACCACCCATGGTCGGGCGGCCTTCGACCAGTGGTATCGGGACGTGAGTGGCGTGAACAAGACCGTCGTCGGGGTCCTGGGCCTCGCGCGTGGGTCGGATATCTCGTACCAGTTCGACGCCCCGACCTTCTTCCCGTTGGACGACGCGGGCTGGGTGGCCTCCGGGGATGAGCCCCTCCGTGCGGGGGCCGGCTCCCCCAGCTTGCTTCGCAACTTCAGCTTCACCAGCGAGACGCGTCACTGGTTCGAATACCGTGGCAACGAGGTGCTCACCTTCACCGGCGATGACGATGTCTGGGTGTTCATCAACGGCCGCCTCGTGCTGGACCTGGGCGGAGTCCATGGCGCTGCCTCGGGCACCGTCAACGTGGCGGATCGGGCCAGCGCGCTCGGTCTTGTGCGCGGTCGCATCTACGAGGTCGTGGTGTTCCAGGCCGAGCGATACACCACCGGCTCCTCCTACAAGCTGACGCTCAACGGCTTCTTGCTTCCCGCACGCCGCACCGAATGCGCGCCTCTGTGCGGCAATCACGTCGTGGACGAGGGCGAGCAGTGCGACGACGGCAACACCCAGGGGCAGGACGGGTGCAGCGCCACCTGCACGCTTGAGATTGACTGAGGCGTGAGCGCGCCGCACCGGAGCATCGTGGCTCCGGCGCGGTGCACGCAGGGGCGGCACAGGGCCGTCCCGTGGCTCCCGGAGTCCTGGGTGGGTTGTCCGGGATGTTCACGAATACCGGTTTATTGCTGGTAGGGTGTTTCGTTGTCTCACGCGTCCTCCCGATGCGTGGGGAGGGACGGGACCCATGGCAATGACTGGCTGGAGACGCGGTGCGTGGATGGCGCTGCTCTTGTGGTCGCAGGCGGCCTTCGCTGGCACCGCGACTGTCTATTACTACACGCCCTACAAGGCCTGGAGCACGGCGTATCTCCACCACGACGCGGCGGGGGCCTGGACGACGGTGCCAGGGGCTTCCATGTCCGCCGCCTGCACCGGCTGGGTGACGGCCACCGTCACCACCGGCACGGCGAGCACCTTCCAGGCGGTCTTCAACGACGGGCAGAACCGCTGGGACAACGCGGCCACCTCCACCGGCAACTACAGCGTGCCGACGTCCGGCACGCACCAGGTGAAGAACGGCCAGCTGCTGGCGAACGCCGGCAATCCCTGCACCTCCACGGGCACGAACAGCGCGGAGGTCTTTTATTACACGCGCACGCGCGGCTGGGGCGCGGTCAACCTCCACTACGCGCCCACGGGCGGCTCGTGGACGACCCCGCCCGGCGTTGCCATGAACGAGACGGCCTGCACGGACTGGGTGAAGAAGACCGTGTCCCTGGGGACCGCCACCGGGATGAAGGCGGACTTCAACAACGGCAGCGCCTGGGACAACAACAACGGCGCGGACTACACCCTGGGCACGGGGCGCATCACGGTGAAGGACGGGGTCGTTACCGCCAACGCCGCCTCCCCGTGTGTGGCGTTGCCTCCGGACACGACGGCTCCCTCGGTGCCTTCGGGCGTCACGGCGACCGCCTCCGGAACGACCATCACCGTCACCTGGAATGCGTCCACCGACGACCGGGGCGTCACCGGCTACACGCTCACCCGCACCAGCGCGGGGAATGTCACGACGGTCTTCCCCAGCGGCACGAGCTACACCGACAGCGGGCTGACGGCCCAGACGACGTACAGCTACGCCGTGAGGGCCTTCGATGCGGCAAGCAACACGTCCGCGTGGAGCAGCGCGGCCTCCGCGACGACAGGCTCCACGCCTCCGCCGCCACCGGCGGGTACGCCCCTGGGCGGCGACATCCGCGAGGACTCCATCTACTTCGTGATGACGGCGCGCTTCTACGACGGCGACGCCAGCAACAACCGTGGCGGCAGCATGCACACGAAGTCCGGCAACGCGGCGAACAACGACCCGATGTTCCGGGGTGACTTCAAGGGGCTCATCCAGAAGCTCGACTACATCAAGGCGCTGGGCTTCTCCGCCATCTGGATCACCCCCGTGGTGCTCAACCGCTCCGACTATGACTACCACGGCTACCACGGCTGGGATTTCTACCGCGTGGATCCGCGCCTGGAGTCCAGCGGCGCCTCCTACCAGGACCTCATCAACGCGGCCCACACCAAGGGCCTGAAGATCATCCAGGACGTCGTCTACAACCACTCCAGCCGCTGGGGCGCCAAGGGCCTGTTCTCCGCGAAGGTGTATGGCGTCCGCGACACCCAGTGGAGCTGGTACTACGACGCGCCCGCGTCTGGCTTCGTCTACGACGGCCTCACGGTGGAGCCCACGTCGGGCAAGTCCTATTACAACGGCGATCTGTGGTCGACGTCGGAGCCCGCGGGCAACACGTGCCGCAACTGGGGTGTCCCCACGTCCTCCACGAGCCAGGAGGGCTACCGCATCTACAACTGCCAGTGGCCCAACCCCACCTCCGGCATGTTCCCCGCTAGCCTCTTCCACCAGTGCTGGATTGGAAACTGGGAAGGAGAGGACTCGCGCAGTTGCTGGATCCACGAGGACCTGGCGGACTTCAACACGGAGAACGCCACCGTCCAGGCGTTCCTCATCGACGTGCACAACCGCTTCATCGACCGGGGCGTGGACGGCTTCCGCGTGGACACGGCGGTGCACATCCCCCGCGTGACGTGGAACCGGCGCTTCCTTCCCGCCGCGCACGCCTACGCGGAGTCGAAGTTCGGCGCCAAGGGCCGCGACTTCTTCATGTTCGGTGAGGTGGGCTCGTTCGTGAACGACAAGTGGAACCGGGGCTCGCCCAACCACTCCGCGCAGTTCTTCACCTGGAAGGAGCGCCGCACGTACAGCAGTGACGACGTGGCGGCGGCGCTGGAGCAGTACAACTACGAGCAGACGCAGGGCACGGCCAACCAGCCCACGTCCACCAACGCCTTCCTCCAGGGCAATGCGTGGCACGCGCCGGACTCCAGCCAGTTCTCCGGCATGAGCGTCATCGACATGCGCATGCACATGAACTTCGGGGAGGCGAGCAACGCCTTCTGGAACGGCAAGGACTCCGACGACAGCTACAACGACGCCACCTACAACGTCGTGTATGTCGATTCGCACGACTACGGTCCCAACAAGTCGTCCACGCGCTACGCCGGGGGCACCGACGCCTGGGCGGAGAACATGAGCCTGATGTGGACCTTCCGGGGCATCCCCACGCTGTATTACGGGTCGGAGATTGAATTCCAGGCGGGCAAGCCCATCGACTGCGGACCTACGTGCGCGCTGGCCACCACCGGCCGCGCCTACTACGGCGCGAACCTGGAGGGCAGCGTCACCGCGAGCGACTTCGGCGTGGTGGGCAGCGCTTCCGGCGCGGTGGCCACGACGCTGAGCAAGCCCCTGGTGAAGCACGTGCAGCGGCTCAATCAGCTCCGCCGCCGCATCCCCGCGCTCCAGAAGGGGCAGTACTCCACCGACGGCATCTCCGGGAGCATGGCCTTCAAGCGCCGCTTCACCGACGCGGCGAAGGGCGTGGACAGCTTCGTGCTGGTGACGGTGTCCGGCGGGGCGACGTTCAGCGGCATTCCCAATGGCACGTACAAGGACGCCATCACCGGCGATGTGCGCACGGTGACGGGCGGCTCGCTGACCGCGACGGTGTCCGGCAAGGGCAACCTGCGCGTGTACGTGCTGGACCTGCCGGGTAACGCCGCGCCCGGCAAGATTGGCGTGGATGGGCCCTACCTGAAGCCCTGACGCACGCGGTTGTCCGGGGACGCATGGGTTGACAGCCCCTGCGTCCCTGGACGTTCAATGGGGTCCATCGCATGCCTTCCATTCCTCCCCTCCGGAAGCAGGGGGCGCCCGCGGCGGTCCCCGACACGACACCCGAGCGCGTCCTCGATGTCTGGACGGCCCTTGAGGTGCTTTCCCCTCCTGCGTTCCAACGCCCCGAGGAGCTGGCGTTCGGGGATGCGGGGACCCTTGTGTCGCTCGGGTCGGAGCGGCTTCCCTGGGACAGTCAGGGGGCGGTGCGTTCGCGCTCGGGCTATCAGGTCGTCCTGGGCACGGTGAAGCTGGAGGCCGCGGCGGCACAGCTCCTGGCGCGTCATGCGGATGCGCGCATCGACGGTCTGCCGGTCCAGGGCGAGGCCCCCCTGGCGGTGGTCTTCCTGGATGAAACAGGCCGTCCGAGGGACGGAGGCTTCGCGGCCGTGTCGAGCCATGCCTGGGGGTTGCCCCTGGCCCTGCGCGGCGAGTGGGCGACGCTGGCTTCGTGGAGCACGGTGGATCCGACGCTGGCGGAAGAACTCGGCGCCCGGCTGAGACGGACGGGAACCGGGGGCGAACCTCTGCCCGTCGATGGGCAATCCCTGACAGAGGCGTTTGACTGGCTGGTGCGGACGCTGGGGCTTCCGCCGGAGCTGGTGAGGGCTCCGGCGTTCGCGCTCCGGAGTTCCGAGCCCCTGCCCCTCAACAGTCCCTTCCTCGCGGACCTCATCCAGGCGCGGATACGGCTGGGAGGGCAGGTGGCTTCGCAACAATTGCTCATCTACCTGCGGGGCCTCCAGTCCGAACACCAGACGGGCCTCGTCCGGAACGACCACCGCAGCCTGTATTACCTGCGGGACCTTCCTCCGGACTCCCGGACGAAGCACCTCCTGGACTCCGATGTCTTCGATGGCGTCCTCGCTCCAGGGCGGACGCCTCCGGCACGCTGGCCGGAAGACGGCCGTGAGCCGCTCGTGCTCATGGAGCAGGCGGCGGTGAACATCGCCACCCTCGCTGGGGACCTGGGAGGGGTGACCGCAGTCAATGCCCTCCCGGGGACGGGAGGAACCGCCGTGCTCCAGGATGTGGTGGCCGCGCTCCTCTGCTCCCGCGCGGAGGCCATGGCCTGTTTCGACGACCCCGCGTCCGCCTTCACCGCTACGGGTGCGCGGCTGGGTTCGGCTTCCGAGGGGCCGGAGCTTTGGACCCTGGATGGCAGCCTGCGCGGCTTCGAGATGCTGTGGGTTTCCCCCAACCCCGCGACGGACTTCGGTGCCGCGCTGCCGGTCTTGAAGGCCGTGGCCTCGAACCTGGGCGCGTCGGCGCTTGAGGAGGGCTCACGGAACGACTCACCCTGGAGGCTGGCTGCCGCTGCCCTGGGAGACACGACGCCTCTTGTCACGCTCGAAGCTCCGCCCCCCAGTCCCGAGGAGGCACGGCAGCAATGGCAGACAGCCCGCGCCACCTTCCTCCGGACGCTTCGGGAGAGCCGCGACCTGCTCCAGCGGCGGGAGGAGGTCCGGAAACGCTTTCACGCCGCGGAGAAGCTGGACCACGACGTTGCTTTTCAGGAGAGCAGTGCCCGCCGCGCGGAGTCCGAGTTCAACGACGCGGAGGCCGCGCGGGAGCAGGCTCGCACCCGTGAGTCGGTGGCGCGTGAGGCCCTGGCCGTCGCGGAGGAGAAGCTCGCGGAGCATGACGCCGCCAGGCCTTCGGCGATGCAGCGCATGCTTCAGCCCCAACGGCTGCGTGACTGGGAGGCCGCGCTCGCCCGGTTGGAACAGGCCCACCAGAAGGCGTCCCGGGATGTGTTGGGCGCGCAGCCGCACCTCACGGCGAGCGAGAACACGCTGGCGGCGGCTTCCAGCAACCGCGATGAGGCCGTGCGAGGGCTCGCGACCTTGCGCGTCCGGCTCGCGCAAGCACAGGAGCAGGTCCGTGCGGATCGCCAGCGGCTGGGCCGCCGGTTCGTGGACGAGGCCTTCTTCGAGCAGGGCCACGACGCGGTCCAGCAAGCCACGCCCTGGCTGGACCCCACGGAGCAGGGCCCTCGGGACGCGGTGTTCGTCGCCGCCGTGGCGCTCCATCAGGCGTTCAACGCCGTCGTGGCCAAACCCCTCCGGGACAGCCTGCGTGCGCTCCGATTCGCATTGAGAGAGGGATTGCCCGCGGAGCACGCAGCCCTGCTGCCCCAGCTCTGGTCCTCGCTGTTCCTCGTCGCACCCGTGGTTTCGACGACGTTCGCGTCGGTGGGCCGGCTGTTCCGGGGCCTGCCGCCGGAGTCGCTGGGTTGGCTTCTGGTGGAGGACGCGGGACAGGCGGCTCCCCAGGAGGCGGTGGGCGCCCTGCTGCGGACACGCCGTGCGGTGGTGGTGGGGGATTCGCAGCAGCTCCGCCCCGTCGTTCCACTGCCTGACGCCCTGACCTCGGCTGTCTGTGCGGCTCGGGAAATCGATCCCCAGCGCTTCAATGCTCCCGAGGCCTCGGTGCAGACGCTCGCGAACGCGGCGTCTCGGTATGTCCTCGGCAATGGGAGACCCGCGGGAAGCCGGACGCTCGGCATCCCCCTGTGGGTCCACCGACGGTGCGCGGAGCCGATGTTCAGCGTCTCGAACACGCTCGCGTACAGCGGCCTGATGGTTCACGCGAAGGCCCCCGCGCCTTCACGCATCCGGGAGGTGCTAGGGCCGTCGGCGTGGCTCGATGTGCCCGAGGACTCCGAAGACGAGCGCGTCCTGGAGTTGCTGCGCCGCCTGGCCGGGGCCCGGGTCGAACCGGATGTCCTCATCGTCACGCCGTTCGAAGCCGTGGCGGAGCACCTGCGGCGTCTCGTGCTCCAGAGCGGGCTTCTGCGCGGATGGGTGGAGGACCCAGAGGCCTGGGTCCAGGCGCGGGTAGGCGTCGTCCAGGCACTTCCGACGCGCGACGCCGAAGCCGTGCTGTTCGTGCTCGGCGCTTCCTCCGAGGCACAGCGGAAGGAGAGGGATTGGGCCGCACGCCAGTTGGACCTGCTCAACGCCACGGTGACGCGCGCACGGGAGCAGCTCTACGTCATCGGCGACCGGAAGCGCTGGAGCGAAGCGGGCGTCTTCCGGGTGTTGGACGAAGCGTTTCAGGGGCGCGTGCATTGACTTTCCGGGTGTCGCCGGGATTTGAATGCGCGCGTGAGGGGGGGACAGGCCGGGCCTTTCCTTCACGGACAGGGTCACCCCATGTCGTTGCCCAAGGTCATGCTGTGCGGGGGGCTGCTCACGGGCCTCCTCGCCGCGCCACCCGCTGAAGCCCGCTTCGGCAAGCGCTCCGATTCCTCGGAGGACTCGAAGCCCGTCCACCAGGCCTCCGCCATCGACGACGACGGCAAGAAGGCCGCGAAGTCGGATGAGGAGAACGAGAACCGGGCCATGGCGGCCCCGAAGACGGTGTCCTCGTCGGACGACTGTTGCAGCTCCAGCGCGTCGAACGACGTCGCGGCGGTCATCGTCGGCGCCGTCTTCGAACTGGTGCTCCGGGGCCTGGGTGAGGTCATCGTCACCACCGGCACCCACCGCGCCTTCCAGCCTGACGACCCGGCGGCGCCGCCCCCGTTGCCGGGCTCGGGGCGGCACGCGGCGCCGTTCTCCTTCCGCACGGGCGTGCTGGTGGCGCCGCTCCAGGGTGGTCCGGGCATGGACTTCTCCCTGGGGTGGGACGTCCACCGCTTTGGCGCGGACCTGCGCGTCACCCGGCTGGACCTGGCGCGGGCCGGCACGGATTCGCGCAGCGAGCGCACCCTGGGGGAACTCCACGTCACCTATTCGCCCGTCGTGCACGAGTCCTTGCGCGTGCGCGCCGAGCTGGGCGTCTCCACCGCGGACGCGCCCCAGGGCCTCTACGTGGGGCCCAGCCTGGGCATGTCCCTGGAGGCGTGCGTCCTGGGGCCGCTGGACGTGGAGGCGCGCATGCAGGTGACGCCGTTTCCCTACCGGCAGGTGGACGTGCGCTCCGGCCTGGCGCTGCACCTGGGCGGCTTCATGCTGCGCGGGGGCGTCCGCGGCCTCTACCTGGATCCGTCCGTGAGCGTCGGCATGCGTGACAGGCTCTTCGGTCCGGAGTTCGGCGTGGGCTTCGTGTTCTAGGTTTGAAAACACCACGGGCCCGGCCGCGAGGGTGAGTCGCGGTCAGGCCCGTTGGACGTCATGGCCCCGGTGAAGGGGCGCGCGGCCTACTTCTCCTTGGAGGCCAGCTTGCGCAGGGCCTTCTGGTCACGCACGCAGAGGATGCGGCCGACGTTGCCGAGCACGCCCTCGCGCTTCATCTCGTTGATCAGCGTGGACACGAAGGAGCGCGAGGCGCCCACCAGGTCCGCCAGGTCCTGCTGGGTGATGCCGCGCAGGTCCGTCTCGCCGCCGTGCGGGCAGCGCTCGCCGTGGGCTTCCACCAGCGTCAGGAGGGTGTCCGCCAGACGGGCCGGCACTTCCTTGAAGGTCAGGCCGAGCACGCGCTTGCGCAGCGAGCGAACGCGGTCCGCGTAGGCGCGCACCACGTCCACCGCCAGGGCCGGACGGGCCTCCAGCTGGGCGCGGAAGTCACGGCCCTCGATGCTCCACACCTCGGCCTCGCCCGCGGCCACGGCCATCTCCTCGATGGGCGTCCCCTCGGGGCGGAACAGCTCGCCGAACAGGTCGCCCGGGCGCAGGATGGACACCACGGAGCGGGTGCTGTTCTTGCCAATGCGCATCAGGCGCACGCGGCCGGACTTCAGCAGGTACACGCGGTCCGACGTGTCGCCGGGGCGGTAGATGGTCGAGTTGTGCGGGAAGGACTCGACCTTGAAGTACCCCTTGAAGTCGATGGCCTCCTGGCCGGGCACCAGCTTGTTCGCCGTCACCATCATCCCGGAGCTGGTCGCCTGCAGGGGCGCCACGACGTTGGAACCGATAGGGCCGAGGGGGCGATTGAAACCGTGCATGGGATTCTCCTGGGAAGCGAAGGAAGCGGAAGGTTGGCTGGCTTGTCTGCGGCGAGCTGACCTTGCTCTTTCCAAGAGCCGTGCCATGGGCACTTCAAGTATTCCCAGGGGAACAGTTCCAGGAATGGCGGGTACTTAGCGCTACGGCAAAGTTCCAGCCCCCCCACTGTGTCCGAAACCTGAAACAAAACGTTCAAACAGTCTGATCAATTTGAACGAAACGTTAAAGGGGGCCCGGAGACTGTCGGGCCAGGGACAGTGTCAGGAAGCATCCTTCACCGGGTAAGGGTGCACCTGTGGACCCTGTCCCTGTGCAAGACCGAACTTTTGAAGCTTTCGTTCAAGGGTCGGACGGCTGATTCCCAGAATCTGACACGTCCGTCCCTTGTGGCCCTTGGTGACGGCCATGGCCCGGGCGATGAGCTGCCGTTCGGCCTCTTCCAGGGTGGGGATGAGGCTCACATCGTCCACGGCGGGGGCGGCGAACATGCCGCCCGCGGTGCCGGGGGCGCGGGGAGCGTCGGGGCCCGGCAGGGCTTCCAGGGCGGGCAGGTCATCGCCGCGCAGCACGTCGCCGGGGGCGAGCACCACGGCGCGGGTGAGGACGTTCTCCAATTCGCGCACGTTGCCGCGCCAGGGCAGGAGCGTGAGGCGCTCCATCACCTCCTGGGGCACGCGGGTGACGCGCTTGTGCACCTTCTCGTTGATGCGCTCCAGCATGTGCGTCACGAGCAGCGGGATGTCCTCGCGGCGCTCGCGCAGGGGCGGGATGAAGAGGGTGATGACCTTGAGGCGCTGGTAGAGGTCCTCGCGGAAGCGGCCCTGGGCCACCTCGTCGGAGAGGGTGCGGTGGGTGGCGGCGATGACGCGCGCGCGCAGCTTCACGCGCTTGACGCCACCCACGCGCTCGAACTCGCGCTCCTGCAGGACGCGCAGCAGCTTCGCCTGGAGCATCAGCGACATGTCGCCAATCTCATCCAGGAAGACGGTGCCGTCCTCGGCCAACTCGAACTTGCCGGGCTTGGTGGAGACGGCGCCGGTGAAGGCGCCCTTCTCGTGGCCGAACAGCTCGCTCTCCAGCAGCGTGTCCACGATGGCGGAGCAGTTGATGCCGATGAAGGGCCGCGCCTCGTCGTAGGAGTAGTTGTGGATGACGCGGGCGATGAGCTCCTTGCCCGTGCCGCTCTCTCCGGTGATGAGGACGGTGGCGGCGCTGCCGGTGACCTTGCCAATCTCCTTCACCAGCTGCTGCATGGACACGCTGGTGCCCACGATGTCGCCCAGGCGGACGACGGCGTTGTCGCGGTGGACCTCATCCGCGCGGCGCGACAGCTGGCGGTACTCCAGCGCGCGCTCCACGACGAGGTCCAGGGCGGCCGGGTCGGGGAAGGGCTTGTGGATGTAGTCGAACGCACCGGCCTTCATGGCCCGGATGGTCGTCTCCATGTCGTGGTACGCGGTGACGAGGATGATGCGCGCGTCGCCGCACAGGCCCTTCATCTCCTCGATGATCTCCAGGCCCGTGCGGTCCGGGAGCATCATGTCCAGGATGACCACGCTGGGCATGTTCTCCTGGGCCGCCTTGAGGCCCGCGGCGGCGCTCGTGGCGGTGAACACCTGGTAGCGCGGCTGCCCGTCCTGCTCGATGTCCTCGAAGTGCATCGTGAGGGTTTCGAGCAGCGACACGTCGTCGTCGACGATGAGGAGGGTCTCCATGGGGCTCTCAGGCAGCGAACGTCAGCGTGAACACCATCCCCGGTTCTGCGCTTCCCTCGGCCGCCACCTCTCCACCCACGCCCGTCATCACCCGCCGCAGGGCGGCCAGGGACAGGCCCGCTCCCCGCGCCAGCCGGGAGCCGAACGGGTCGAACAGCGTGCCCTTCTCCTCGGGGGGCAGGGCGGCCGCCGGGTCATCCAGGATGAGGCTCACCTGGCCCGGGGCGGCCTGACGCAGCGTCACCTGGACGCGGCCCTCCTCGGGCAGGCCCATGGCCACGTTGAGCAGGACCTGGGCGAGCACGGGCCTCAACCGGTTGGGATCCACCCGCACGCGGGGCAGGTCCGCCTCTTCCTTCACGTCCACCTCGATGCGGCGCTCGGCCAGTTCAGGGGCCACCATGGCGGTCGCCTCCTGGACGACCGAGCGCAGCGGGTGGGAGTCCAGGTTCGCGGCGCCCTCCCGGCCGTACTCGGAGAGCAGCCAGAGCATGCGCTCCATGGTGCGGATCTCCCGGTTGGCGATGGTGAGCCGCCGCTTGTCCCGGTCCGACAGGCCGGTGTTCCGGGCGAGCGTCTGCACCGCCATCTTCACCGACGACAGCGGGTTGCGGATCTCATGGCTGAGCGAGGATGACAGCCGGGAGATCTGCACCGGAGGTGCGCCCTCCAGCACGGCGCCCAGGTCGAGCAGGCCACAGGAGGCCTCCTCGCCGTCCATCCCCAGCACGAGGCGCAGGTAGGTCGCGGGCGGGCCGCCGGGGGACGTGGAGACGAACTCCACGGCGCGGCGGTCCTCGCGGGCGCGCGCGTCCAGTTCGCGGGCGCGCTCCTGCGTGATGCCAAGGACCGAGTGCAGTGAGCTGCCGACCAGCGTGGAGGCCGGGCGACGCAGCACCGTGGCGCAGTCACCCTCCGCGCGGGTCACCCGGAGATTGGGAGACCAGGCGAGCTGTGCGGCTTGCAGGAGTTGGGCATTCATTGGTGGGCCTGAAACATACCGGTTAACGTCGCGCGCTGTCCCTATGACCCACACACCACGTCCTCCGAAGAACCTTGTGGCCGCGCTCCTGTTCCTGTCCGGGGCGACCGCGCTCGTCTACGAACTGGTGTGGTCCAAGTACCTGGGAAACGTCCTGGGCAACAGTGGTCAGGCGCATGCCGTGGTGCTGGCCACGTTCATGGGGGGACTGGCGCTGGGGGCATTTGTCTTCGGGCGGACAGCGGACCGGGTGAAGAACCCGCTGGCGCTGTACGGCCTGCTGGAGCTGGGCGTGGGTCTGTACGCCCTGGCGTTCCCGTACGTGCTGGGCGCGCTGGAGCACGTGTGGCTGTCGGTGGCGCCCCATGTCCCGGAGCACCTGCGGGTGGGGCCCCGGCTGATGGTGTCCGCGCTGTCGCTGGTGGTGCCCACGCTGCTCATGGGCGGCACGCTGCCGGCGCTGGTGCGTCACTTCGCCGCGAGCCTCGCGGGGGTGCGCAAGGAGCTGGCGCGGCTGTACGCCATCAACAGCCTGGGCGCGGCGGTGGGCGTCTACGTCGCGGGCACGCGGCTGGTGCCGCTCATCGGCCTGTCCGCTTCCGCGACGCTGGCCGCCGGGCTCAACGTGTTCCTCGCGCTGGCGGCGCTGGCGCTGGCCCGTCAGCATCCCCCCGCGGTGGTGGTGGG
>NZ_RAWI01000258.1 GCF_003612125.1 Corallococcus praedator
GCCCGTGGGGGTGCTGGGGGAGCTGTACATCGGCGGTGACGGCCTGGCGCTGGGCTACCTGGGCCGTCCGGAGCTGACGGCGGAGAAGTTCGTTCCGCACCCGTTCCGCACGCAGCCGGGCGCGCGGCTGTACCGCACCGGGGACCAGGTGAAGCAGTTGCCGGATGGCAGCGTGGTGTACCTGGGCCGCCTGGACTCGCAGGTGAAGGTGCGAGGCTTCCGCATCGAGCTGGGCGAAGTGGAGTCCGCGCTCAGCCGCTGCGAGGGTGTGTCCGAGAGCGTGGTGGTGGTGCGGGAGGAGACGCCCGGCATCAAGCGACTGGTGGCGTACGTGGGCGGCGCGGAGGCGACGCGCCCCACGGTGGACGCCCTGCGGACCGCGTTGAAGGGCCTGCTGCCGGAGTACATGGTCCCGGCCACGTTCGTGATGCTGGAGTCGCTGCCGCTGACGCCCAACGGCAAGGTGGACCGCAAGGCGCTGCCGGCGCCGCAGGGTGAGCGGCCGGATTCGGGCAAGGCCTTCGTCGCGCCCCGGACGCTGGAGGAGCAGACGCTGGCGGCCATCTGGGCGTCGGTGCTGGGCGTGGAGAAGGTGGGCATCCACGACAACTTCTTCGCCCTGGGTGGCGACTCCATCATCAGCATCCAGATCATCTCGCGCGCCAACCAGGCCGGTCTGCGCCTGATGGCGAAGCAGCTCTTCCAGCACCAAACGGTGGCGGAGCTGGCCCAGGTGGCCACCGCCGCCCTCGCGTCCCAGGCGGAGCAGGGCATCGTCCGGGGGCCCCTGCCGCTCACGCCCATCCAGGCGTGGTTCTTCGAGCGGGAGCTGACCCAGCCGCACCACTTCAACCAGGCGGTGATGATCGAAGCGCGGCAGCGCGTAGACGCCGGACTCCTGGAGAAGGCGCTGGCGCGGTTGGTGGAGCACCACGACGCCCTGCGCCTGCGCTACGTGCGCGGCGAGTCCGGGTGGATGCAGGAGAACGCGGGCCTGGAGCAGCCCGTGTCCCTGCGGCGTCAGGACGTCTCCGCGTTCGCGGGGGACGAGGATGCGCAGCGGCGGGCCATCCAGGTCGCCGCGACCGGGCTGCATCAGAGCCTGCGGCTGGAAGAGGGCCTGCTCCTGCGCGCCATGTTGTTCGAGCGCGGCGAAGGCCAGACAGAACGCCTGCTGCTCGTGGTCCACCACCTCGCGGTGGACGGCGTGTCGTGGCGCGTGTTGCTGGAGGACCTGAACACCGCGTACCAGCAGCTGCGTCGCGGCGTGCCCGTGGCGCTGCCGGCGAAGACGACGTCGTTCCAGGCGTGGGCGCGCAGGCTGGAAGCGCATGCGCGCAGCCCGGAGCTGGAGTCAGAGCGGTCCTTCTGGCTGGGCGGGACGAAGGAGGTCGCGCCGCTGCCGGTGGACCACACAGGGCCGAACACGCTCGCGTCGGCGGACAGTGTCCGCGCGGTGCTGGAGGCGGAGGAGACGCGCGCCCTGTTGCAGGAGGTGCCGGCGGCGTACCGGGCCCACATCAACGACGTGCTCCTGGCGGCGCTGACGCACGCGCTGACGCGCTGGACGGGGCAGGACCGGGTGCGCATCAACCTGGAGGGCCACGGCCGCGAGGAGCTGTTCGCGGACGCGGACATCTCGCGCACGGTGGGCTGGTTCACCACGGTGTACCCGGTGCTGCTGGAGGCCCCGGCGGGAGGCTCGCTGGGCGACGGGCTGCGCTCCGTGCGGGACACGCTGCGGCGTCTGCCGAACAAGGGCCTGGGGTACGGACTGCTGCGCTACCTGGGCGACGGCGCGGAGGCCGCGAAGCTGAAGGCGGCGTCACCGGCGCAGGTGGCCTTCAACTACCTGGGCCAGTTCGACGCGATGGCCGCCGGAGAGTCGATGTTCGGCCTCGCCAAGGAGCCCGCGGGCCCGGGGCAGGGCCAGGGCGGTTTGCGCACCGCGCTGCTGGAGCTGAATGGTCTGGTCATCAACGGCCGGCTGGAGCTGTCCTGGACGTACAGCGCCAACGTGCACGAGCGCTCCACCGTGGAGGCCCTGGCGGAGTCGTTCCTCGGGGCGCTGCGGAGCCTCATCGCGCAGCGCGAGTCGGACGATGCGAAGCGCTACACGCCCGCGGACTTCCCGCTGGCGAGGCTGGACGCGCCGGGCCTTGCGCGCCTCCAGACGGGGGCCCCCGACCTGGAGGACGTGTATCCGCTGTCCCCGCTCCAGCAGGGCATGCTCTTCCACGCGCTCCTGGAGCCCGCGTCGGGCATGTACTGCGAGCAGATGGCGTGGAGCTTCCACGGCACCGTCAACCTGCCGGTGATGCGCCGCGCGTGGGAGCTGCTCGTGGCGCGCAACCCCGTGCTGCGCACGTCGTTCGTGTGGGACGGGCTGCCGGAGCCGTTGCAGGTGGTGCACGCGTCAGCGGAGCTGCCGTGGCGGGAGCTGGACTGGCGCGGCCTGTCGTCCGAGGAGCAGCAGGAGCTGTTCCAGCAGTACCTGGTGGAGGACCGCGCGCGGGGCTTCGACGTGGGTCGCGCGCCGCTGCTGCGGCTGACCGTCGTCCGGCTGGATGAGCAGGTGCTGCGCTGCCTGTGGAGCATCCACCACCTGCTGCTGGACGGGTGGAGCATGTCGCTCCTCATCCAGGAGCTGTTCGGCCTCTACCGGGCGTTGGATCAGGGGCTGGCGGTGCCCACGGAGCGCGCGGTGCCGTACCGCGAGTTCATCGGCTGGCTGCAGCGTCAGGACGCGTCCCGGATGGATGCGTTCTGGAAGCGCGAGCTCGCCGGCCTCCATGCGCCCACGCCGCTGCCTTACGACGATCGCGCGGCCCAGGCGAAGCTGCACGCGCAGGACCACGCGGAGAAGTCCACCCGTCTGTCCGCGGCCTCCACGCTGGAGGTGGATGCCTTCGTCAAGCGTCACCAGCTCACGCTGAACACGCTGGTGCAGGCGGCCTGGGCGCTGGTGCTCGCGCGGCACAGCGGCGAAGCGGAGGTGGTGCTGGGCGCCACCGTGTCTGGTCGTCCGTCGGATCTGCCCGGCGTCGAGCGCATGACGGGCATGTTCATCAACACGCTGCCGGTGCGCGTGCCGGTGCCGGGGCGTGAGCTGGTGGTGCCGTGGCTGCGCGAGCTCCAGGCCCGGCAGCTGGAGCTGCGCCAGTATGAGCACAGCCCGTTGGTGCGGGTGCAGGGCTTCAGCCAGGTGCCGCGCGGCACGCCCCTGTTCCAGAGCCTCTTCGTCTTCGAGAACTACCCCATCGATTCGACGCTGAGCCAGCGCGCCAGCGTGCTGGAGGTGCGCGACGTCCAGGGCAGCGAACGCAGCAACTTCCCGCTGACGGCGTCCTCCAGCCCCAGCCGCGAGCTGCTGCTGAAGCTGGCCTTCGACACGCCGCGCTTCGAGACGGCGACCATCGAGCGGCTGCTGGGCCAGTGGAAGCGCGCGGTGGAAGGGCTGGTGGCGGCGGAGTCGGGGCGCGTGTGGCAGGTGGGCGTGCTGTCCCAGGAGGAGCAGCGGCGGGTGCTGGTGGAGTGGAACCAGACGGCCGCGGAGTACCCCCGCGAGGCGAGCATCGGCGACGCCTTCGACGCGCAGGTGGCGCGCCGTCCGGACGCGGTGGCGCTGGAGGCGGGCGACGTTCAGCTCACGTACGCCCAACTGGACGCGCGGGCCAATCAGCTCGCGCACCTGCTGCGCAAGCGCGGCGTGGGCCCGGAGTCGCGGGTGGCGCTGTGCCTGGAGCGCGGCGTGGACCTGGTGGTGGCACTGCTGGCCATCCTCAAGGCAGGTGGCGCCTACGTGCCGCTGGAGGCGGACTACCCGCGCGACCGTCTGGCGTTCATGTTGTCGGAGGCCGGTCCCCGGGTGCTGGTGACGACGCGCGAGCTGGGCGCGCGCCTGCCCACCGAGGGCCTGGACGTGCTGTGCGTGGAGGAGGAGCGCGAGTCGCTGTCGCGTCAGCCCACGTCCCCGGTGGTCAGCGGCGTGGGGGGCGGCAACCTGGCCTACGTGGACTTCACGTCGGGCAGCACGGGCCGGCCCAAGGGCGTGTGCACGGAGCACGCGGGCGTGCTGCGCACGGTGCTCAATCCCAACTACGCGCGGCTGGAGGCGGAGGACACGCTGCTGCTCGTGGCGCCGGTGTCCTTCGACGCGTCGACGCTGGAGGTCTGGGGCGCGCTGCTCAACGGCGCGCGGCTGGTGGTGTACCCGCCGGTGCCGGTGGGCGACGTGAAGGAGATGGAGGGCGTGCTGAAGCGCCACGGGGTGACGGTGCTGCACCTCACCGCGGGCCTCTTCACGCAGATGGTGGAGGGCAACCTGGAGGGGTTGCGCGGGGTGAAGCAGCTCCTGACGGGTGGCGACGTGGTGTCGGCGCCGCACGTGAAGCGCGCGCTGGAGGTGCTGGGCGTGACGGTGACGGCCTGCTACGGGCCGACGGAAGGCACGCTCTTCACGAGCTGCCACCGCATGGAGACGGTGGAGTCCGTGGGCGCGACGGTGCCCATCGGCCGGCCCATCGGCAACACGCAGGTGTACGTGCTGGACGGGCAGTGGCAGCCGGTGCCGGCGGGCGTGGCGGCGGAGCTGTACGCGGCGGGCGACGGTCTCGCGCGCGGCTACCTGGGCCGGCCTGAACTGACGGCGGCGGCCTTCCTGCCGAACCCCTACGGCCCTCTGGGCAGCCGCATGTACCGCACGGGCGACCTGGCGCGGTGGCGCGCGGACGGCGTGCTGGAGTTCCTGGGGCGCGGCGACACACAGGTGAAGGTGCGCGGCTTCCGCGTGGAGCTGGCGGAGGTGGAGGCCGCGCTGGGCCGCTGCGAAGGCGTGCGCGAGTGCGTGGTGGTGGCGCGCGGCGAGGGCGCCGGGAACAAGCGGCTGGTGGCGTACGTGGTGGGCGAAGGCCTGGACGTCGCGAGCGTGCGCTCGACGCTGAAGGACGCGGTGCCGGAGTACATGGTGCCGTCGGCCTTCGTCGTCCTGCCGGCGCTGCCGCTCACCGCCAACGGCAAGGTGGATCGCAAGGCCCTGCCGGAGCCGCGTGAGGCGGGCGTGGAGGTGTCCGGGACGTACGTGGCGCCCCGGACGCCGACGGAGGAGGTGCTCGCGGGTGACTGGGCCCAGGTGCTGGGCGTCGGTCGGGTGGGCACGCGCGACAACTTCTTCGAGCTGGGCGGACACTCGCTGCTGGCGACGCAGGCCATCTCGCGCATCCGCTCCTCGCTGGGTGTGCAGTTGCCCCTGCGGGCCCTCTTCGAGGCGCCCACGGTGGCGGAGCTGGCGCTGAAGGTGGATGCCGCCGCGCTGGGCGCGAAGGCGCCGCCGCTCCTGCCCGTGGCGCGCACGGGACCGCTGCCGCTGTCGTTCGCGCAGCAGCGCCTGTGGTTCCTGGATCAACTGGAGCCCGGCTCCACGGCGTTCAACATGTTCACCGCCCTCCGCCTGGAGGGCACGCTGGACGTGGCCGCGCTGGAGCGCGCGTTCCAGGAGCTGGTGCGGCGCCATGAGTCGCTGCGCACGACGTTCCAGGCCGTGGGCCAGGAGCCGGTGCAGCGCATCTCGCACGTGCCGGAGCAGGTGCTCGCGCGGGTGGACCTGCGAGCGCTGGAGGAGAGCGAGCGCGAGCTGGAGGCCCGGCGCGTCGCGGGCGTGGAGTCGCGCTGGCCCTTCGGCCTGGGCCGGGGGCCGTTGTTCCGGGCCACGCTGCTCCAGTTGGGGGAGCGGCAGCACCTGCTCCTGCTGGCCAAGCACCACATCATCTCCGATGGCTGGTCCATGGGCGTCCTCGTGCGGGAGGTGACGTCCCTCTACGAGTCGTTCCGCACGGGCCAGCCCTCGACGCTGCCGGAGCTGCCGGTGCAGTACGCGGACTACGCGGCCTGGCAGCGCGGCTGGCTGAAGGGCGACGCGCTGGAGGCGCAGCTGTCCTTCTGGCGAGGACAGCTGGGAGGCGCGCCGCGCCTGCTGGAGTTGCCCACGGACCGGCCGCGTCCGGCGGTGCAGGGCACGCGCAGCGCCATCCTCCACCGGATGCTCCCGGAGCGGCTCACGCAGGCCCTGCGCACGCTGGGGCAGCGCGAGGGCGCGACGCTGTACATGACGCTGCTCGCGGGCTTCCAGGTGTTGCTGTCGCGGCACAGCGGCCAGACGGACATCGTGGTGGGCGCGGACATCGCGAACCGCCACCACGCGGAGACCGAGGGGCTCATCGGCTTCTTCATCAACCAGCTCGCCCTGCGCGCGCGGCTGGAGGATGACCCGACCTTCCTCACGCTGCTGGGCCGGGTGAAGGACACGGCATTGGGGGCGTACGCGCACCAGGACCTGCCGTTCGAGGAGCTGGTGAAGGCGATCAACCCCGAGCGCAGCCTCGCGCACGCGCCGCTGTTCCAGGTGAAGCTCATCCTGCAGAACACGCCCACGTCCGCGCTGGAGCTGCCGGGGCTGACCTTCCGCGCCTCGGGCGCCGAGTCGGTCTCCTCGAACCTGGACCTGACGCTCTCCATCACGGAGACGCCGCAGGGCCTGTCGTGCCAGTGGGTCTACAGCACCGACCTGTTCGACGCGTCCACCATGGACCGCATGTCCACGAGGCTGCGCGCCCTGCTGGAGTCCGCGGTCGCCGAGCCCGCGGCGCGCGTCTCCTCGCTCACCGTGCTGTCCGCGGAGGAGCGCCGCACGCTGTTGGAGGACTGGAACGACACCGCGCTCGCGCTGCCCGAGGACGGTGGGCTGCACGGCCTCGTCGAGGCCCAGGTGGAGCGCACGCCGGACGCGGTGGCCGTGGAGTTCCAGGGCGAATCGCTGACGTACCGCGAGCTGAACGCGCGCGCCAACCAGCTCGCGTGGCACCTGCGCGGCCTGGGCGTGCGCGCGGAGACGCGCGTGGGCGTGTGCCTGGAGCGCTCGCTGGAGCTGGTGGTGGCGCTGCTCGGCGTGCTCAAGGCGGGGGGCGCATACGTGCCGCTCGACCCGTCCTATCCCTCCGAACGACTGGGCGCGATGTTGGAGGACGCCCGCGTCCCGGTGGTGGTGACGCAGGACACGCTGGCGGACGAGGTGCCCTCGCGGGGCGAGTGGCTCCTGTCGGTGGACGCGGAAGCGGCGACCATCGCGCGCAAGTCGAAGGAGAATCCCCCGTCGCTGACGGACGCCCGCAACGCGGCCTACGTCATCTTCACCTCCGGCTCGACGGGGCGCCCCAAGGGCGTGCTGGTGGAGCACCGGGGCATCCGCAACACGATCCTGCGCACGGTGGGGGACTTCGACGTCCAGCCGGGTCGGCGCGTCCTCCAGTTCACCGCGTTCGGGTTCGACGCGTCCGTGCTGGAGATCTTCGGCACGCTCGCGGGCGGAGGCACGCTGGTGCTGGTGCCGCGTGACGCGCTGCTGCCGGGGCCAGAGCTGACCGCGCTCCTGCGCGACCAGCACATCACCACCTCCGTGCTCCTGCCGCCGGTGCTCGCCGCCCTGCCGCAGGAAGCGCTACCGGAGCTCCAGACGATCATCTCCGGCGCGGAGGCCCTGCCGTCCGAGCTGGTGGAGCGCTGGGGCGTCGGACGCCGGTTCGTCAACTGCTACGGCCCCACGGAGATCAGCGTCACGGCCACGAGCGCCGAGGTCGCGCCGGGCGAGGGTCGGCCCGGCATCGGTCGGCCGTACCCGAACACCCGGCTGTACGTCCTGGATGGCACTGGGCAGCCGGTGCCCACGGGCGTGCTGGGCGAGCTGTTCATCGGCGGCATGGGCGTGGGGCGTGGCTACCTGGAGCGCCCGGACCTGACGGCCGAGCGCTTCGTGCCGGACGCCTTCGGTGGTGAACCGGGCGGCCGGCTCTACCGGACGGGCGACGTGGTGCGCTACCGCGCGGACGGCCAGCTGGAGTTCGCGGGACGCGCGGACCACCAGGTGAAGCTGCGCGGCTTCCGCATCGAGCTGGGCGAGATTGAAGCGGTGCTCGGCCAGGACTCCACCGTGCGCGACGTGGTGGTGGTCGCGCGCGAGGACGTGCCCGGCCAGAAGCGGCTCGTGGCGTACGTGGTGCCGCACGAGGAAGAGACGGCCGACGCGGAGGCGCTGCGCCGGTTCGTGAAGGAGCGGCTGCCGGAGTACATGGTGCCGTCGGCGGTTGTGTCGCTGGACGCGCTGCCGCTGACGCCGAACGGCAAGGTGGACCGCAAGGCGCTGCCCCGGCCGGACGTGCAGCGGCTGGCGGCGGAGCCGGAGGAGGCCGCGCCCCGTCCGGGCGTGGAGACGACGCTCGCGGGCATCTGGGCGGAGCTGTTGGGCGTGGAGCGCGTGGGGCGGACGTCGGACTTCTTCGAGCTGGGTGGCCACTCGCTGCTGGCGACGCAGGCCGTGTCGCGCATCCGGCAGGCGTTCCGCGTGGACCTGCCCGTGCGGGCGTTCTTCGAGATGCCCAACGTGGCCGCGCTGGCCGCGTGGCTGTCCGCGCACGTCCAGGCCTCGGGCCCGGAGGTGCCGCCCCTGGTGCCGGTGTCGCGCGAGCAGCCGCTGCCGTTGTCGTTCGCGCAGCAGCGCCTGTGGTTCCTGGATCAGCTGGAGCCGGGAAGCCTCGCGTACAACATCCCGTTGACGGTGAGCCTGGAGGGCGCGCTGGACGTGCCCGCGCTGGTCAGCGCGTTCCAGGAGATCCTCCGCCGCCACGAATCCCTGCGCACGGCGTTCGGCGTGCACGCGGGCGAGCCGGTGCAGGTGATCTCCGGCGTGCCCGACGTGGCGCTGGAGGTGGTGGACCTGGGGACGTTGACGCCGGAGGTGGCGGGAGCGCGGCTGGAGCAGCGCGCGCTGGAGGAGTCGCGCCGTCCGTTCGACCTGTCACGCGGTCCGCTGGTGCGGGCCACGTTGCTGCGTCAGGACGCGCACCGGCACATGTTGTTGCTGACCATGCACCACATCGTCTCCGACGGTTGGTCCATGGGCATCTTCATGCGGGAGATGGCCGCCCTGTACGAGGCGTTCCACGCGGGCCGGCCCTCACCGCTGCCGGAGCTGCCGGTGCAGTACGCGGACTACGCGGCCTGGCAGCGCGGCTGGTTGAAGGGTGACGCTCTGGAAGCGCAGCTGTCGTACTGGCGCGAGCAGCTGCGGGACACGCCGCGCCTGCTGGAGCTGCCCACGGATAGGGCCCGGCCGACGGTGCGGACCCACCGCGCGGGGACGGTGCCGACGGAGTTTCCGAAGGAGCTGTCGGAGAAGCTCCAGGCGCTCAGCCAGCAGGAGGGCGCGACGCTGTACATGACGCTGCTCGCGGGCTTCCAGGCGTTGCTGTCGCGCTACAGCGGACAGACGGACATCGTGGTGGGCACGGACATCGCGAACCGAAATCACGCGGAGACCGAAGGGCTCATTGGCTTCTTCGTCAACCAGCTCGCCATGCGCACGCGGCTGGATGACGCCCCGACCTTCCGGATGCTGCTGCGTCGCGTGAAGGACACGGCGTTGGGGGCGTACGCGCACCAGGACCTGCCGTTCGAGGAGCTGGTGAAGGCCATCAACCCCGAGCGCAGCCTGGGCCACGCGCCCGTGTTCCAGGTGAAGCTGTCGCTCCAGAACACGCCTGCGGCCTCCATCGAGCTGCCGGGGCTCAAGCTGCGCTCGCTGGGTCGTGATGAAGGCGCGGCGAAGCTCGACCTGACGCTGTCCTTCAAGGACACCGGCGCGGGACTGGTGTGCATCAGCGACTACCGCGCCGACCTGTTCGAGCGGACGACGGTGGAGCGGATGATGGAGCACCTGCGGGTGCTGCTGGAGGGCGTGGCGGCGAACCCGGATGTGTCCGTGGGAGCGCTGCCCCTGTTGGACGCCACCGAGCGGCTGCTGGTGTTGAAGACGTGGAACCAGACGGCGGAAGCGGTGCCGTCGAAGAGCATCCCCGAGATGTTCGAGGCACAGGTGGAGCGGGTGCCCGGAGCCATCGCTGTGGTCGCGGATGGGAAGCAGCTGACGTACGCGGAACTGGACGCGAAGGCGAACCGGCTGGCGCGAGCGTTGGTGAAGGAAGGCGTGGGCCCCGAGGTACTGGTGGGCCTGTACGTGGAGCGCACGGTGGAGGCGGTGGTCGGGATGCTGGGCATCCTCAAGGCGGGCGGCGGCTACGTGCCGATGGACACGTCCTTCCCCGCGGCGCGCGTGAAGGCGATTGCCGAGGACGCAAGCCTGCGGGTGGTGGTGACGCAGCGGGCGTACGCGGAAGACGTGGCGGGACTGGGGTGCACCACCGTCGTCGTCGAAGCGGTGGAAGAGGCGGGCGGAAGCACCGAGCGCGTGGAGTCAGGCGTGCTGGGTGGGAACGCGGTGTACGCCATCTTCACGTCGGGCAGCACGGGCCGTCCGAAGGGCGTGGTGGTGGAGCACCGGCAGCTGGCCAACTACGTGGAGACGATTCGGGGCCGGCTGAAGCTGGTGGAGGGAATGAGCTTCGCGTCGGTGACGACGCTGGCGGCGGACCTGGGGCACACGGCGGTGTTCCCGATGCTGTGCGGAGGCGGGACGCTGCACCTCGTCGCGAAGGACGTGGCGTCGGACGCGGAAGCACTGGGCGCGTACATGCAGGCGCATCGGGTGGAGGGCCTGAAGGTGGTGCCCTCGCACCTGCGTGCGCTCTTGAGCGGGCCGAATGCGAAGCAGGTGCTGCCGCTGAAGCGGCTGGTGGTGGGCGGCGAGGCGTCGGACAGGGCGCTGGTGGAAACGGTGCAGAGGCTGGCACCGGAGTGCGCCGTCTTCAACCACTACGGCCCGACGGAGACGACAGTCGGCGTGTTGACGAACGCGGTGGAAGGGGCGTGGGACGAAGGCGCCGCAACGCTGGCGCTGGGGCGCCCGATTGGGAACGCGCGCATGTACGTGCTGGACGCGAGCGGGCGTCCGGTGCCGCGAGGGGTGGCGGGAGAGCTGTACGTGGGCGGGGCGGTGGTGACGCGCGGTTACGTGGGCCGCCCGGAGCTGACGGCGGAGCGGTACGTGCCGGACGCGTACAGCGAGGAGGCGGGCGCGCGGCTGTACCGGACGGGGGACAAGGTAAGGCAGCGGGAGGACGGGAAGCTGGAGTTCCTGGGGCGCGTGGACTTCCAGTTGAAGGTGCGCGGCTACCGGGTGGAGCTGGGAGAGGTGGAGGCGGGGCTGGGCGCATGCGAAGGCGTGCGCGAGGCGGTGGTGGTGGCGCGGGAGGACGTGCCCGGAGACAAGCGGCTGGTGGGGTACGTGGTAGCGAAGGCTGGCCACGCGCTGGACAGCACCGCGCTGCGAGGCGAGCTGAAGGGGCGGCTGCCGGAGTACATGGTGCCGTCGGCCCTCGTGGTGCTGGAGGCGCTGCCGCTCAATGCGAACGGTAAGGTGGACCGCAAGGCCCTGCCCGCGCCGGATGCGGACTCCGAACCGCGTGCTCGCGAGTTCATCGCCCCGCGAAGTGAGCTGGAGCAGCAGCTCGCGAACATCTTCTCGGAGCTGCTGAACGTGAAGCGCGTGGGCATCCACGACGGCTTCTTCGAACTGGGCGGGCACTCGTTGCTGGCGACGCAGGCCATCTCCCGCATCCGTCAGACCTTCGAGGTGGAGCTGCCGCTGCGCGAGCTGTTCGAGTCGCCCACGGTGGAGACGCTCGCGGTGCTCGTGATGCAGGCCCAGGCCGCGCAGGTGGATCCCGAAGAGCTGGCGCTGTTGATGGCGGAGATGGAAGAGATGTCCGGTGACGAGGCGCAGGCCCTCCTGGACGCGGAACTGGCGAACGGCAGGAAGACCTCCAATGAGTGACTCGTCGAAGCGTTTCTCCTCCCTGTCGCCCGAGAAGCAGGACCTGCTGATGCGGAAGCTGCGCCAGAAGAGCGCGGCCAATCCGGCGGCGACCCTGGTGGCGCGTCCCCGGACCGCGGCGTCCTTCCCGCTGTCCTTCGCCCAGCAGCGGCTGTGGTTCCTCGATCAATTCGAGCCCCAGAACCCGCAGTACAACATCCCGCTCGCGGTCCGCTTGGACGGCGCCCTGGACGTGCCAGCCCTCCAGCGCTGCCTGGATGAACTCGTGCGCCGTCACGAGGTCCTTCGCACGACGCTGCGCGCGGAAGAAGGCGGCGCGGTGCAGGTCATCGCCCCGCCCGAGCCCCTGACGCTGACCCAGGTGGACCTCCAGGCCCTGCCCGCCGAAGCGCGTGAGGCCGAGGCCCGTCTGCGCGTGTTCCGCGACGTGCAGCAGCCCTTCACGCTCTCCGTGGGGCCGCTGCTGCGCGCGATGCTGCTCAAGCTCACCGCGACGGAGCACGTGCTGCTCCTGACGTTGCACCACGTCATCTCCGACGGCTGGTCGCGCGGCATCTTCCTGCGGGAGTTCCTGGCGCTCTACGGGGCGTTCAGCCAGGGGCAGCCGTCGCCGCTGCCGGAGCTGGCGATCCAGTACGTGGACTACGCCGCCTGGCAGCGTGAGTGGCTCCAGGGACCGGTGCTGGACGCGCAGCTCGCGTACTGGCGCAAGCAGTTGCAGGGGGCAACGCAGGCCATCGAACTGCCCACGGACCGGCCCATTCCGGCGGTGCCCTCGGTCAACGGCGCGGTGGTGACCGCCCACTATCCCCGCGAGGTAGAAGCCGCGCTGAAGGCGCTGGGCCAGAAGGAGGGCGCCACGCCGTTCATGGTGCTGCTCGCGGCCTGGCAGGTGCTGCTGTCGCGCTACAGCGGGCAGCAGGACGTGAGCGTCGGCTCTCCCATCGCGGGCCGCAATCGCGCGGAGCTGGAAGGGCTCATCGGGTTCTTCGTCAACACGCTGGTGTTGCGCGCGAACCTGGAAGGCAACCCCACGTTCCGGGACCTGCTCAAGCAGGTGCGTGAGACGACCCTGGGCGCGTTCGCGCACCAGGAGGTCCCGTTCGAGAAGCTGGTGGAGGAGCTGAAGCCCGAGCGCAACCTGAGCCGCTCGCCGCTGTTCCAGGTGATGTTCTCCGTGGTGAACGGGGCGCCGTCCTCCGCGCCGACGACCGGCTCCGGGCTGACCCTGCGTGCCCTGGAGACCGAGGGCAGCACCGCCAAGTTCGAGCTGTCGCTGGACATGGTGGAGTCGGGCCAGGGCCTGACGGCCGCGCTCGAATACAACACCGACCTCTTCGACGCGGCGACGGTGCAGCGCCTGCTAGCGCACTTCGGCGTGTTGCTGGAGGGCATCGCGGCCCGTCCGGACGCACGCGTGCTCGACTTGCCGATGCTGGGCGAGGCGGAGCGCCAGCGGGTGCTGGTGGAGTGGAACGACACCGACGTGGCGCTGCCCGCGGAGCAGGGGATTGCCGAGCGCTTCGCGGCCCAGGCGCGCCTGACGCCTGACGCGCTGGCGGTGGTGGCGCCGGGAGAAGAAGCGCTGACGTACGGCGAGCTGGAGGCGCAGGCGAACCAGTTGGCGCACCACCTGCGAAGCCAGGGCGTGGGCCCCGAGGTGCTGGTGGGCGTGTGCCTGGAGCGCACGCCGAGGCTGCTGGTGGCGCTGCTGGGCATCCTGAAGGCGGGAGGCGCGTACGTGCCGTTGGACCCGTCGTACCC
>NZ_RAWI01000259.1 GCF_003612125.1 Corallococcus praedator
GACAGTCGACGTGCGCGTAGTGGCGGTTCTTCGTCTTGTACTCCACGTGCGCCGTGGAGATGGTGATGCCGCGCTCCCGCTCTTCCGGCGCCTTGTCAATCTGGTCGTACGCCATGAACGTGGCGCCACCCGACTTGGCGAGCACCTTCGTGATGGCGGCCGTCAGCGACGTCTTGCCGTGGTCCACGTGCCCAATCGTTCCGATGTTCACGTGGGGCAGGCTGCGATCGAACTTTTCCTTGGACATGAACCACTCCTCAGGACGGCACCGGTGCAACCCCGGCGGTCTGGAACTTTGGGAGAACTCCCGAGCGGTGCTGCGTGTGCTTCAAAGCCGCTGGAACGTCAATACAATTCGCCCGGCGGCTTCCCCAGCGGGCGGGGCATCAACGGTTGAGCGCTGACTTGGGCGCCGCTGCGTAGTGCTTGAACTGCATGGTGTACGTCGCCCTTCCCTGGCTCTTGCTGCGCAGGTCGGTCGAGTAGCCGAACATGGCCGCCAGGGGCACCTCCGCCTGGATGGCCTGCACTCCGCCAGGCCTGGGCGTCATCCCCAGGATCTTCCCCCGCCGGCCGTTCAGGTCGCCGATGACGTCGCCCATGGACGCCTCCGGAGTGAGGACCTCCGTGGCCATGATGGGCTCCAGGAGCACCGGCTGAGCCGCGCGGACCGCGTCCTTGAAGGCCAGGGAGCCGGCGATCTTGAACGCCATCTCGGACGAGTCTACATCGTGCATGGAGCCGTCGTAGGCCTCCACCCTCACGTCCACCATGGGGTAGCCCGCGACGGGGCCGTTCTGCATGGCCTCCCGGGCACCGTCGCGCGCGGCGTCCACGAACTCCTTGGACACCGCGCCGCCGGTGATGCTGTTGATGAACTCGAAGCCCTTGCCGGGCTCGTTCGGGGACACGCGCAGCCAGATGTGGCCGTACTGCCCCTTGCCGCCCGCCTGGCGGATGTACTTGCCCTCCGCCGTCTGCGTCGTGGTCACCGTCTCGCGGTAGGCCACCTGGGGCTTGCCGATGTTCGCGTCGACCTTGAACTCGCGCAGGAGCCGGTCGACGATGATCTCCAGGTGCAGCTCGCCCATGCCGGCGATGAGCGTCTGGCCCGTCTCCTCGTTGGTGCGCACGCGGAAGGACGGGTCCTCCATCGCCAGCCGCTGCAGGGACTGGATGATCTTGTCCTGGTCCGCAGTGGACTTCGGCTCGATGGCGATGTCGATGACGGGCTCGGGGAACTCCATCCGCTCCAGCACGATCTGCTGCTTGTCGTCGCAGAGCGTGTCACCCGTCGTCGCGAGCTTCAGGCCGACCACGGCGCAGATGTCACCGGCGTAGCACTCGGTGAGCTCGTCCTTCTTGTCCGCGCGCATCTGCACGAGCCGGCTGACGCGCTCGCGCTTGCCCTTCACGGAGTTCCACACCGCAGTGCCCGCCTCCAGCTTTCCCGAGTAGACGCGCAGGAACGTCAGCGTCTGCGAGGAGAACGACGGGTCGTTCATGATCTTGAACGCCAGCGCGCTGAAGGGCGCATCGTCGCGCGTCTCGCGCACCGCGTCCTCGCCCTTGGGCGTCTTTCCCTGGATGGGCGGGACCTCCAGCGGGCTGGGCAGGTAGTCCACCACCGCGTCCAGCAGCGGCTGCACGCCCTTGTGGCGGAACGCCGAGCCGCAAAACACGGGGAACAGCTTCAGGCCCACGCAGCCCTTGCGGATGGCGCGGCGCACCTCTTCCTCGGTCAGCTCCTGGCCCTCGAGGAACTTCTCCGTGAGCGCGTCGTCCTGTTCGGCCGCGGCCTCCAGCAGCTCCGCGCGCGCGGCCTCCGCCGCAGCCTGGAACTCCTCCGGAATCTCCACGACATCGACCTTGCTGCCCTGCTCCTGCTCCTGGAAGACGAGCGCCTTCATGCGGACCAGGTCGATGACGCCCTTGAGCTTGTCCTCGGCGCCCAGCGGCAGCTGCATGCGCACGGGGCGCGCGCCCAGCTTCTCGCGGATGGTGCCGACGGACATCTCGAAGTCCGCGCCCACGCGGTCCATCTTGTTGATGAAGCAGATGCGCGGGACCTTGTAGCGGTCCGCCTGACGCCACACCGTCTCCGACTGCGGCTCCACTCCGTTCACGGCGTCGAACACCGCGATGGCACCGTCGAGCACGCGCAGCGAGCGCTCCACCTCGATGGTGAAGTCCACGTGACCCGGCGTGTCGATGATGTTCACGCGGTAGCGGTGGCCCTCGCGCTCCCAGAAGGCGCTGATGGCCGCGGACGTGATGGTGATGCCACGCTCGCGCTCCTGCACCATCCAGTCCGTGGTGGTGGTGCCTTCGTGCACCTCGCCCATCTTGTGGATGGCGCCTGTGTAGAACAGGATCCGCTCGGTGGTGGTCGTCTTGCCGGCATCGATGTGCGCCATGATGCCGATGTTGCGGTAGCGCTCGAGGGGGAACTCGCGGGCCATGAGTCAGTTCCTTCCAGGGAGGCGGGAGGAACCGGAAGCGGCCCTCTCCACCGACCGATCGGACATCTCAGAGAACCTGCCGTGCTGACAAACAAAACCGCCCGGACGCTGGCAGCGCATCCGGGCGGCGACCGCGAAGCCCCTGACGGGACCTACCAGCGGTAGTGCGCGAAGGCCTTGTTCGCCTCCGCCATCTTGTGCGTGTCTTCACGCTTCTTCACCGCGTTGCCGCGGTTGTTGGCGGCGTCCATGATCTCGCCGGCCAGCTTCTCCTGCATGGTCTTCTCACCGCGCGCCTTGGCGTAGGAGATGATCCAGCGCATGCCCAGCGCGACGCGGCGATCCTGACGGACCTCCACGGGCACCTGGTAGGTGGCGCCACCGACACGACGGCTCTTGACCTCAAGCACCGGCTTGACGTTGTCCAGGGCCTTCTTGAAGGTCTTGAGGGGGTCTTCCTTCGCGCGCTCCTCCATGAGGGCGAAGGCGCCGTAGCACACGCCCTCCGCGATGGACTTCTTCCCCTTGCGCATCAGGTCGTTGACGAACTTGGTGACGAGCCGGTCCTGGAACTTCGGATCCGGGAGAATCTTCCGCTTGGCGACTACGCGACGACGAGGCATCTCTTCCCTTACGCCCCACTTCCCTCACTGAGGGAAGCCTGATGGGGCTTCAAGACTTGGACTTCCAGGGACACTCCCCAGGGTGTGGGGCCAGCGTCCAACACAGCTTCAAGGACAGCGAAGGTGTTCCGCGCCAACGACGCGCGGGGGACAAACTAGCTGGGACGCTTCGCGCCGTACTTCGAACGGCTCTGCTTGCGACCGGCAACGCCCACGGAGTCCAGCGTGCCGCGGATGATGTGGTAGCGAACGCCCGGGAGGTCCTTCACACGGCCACCGCGGATCATCACCACCGAGTGCTCCTGGAGGTTGTGACCCACGCCGGGGATGTACGAGGTGACCTCGATCCCGTTGGTCAGACGAACGCGAGCCACCTTGCGGAGCGCGGAGTTCGGCTTCTTCGGAGTCGTGGTGTAGACGCGGGTGCACACGCCGCGCTTCTGGGGGCACTCCTTCAGGGCAGGGCTCTTGCCCTTGATGTTGAGCTTCTCGCGGCCCTTGCGGACGAGCTGGCTGATGGTCGGCACTGAAACCTCTTCTTCGATGGGAACCGCTTCCGGATACACGAAAGCGGAGCATATCTACCTACAGGCTACAGAAAGGCCCGCGAGTATAGGGAGGGGCCCCCGGGTGTCAAGCATGGCTTGCCCCTGGGCCAGCAGCGGCCAGAGGACCCGGGTGATTCCACCAGACACCCGAAAAACCTGGGACAACGACAACGGCCGGACGCTCTACTCCGCGCAACCCTAGAAGTCGAGGACCATCACGATCGCGTCCTCGCCCTCGTCCGCGTAGTAGTTCGGGCGGATGCCGACCGCCCGGAAGCCCAGCGAGCGGTAGAGGTTGAGCGCGGACTCGTTGCCCCGGCGCACCTCCAGCGTGGCCAGGGAGCAGCGGCGCCCCACGCCCCGGCGAAGGACCTCCTCCATCACGGTGCGCGCGACGCCCCGGCGCCGGTGGACGGGGGCCGTGGCCACGTTGAGCACGTGGACCTCGTCGTGGACGATCCAGAAGATGGCCAGGCCCAGCAGCTCCACGCCGCCCTCGGGCAGGGGCTCCTCCACGAGGAGGATGGTGGACCAGTCGTGCTGGAGCTCGCGCCCGAGCAGTTCGTGGGACCAGGGGTTCTTGAAGGACGCCTTCTCCAGCGCCATCACCGCCGGCATGTCTTCCACGGTCATCTGCCGGATCACGAAACCGTGCGCCTTTTCGGGAGTTCCGTCCTCCCGCAGCCGTCTCATCGCCGTGCCTCCCGCGCGAAGGGCGCCACCCGCCGCACCTGCGCCGACTTGCGTACTTCAGCCAGGGCCTGTGCCGCCAGCTCCCCGTAGCGCGCCCGCACCAGCTGCTCGCGGATGGCTGTGCGCGCCGCCTGATCGAACTCGCCGGGGTACACGTCCCGGTGTTCGTCGTAGTGGTGGCGCACCTCCGCTTCGCTCACCTGTGCCTTCAACCGGACCCGACTGTCCAGGATTCGCTCCGCCCGGAGCCCCCGTGCCAGCACGGCCACCAGGGCCTCCTGGTCCACGTCGTGTCGGGCGAGGAAGCGCCGCAGCGCCTCCTCCCCTCCCAGCCTCGTGCGGAAGGTGTCCAGGCGGGCCTCCACCTCCGAGGGTTCGGCTGGAAAGGCCTGGAGGCGGTCGGCGCTCAGGACCTGGAGCCGCTGGTTGATGGACAGTTCCAGGGCGCCCTGGAGGGTCTGCTCGTCCAGCGGCAGGGCGGCGACCTGCACGGCCCCTCGCTGGATCAGCGCCACCCGGGCCTCCATCTCCAGCTCGCTCTGGGTCAGGACCTGGCCCTCGATGACCGCCACGACGCGGTCCACCACCCTGCCCTCCCGAATGGAGGCGGCCGGGGGGGCGGCGGCGTGGGCCGTCAACCCGGGCCCGAGGGAGGTCCCCAGCAGGCAGAACGCCAGCCACAGGGGGACCATCCGATGCCCGCGCGGTGATGGCATGGCCTTCCTCATCTTCCGGCGACTGTAACCATCCCGGCCCTGTCTCGACATCCCGTGCTGGCGCTCACCGACCCACTGGTTACGTTCTTGGCTGTCGGGTACTGCACGGCGAGAACTATGGCGGACGACTACTACCAGATTCTGGGCGTGCCACGGACGGCGTCCGCGGACGAGCTCAAGAAGGCATTCCGGAAGCTGGCGCGCCAGCACCACCCGGACGTCAACCCCGGGAACAAGGCGGCGGAGGAAAAGTTCAAGCGCATCAACAGCGCCTTCGAGGTCCTGGGCGACCCGAAGAAGCGCTCGCTCTACGACGAGTTCGGCGAGGACGCGGAGAAGATCGGCTTCGACGAGAAGAAGGCCACCGCCTACCGCCAGTACCGAGCGGCCCAGGCCGCCGGGGGCAGTGGCGGCGGGGGCATTCCCTTCAGCACCGAGGGCGTGGACCTGGGCGACCTGTTCAACGACATCTTCGGACGTTCGGGGAGCGGCGGGCACGGTGGTGGCTTCGACGTGGGCGACCTCTTCGGCCGGGGTCGGGGTGGCAGCCGGGCCACGGCCGCCGAGCGCGGCGACGACCTGACCACCAAGGTCCAGATCTCGCTCGCCGAGGCCGTGTCCGGCACCGAGCGCACGCTGTCCCTCCAGCGCCCGGGCCGCTGCGGCAAGTGCCATGGCGAGGGGCATACCGGGAAGCTCGTCAGCTGCCCCACCTGCAACGGCACGGGCCGGGCGCGACGGGGCGGGGCCATGTTCGGCGGCTCGGGTGTATGCCCCACCTGCCGTGGCAGCGGCCGGGCCCCGGAGTCCTGCTCGCAGTGCGGCGGCAGCGGCCTCCAGGAGGAGACGACCCGGCTGACGGTGAAGATTCCGGCGGGCGTGACGACGGGCTCCAAGGTGCGGCTCGGCGGCCAGGGTGCGGCCGGTGTCCACGGCGGGGCTCCCGGCGACCTCTACATCGAGACGGAGGTGGCCGAGCATCCGCTGGTGCGCCGCGAGGGTGACGACCTGTACCTGGACCTGCCGGTGACGGTGGCCGAGGCGCTGCTGGGCGGCGAGGTGCGCGTGCCTACGTTCCAGGGTGAGGTGACATTGCGGGTGCCCCCCGGTTCGCAGTCCGGCCGGAAGATGCGGCTCAAGGGGCGCGGCGTACCGTCGCTTCGGGGAGGAACGCCTGGCGACATGTACCTGCTCCTCCAGGTGAAGGTGCCCGAGGACGCCACCGACGAGGCCCGCGCCGCCGCGGAAACACTGGCGAAGGCCTACCGGGGCGACGTGCGCCGGGAGTTGAATCTGTAGTGGGGTTGCCGCGTGGTACCTCTTGTTGTCTCTTGTCCTGGAAGGCGCCCCGTCCTACATGGCGCCTCCACCTTCCGAATCCGGAGCGGGTACGTATTTATGGGTCTCTTCGATTTCCTCACGGGCGGCTCGGGCCCCGAAAAAGCCCTCAAGCTCAAGTCCAAGGTGACCCAGAAGTACGGGGAGCCTTCCACGCGGCAGAAGGCCCTCCAGCAGTTGGGGGAGATGAAGTACCCCGAGGCCGTCACGGTGCTGCTCAGCCGGTTCACCATCACCGTGGACCCGCTCACCACCGACGCGGATGAGAAGGAGCACACCTTCGAGCTCATCAAGGGCTTTGGCCAGGAGGCGGTCGCCCCGGTGAGCGCCTTCCTCAAGCAGAGCGACCACGCCACGTCCTGGGCCCTGCGCGTGCTGCAGGAGCTGCTGGCCGAGGACGCGCTGATGGGCGTCATCGTCGACACGCTCCAGCACCTGTCGTCCCGCTACACGCGCGACCCGGAGAAGAAGGTCGTCCTGCTCCACCACGTCGTGGGCAAGCAGGATCCGCGCGTGGCCCCCGCCGTCCTCCCCTTCCTGGAGGACATGTCCGATGACGTGAAGATCGCCGCCATCAACCTCCTGGGGCCCCTGAAGTACGAGCCGGCGCGCGAGCCCCTGCTCCAGCTGCTCACCAACGAGGACACCGCCCGGCGCGTGCAGACCGCCGCCCTGGCCGCTCTCGCGGAGAGCGGGTTTGGCGTGCAGGGCTACCAGGAGAAGGTGCAGTCCGCCCTCGTGGAGCCCTTCAGCCTGGACAAGGACGGCCGCATCCAGCGCCGGGCCTAGAGCAGGCGGCGAACGTCCGGGCTGTCGGGCACCTGACACGGCCCCCCTCCCCGGGGGCTGGCCGGCACCAGGGCGGTTTCCTCCCACGCGAGACATGAAGCAGGATTCACGCGTGCCCTCGAAGAAGAAGGATCCGCAGCTCGCAGAAGTGGTGCCGCTGCGTCCCGCCGCCACTCCCGCGAAGAAGGCCCCACCGAAACGGGCGGCGAAGCCTCCGCCCCCCGTGGACACGGACTCCGCCGCGCAGGCGTTGCTGGAGATGGGCCGTCAGCTGACAGACAACGCGGGCCCCACCGAGGCCCTGCGCGCCCAGCTCCAGACGCTCCACACGCTGCTCAAGCCGAAGGTCTGCTACGTCGCGCGCCACTTTCCGTCGCGCAACCAGCTCCACGTCGAGCACGTGCGCGGTCGCTACGACGAGCGCGTCACCGCCGCCGTCCCGGGCGAGGGCGTGGTGGGCCGGTGCTTCACCGACAAGGTGCTCCTGCGCGAGGACGACACCGTCGCCGTGCCCCTGGAGGGTCCGCAGGGCGTGACGGGCGTGCTCGTCGTCCTGGGTGCCCGGCGCAAGGCGTCCGACATCCTGATGCAGTCCCTGGCGTCCCAGCTCACCGCCGCCTACGAGGTGGCCCGGCTGCGCGACGACAGCGCCCGGCGCAACAAGGACCTGCAGACGGCCATCGCGGGCCTCAAGAGCCTGGAGCAGAACCGCGAGGAGCTGCTCGGCAACGTGTCCCATGACCTGAAGAACCCGCTCACCACCATCAAGGCCTACCTGGCCATGCTGGGCCGGGAGAAGCTGGGCACCCTGACGGACGGACAGCGCCGCGCGGTGCAGATCTGCGACCGCAACTCCGACCGGCTGCTGCAGCAGGTGAACGATCTGGTGCTGATGTCCCGGCTGTCCTCCGGGAAGATGCAGCTCAACCAGCGCCCCTTCGGCCTCAAGGCCGTGGCGGAAGAGGTGGTGCGCGGGCTGGGCGCCGTCGCCGAGCACAGCCGCGTGCGGGTGGTGATTCCGCCCTGCCCGGAGGTGTTCGTCCGCGGCGACCGCGAGCGCATCTCCGAGGCCATCCACAACCTCGTCGAGAACGGCATCCACCACAGCGAGACGGACGACGTCGTCGAGGTGCGCGTCGCGTCCGGCGAGGGCCTGGGCACCCTCACCGTGAAGGACTCCGGCCAGGGCATGTCCGCCGAGGCCCTGGAGCACGTCTTCGACTCGTTCTACCGCGCGCAGCCCGGCATGCCGCGTCCCCCGGGCGCGGGCCTGGGCCTGCCCCTGGTCGCCAAGATCGTCGCGCTGCACGGCGGCCGCGTGGACGCCTCCAGCATCCTGGGCGAGGGCAGCACGTTCGAGATGGTCCTGCCCCTGTTCGCGAGCGCCGTCAGCGCCCCGGACCTGAATCAGGCCGCGCCCAAGGCGGGCGGCATCCTCCTGGTGGAGGACGATGTGGACTGCCGCGAGGTGCTGGAGCAGGTGCTGGAGCAGGAGGGCTACCGGGTGATGGCCACCTCCGGTGCCGCCGAGGCGCGCTCCATCCTGTCCCACATCCGGCCGGCCATGGTGCTGCTGGACCTGCGGCTGTCCGGAGAGGATGGACGCTCCGTGCTGCACTACATCCGCACCACCGAGTCGCTGGCGGACGTGGTCGTCTACATCATCTCCGGCGCCAGCGACGTCGCGTCCCTCACCTCGGGTGAAGGTCCGGATCGCATCGACGGGTTCTTCGAGAAGCCCTTGAAGCTGCCCAAGCTGCTGGACACCGTGGCCGCGGTGGTGCGCCCCAAGAACCGCGGCCCCGCAGTGCCCTGAACGACGTCCCGGGCGCCTTCCCCACAGAAGAGGTGGCAGGAAGGCGCCCCGCCTTGGGTAGTATCCGCGCGGCCCATGAGCACTTCCGTCTATTCCCGCTACCGCGCCGCGTTCGCCCAGGCTCTTGCCGGGGCCCTGGGCGTCCCCGCCTCCGACATCGATGCGCAGGTCAAGCCCGCGGATCCCGCGCACGGCGACCTGAGCTTCGCCACCTTCCCCCTCGCCAAGGCGCAGAAGAAGGCGCCGCCCGCCATCGCCGCGTCGCTGGCGCAGTCGCTCCAGGTTCCCGGCCTGGAGGTGAAGGCCGTGGGCCCGTACGTCAACGCGCGCTTCCTTCCCCTGCCCTTCACCCAGGAGGTCATCGACAGCGTGCGCCAGGCAGGCATCGCGTACGGAAGCAACGCCGAGGAGGGCAAGGGCAAGACGGTGGTCATCGACTACTCGTCGCCCAACATCGCCAAGCCCATTGGCTTCCACCACATCCGCACCACGTTCCTGGGCCACTGCATCGCGAACCTCTACCGGGCGCTGGGCTGGCGCGTGGAGGGCATCAACTACCTGGGGGACTGGGGCAAGCAGTTCGGCCTCGTGGCCGTGGGCTTCCAGGAGTTCGGCAAGGAGGAGCTGCGGGAAGACATGGCACACCTGGTCCAGGTGTACGTCCAGGCCAACAAGCGCGCCGGTGAAGACCCCGCCTTCGACGAGAAGGCCCGCGAGTTCTTCCGCCGCATGGAGGCCAACGAGCCGGAGGCGATGAAGCTCTGGAACCAGTTCCGGGAGACGAGCCTCAAGGGCTTCAAGCGCGTCTACAAGCGCATGGGCATCGACTTCGAGCACATCGAGGGCGAGAGCCGCTACCAGGGCCGCATGGACGCCGTCATCGCGCAGATCGCGAAGAAGCCCGGCGTGAAGGAGTCCCAGGGCGCCATCATCGTGGACATGCCCTACGCGGAGAACGAGCCGCCCGTCCTCCTGAAGAAGAACGACGGCAGCACGCTCTACGCCACGCGCGACCTGGCCGCCGCCGAGGACCGCCACGCGCGGTTCAACTTCGACAAGTCGCTCTACGTCGTCGCGCAGGATCAGGCGCTGCACTTCCGCCAGGTGTTCCGCACCCTCACGGAGATGGGACAGCCGTGGGCGGACAAGTGCATCCACGTGCCGTTCGGCCGCATCCACGGCATGAGCACGCGCAAGGGCCAGGTGGTGGAGCTGGATCAGGTCCTGGACGAGTCCAAGGAGCGCGTGCTCAAGCTCGTGGAGGCGAACATCGCCTCGGGCAACCTCGTGACAGAGGATCCCGATGGCCTCGCGGAGCAGATCGGCCTGGGCGCCATCGTCTTCGGTGACCTGAAGCACAACCGCGCCAGCGACTACACCTTCGACTGGGACGAGGTGACCAGCCCCGAGGGGCACACCGGTCCCTATCTCCAGTACGCGCACGCGCGCAGTGCGACCGTGCTGCGCAAGGGCGGCGGTGTTCCGGCGAGCCATGATCCGGCGCTCCTGACGCTCCCCGAGGAGCAGGCCCTGGTGCGCGAACTCATGCGTCTGCCGGACACGGTGCGCGCGGCGGCGGAGCAGTACGAGCCGAGCCTCGTCGCGCGCCTGTTGCTGGACGTGGCGGCGGCCTACAGCCGCTACTACACCGCCGGCAACAAGGAGCGCGAGAAGCGCATCCTCGTGGAGGACAATGACGCGCTGCGCGCGGCGCGCCTGGCCCTCACGGACGCAACGCGCATCACCCTGGCGGCGGGCCTGACCCTCTTGGGCATCCCGACGCCGGAAAACATGTAGCCTGGGGGGCTGCCGTGGATACCGCGCTGGTGCAGACCGTGACGCAAGGAGAGGCCTTGAAGGAGGAATTCGGTCCCATGTCCCGGGTGCTCGGGGCACGGTACTTCGACGGGGTGCACTTCCCCCCCGAGGCCGAGGACGAACTGCGTGCGCTCAGCGCCCGGGGCTTCGTGGTGCACGTCATGCGCACCACGGCGTGGATCAACTTCCTCTACATCGCGTGGGCCATGGTCCGTCGGGCCATGCCGCCCATCCGCGCGGTGGTGAACCTGCGCCCCTGGTTCACCCGGCCCTGGCGCCAGACGGCCCAGAATGGCGCGGTGGAGGAGCGCTTCCGCTATGCCCTGCAGCAGGGCGGCAGCGGGCTCGTGTTCCTGCGCCGCACGGCGCTGCTGCACGCCTCCGGCAAGGAGACGCGCGAGGACCCCTTCCCCGCCCTGGTGCGGCTGGCGCGTGGCGCCGACAAGCCGGTGTTTCTGGTGCCGGAGCTGTTCGTCTGGGAGAAGCGTGCCGCCAAGCTGAAGCCGGGCTGGCGCGACGTGGTGTTCGGCAGCCCGGAAGCGCCGGGCTTCGTGCACTCGATGGTGGCGTTCTTCCGCAACTACAAGCGCGCGCAGTTCCGCGTGGGAGAGCCCATCGACCTGCGCCGCTTCATCGAGGAGAATCCCCAGGCCACCGACGAGGTGCTGGCGCGCAAGGTGCGCAGCGCGCTGCACGTGTACCTGGCCCGGGAGACGCGCGCGGTGTTCGGCCCGCCGCAGAAGCCCACCGACCGGCTCATCGAGGAGACGTTGCGCGACCGTCAGCTGCGCAAGGTGCTGGATGAGCACGCGGCCGCCACCGGCCGCAAGCCCGCGAGCGTGCAGCGCGAGGCCAAGCGCAACCTGGAGGCCATCGCGGCCAGGCCCAACCCGTCCGTGCTGGCGCTCATCGCGCCAATGCTGGAGTGGGTGTTCAACCGCATCTACGACGGCATTGGCGTGGACGAGGCGGGCCTGCACCGCGCGCTCAAGGCCGCGGGCAGGGCGCCGGTGGTGCTCTGCCCCAGCCACAAGAGCCACGTGGACTACCTGGTGATGAGCTGGGTGCTGTGGAACCGCGGCTACACCGCGCCGCTGGTCGCCGCGGGCGCCAACCTGTCCTTCTGGCCCCTGGGCCCGCTGTTCCGCCGCTGCGGCGCGTTCTTCCTGCGCCGCTCGTTCAAGGGCGACAAGGTCTACGCCGCGTCCTTCAAGGCGTACATCAAGAAGCTGGTGCACGACGGCATCCACCAGGAGTTCTTCCCCGAGGGCGGCCGCTCGCGCACGGGCAAACTGCTCACGCCCAAGCTGGGCATGCTCACGTGGCAGGTGGAAGCGGTGCTGGACGGCGCGCGCAACGACCTCTACTTCGTGCCCGTCTCCATCGACTACGAGAAGGTCGTGGAGTCCGACAGCTACTCGAAGGAGCTGGCCGGCGGGGAGAAGAAGCCCGAGGACCTCAAGGCCCTGTTGAGCGCGCCCAAGGTGCTGGCCGCGCGCTACGGACGCATCCACCTGACGTTCGACGAGCCGCTGTCGCTGGTGGAGTTCATGAAGGCGCGTGGCCTGTCGCCGCAGGAGCCGGTGACGGACGAGCAGAAGAAGGGCCTGGTGCGCGCGCTGGGCAACCGGGTGATGTACGGCATCAGCAAGGTGTCCACCGTCACGCCGCACGCGCTGGTGAGCGCGTCGCTGCTGGCCCACCGCCGGCGCGGCCTCACCCAGCGCGAGCTGACCGACCGGATCAGCCTGCTGCGCCGCATCGCCGTGGAGGATGGAGCGCGGCTGTCCCCGGAGCTGGTCAACGCGCCCAGCAACCCGGAGACGCTGGGGCCCATCCAGGACGCCATGCGGGAGTTCATCTCCGACGAGATGGTGCGCACGAAGGAAGCGCGCAACGAGGTCAGCTACCAGGTGGAGGACTCGCGCCGTCCGGAGATGTCCTTCTACAAGAACACGCTGATGAACCTGGTGGCCGCGCGCAGCCTCGTGGCCAACGCGCTGCTGGCCGGCACACCCGCGCCGTACGACACCGTGAAGGCCCGCGCGCTGTTCCTGTCGCGCCTCTTCAAGGTGGAGTTCATCTACCGGGTGGGCGCGTCGTTCGAGACCATCTTCGCCGAGTGCGTGGAGCGGCTCGGGCGCATGGGCCTGGTCATCCACGACGGTGACACGCTCAAGCTGGCGCCGGAGGCCCACGCGCTGCCGGAGCTGGAGTTCCTGGCGGACCTGCTGCGCGACTTCCTGGAGGCCTACCTGCTGGCGGCGATGACCCTGCCCGACGTGGCCTCGGGCGCCGCCACCGACCGCAAGTCCTTCGCCAAGCTGGCGCTGGAGACGGGACGCGTCGAGTACAACGCCGGGCGCATCACCGCCTCCGAGTCGCTGGCGAAGACGACGCTCGAGAACGCGGTGGAGTACCTGTTGGATCAGCGCATCCTCGTGGAAGAGGACAAGAAGCTGAAGCTGGGCGACCCTGCCGCGGCGGCCGAGCTGCCCCGGAAGAACCCGCTCGCGGACGACATCCGCGGCTACCTGCACCGGGCCTGAGCGACACGGCCCGCGGCACCTCGAAGCGAACGCGGCACCCCACCCTCCGCCCCTGGCGGCAGGGGCAGGAGACGACACGGTGGATGAAGGCCTCCCTCCCAGCGACCCGCAGCCGGTAGGGCCCACCGTGCCGCCGCCCCTCAAGCCGCCCCACCCGCTGCTCGCGGCGGCACGGTGGGCCCTACCG
>NZ_RAWI01000025.1 GCF_003612125.1 Corallococcus praedator
GTCCAGGGCTGGGCGGCGGTGGCTGGCTTCTCGCGCGCGGCGTCGCCCCGCTCGAACTCCGAGCGCTTCACGGGGGGGGACGGGCGGTTGCCACCATCGACGCGGGACATGACGAAACTCCAGGGCGGGGGGGGCCGACGCGGTGCTCGCGTCAGGATGCGCACCTACATCTGTTATCGCGCGAGCCAGCCCTCATGTTGCGTAGCCCCGGAGTCCACACGCCCCGTCCGGCTGCCCGCCTGCCGCGTCAAAGGGCTGGATCAATCCCGGATCATTTCGTTTTGAGCGCTTTCCAAAAACGCCAACCCCCTGCTTTCACTGGCCTTCCGCTCCGGACGGAAGCCAGCCGGACCGCCGCGCCGCGTCATCCAGAAGTCGAGAACAATTCTTCCAGGCCGGCCGGCAGATCGCATTGCCAGGCTGGATAATTGTGTCCGCCATTGTAGGTCCGGTACGTGACGCGGTGGCCGGCCGCATGGAGGACGGGCAGGAGGCGCTGGTTGCCGTCCACCAGGGTCTCGAAGTGGCCGCAGTCCATCCAGACGTGGAGTGGCGGCTGGGCCTGTCGCCGCGCCAGGTCGAAGACGACCATGTCGGTGCCCTCGATGGAGAAGGCGCCGGACTGGGACAGCACGCGGCCAAAGGTGCGGGGCAGGCGTTGGGCCACGTAGAGCGCCATCAGTCCTCCCAGCGAGGAGCCCAGCACCGCGTGCACGCCCGGCGTGCGCTGCGCGTCCACCAGGGACAGCTTCTCTTGCGCCAGCGGCAGCACGCGGCGCTCCAGGAAGGCGACGGTGGCCTCGCTGCAGGCGTACTCGGCGGTGCGCGCCTCACGGCCGTTGGACACGAAGGCCATCGCCACCGGGCGCATGCGGCCCTGGGCGACGAGGTTGTCCACCAGCGTGGGCAGCTGGACGCGCTCCAGGTAGTCATCGCCGTCCAGCACCACCATCAGCGGCACGGGCCCCGGCACCGGCGGCGCGTAGAGGGCCACCGCGCGCTTCTTCCCCACGACCCACTCGTGCGTGTCCAATTGATGGCGCGTCACGCGGCCCCGGGGCACGCCGCGCACGCGCTGGTTCAGCGTCGTGGCCTGTCCCTTCGGCATCCAGAAGCAGTGGTTGAAGCCGCCGAAGCCGTTGTCGGAGCGGCGCTTGTTGAATGTGTCGCGCACGCGGCGGCCCCGCGCGTCCTGGAGCGCGTACTCCACATAGGCGTCTTCCGGCAGCGCCAGCGAACGCGCCCACAGGTTCTTGCCCACGCGCTCCAGCGGCAGGGGCGTCCCCCGCCAGTCCTGGAAGTCCCCCTGGAGGAAGACGCGGCTTGCGCCCTTCCACACGAAGGTGGCGGTGTCTCCGTCGATGAGCGGCGTGCCCTCGCGGCGCGCGCGTGCTTCCAGCGTCTGGGTGTCGTCCATGCGTGGCGCGCACTGTATGCACCGCGCCGGAGCGCGGGAGGCCGCATGGGGCCCACGGCGGATCCGCGTCCACCCGAGGACATCACACCGGGGCGCCCGCGCTCAGCTCCCCGCGGGCGGCAGCAGGTCGCGCAGGGCCTCGCCCAGGTCGGGGTGTTGGAACTGGAAGCCCGCCTCCAGCGCACGCCGGGGCATCACCCGCTGGCCCTCCAGCGCAACGCGCGCCATCTCCCCGAAGCGCGCCTTGAGGACGAAGCCCGGCACCTGCAACATCGCCGGCCGCTCCAGCACCGTGCCCAGCGTATGCGCGAAGGTCGCGTTGGTGACGGGCTCCGGCGACGTGGCGTTCATCGCGCCCTCCAGCGTGGGGTGCTCCAGCGCGAAGCGCATCAGCGCGAGCAGGTCCGCGCGGTGCACCCAGCTCACGTACTGGTGCCCGTTGCCCACCCGTCCGCCCGCGCCCATGCGGAACACCGGCAGCATCCGGTGCAGCACGCCGCCCGCCGGGTGCAGCACCACGCCGATGCGCAGGCGCACCGTGCGCATCCCGGCCTCCGCCGCGCGGAGCGCCTCCGCCTCCCAGCCCTGGCACACATGGGCGAGGAAGTCGTCGCCGGGTGCGTCCTCCTCCGTCAGCGACTGTGCCTCGCGCGCGCCGCCGTAGTAGCCCACCGCCGAGGCGCAGACGAAGTGCCGCACCGAGCCCGCCTGCTTCATCGCCTCCACCAGCACGCGCGTGCCCTCCACCCGGCTTCGGTGGATGCGCTGCTTGGCCTCGTGGGTCCACCGCTGGTCCACCGGCTCCCCCGCCAGGTGCACCACCGCCTCCGCGTGCGCCAGCGCGTCCGGTGACAGCGGCGTGCTCCCATCGAAGTAGGAGCCCGTCACCCCGGCGGGCAGCCTGCCCAGGGCGTGTTCAACGTTGCGGCTGAGCACGTGCACGGTGTGGCCGGCATCCAACAAACCCTGGACAAGCCCTGGACCGAGGAAGCCACTGGCACCCGTGCACGCCACCTTCACGGCTGGGCCTCCGTCACCGCTTCGGTCGTGAGGTCCTGGCCCACCAGCGCGCTCAGGGCGACGAAGAAGCGCGCCCGGTCCTCCGGCTTCATGCGGCCTGAGTGTCGGAAGACCAACGCCCCTTCCGCGTCCAACAGCATCACATTGGACGTCTTGGTGGGCAGCTTCCAGGGCGCCTGTCCCAGGGTGCCCTCCAGGTCGACCAGGATGGGGACGCCGGCCTTCTTCTCCTCGTCCCGCACGTACGACAGGGCAATGCCCCTCGCAGGGAAGAAGTCGTATTTCTCCAGATTGGCGACCGCGACCACCCAGGCGCTCCGCAGGAGTCCCCGCTCGCGCCCGCGAGCGAACAACTCCTCCTTCAAGGGCGCGTTGAGTGTCGTGGAGTCTTTGTCCTCGTAGAAGAGGATGACGGGTTTTCCACGCCAGCGGGACAGCCGCACGCGCTCGCCCTTGGAGGTGCTTAGGGTCGCATCCACCGGTTCCGGAGTGGGGGGAGCACTGACCGCGCTCCCCGCCGCCAGCGTCACCGTCAACGCACCTGTGATCCACGCCTTCATGGGGAGCCTCCCGTGTACAAGGTTTTCACAAACCTTAGACATAGCCTTGACAATCTCTGGACGCAAACGCTACCTCTAGGTGGAAAGGCTGTTGCCGTGCTCCCGACTTCGGAGATCCGCTGTATGGCCATCACGCTTCCCAACGTGCAGCAGACGCCCGCTGACGCGGCGCCTCCGGAGCAGGCCTGGCTGCAGCTCGTGCAGGCACAGGTGGAAGCGGCGCTCGCCCGGTTGTTCGAGCTGCCGGACGAGGCTTCGCTGGATGCCCGGTGGACGCGGGCGGTGGAGCAGGCGCGCGGCTACGCGCTGCGCCCGGCCAAGCGGCTGCGGCCGGCGCTGGTGCTCGCGGGGCACGGGCTGGCGCGGGGCAGCACCGCGGTGCCGCCGGGGCTGTGGGACTTCGCGGCGGGCCTGGAGCTGCTGCACACGTTCCTGCTCATCCATGACGACGTGGCGGATCAGGCGGAGCTGCGGCGGGGTGGGCCGGTGCTGCACCGGATGCTGGCCCCGGGGCGGCCGGGCGAGGACCTGGCCATCGTCGTGGGCGACCACCTCTTCGCACGCTCGCTGGAGGCGATGCTGGAGTCGGAGCTGCCGGGCGTTTCGCGCGTGGTGCAGTACTACCTGGGCGTGTGCCGGCATACGGCCGCGGGGCAGTACCTGGACCTGGATTTGTCGCGCATGCCGCTGTCGGAGGTGTCGCTCTTCCAGACGCTGCGCGTGGCCCACCTCAAGACGGCGCGCTACGGCTTCAGCGCTCCGCTGGTGTGCGGCGCGATGCTGGGCGGCGCGGACGAAACGCTCAAGAAGGGCCTGGAGCAGGTGGGCCGCTCGGTGGGGCTCGCCTACCAGCTGCGCGACGACCTCATCGGCCTGTTCGGCAACGCGTCGGTGGCGGGCAAGGCGTGCGACGGTGACTTCATGCAGGGCAAGCGCACCTTCCCGTTGATGGCGGCGTACGTGCGCGCCACGCCCGCGGGACGCGAGGAGCTGGAGCGGCTGTGGGCGCTGCCGGTGGAGGAGAAGGACGCGGAGGCGCTGGCCCGGGCCCGGGCGCTGGTGGAGTCGCTCGGAGGCTACGTCGCGTGTGAGCGCGCGGTGGAGCGGGCCTCGCGCTCGGCGCGTCGCGGCCTGCAATGCCTGCCCAATTCCCACGGCATGAGGGACCTGCTGGACGCCCTCATCGCCCGTCTCGCACGTCGCGCTTCCTGAGGACCCGTCCATGAGCGCACAAGGCAAGCGGGTGGTGGTGGTGGGCGCGGGGGTGGGCGGACTGGCCGCCGCGGCGAGGCTCGCGCGGCAGGGCTTCGACGTCCAGGTGTTCGAGAAGACGCGCGGCCCGGGTGGGCGGTGCAACCAGCTCCAGGTGGACGGGTTCACGTGGGACATCGGGCCCACCATCGTGCTGATGCCGGAGGTGTTCGAGGAGACCTTCCGCGCGCTCGGCCGTCGCATCGAGGACTACCTGACGCTGATGCGCTGTGACCCCAACTACCGGGTGCACTTCCGGGACGGGTCCGACGTCACCTTCACGTCCGAGCTGTGCACCATGGGCCGCGAGCTGGAGCGCGTGGAGCCCGGCAGCTTCCAGCGCTACCTGGCCTTCCTGGCCCAGGGCCGCACCCAGTACCGCATCAGCCTGGACCACTTCGTCGGCCGCAACTTCGACGGCATCTCCGACTACTTCTCCCCCAGCGTGCTGGCCAAGATCTTCAAGGCCCGTGCGCACCGCCGCATGTACGCGGACGTCAGCCGCTTCTTCGAGGACGACCGCCTGCGCGCGGCGATGACGTTCCAGACCATGTACCTGGGCGTGTCCCCCTTTGAATCCCCGGCCGTGTACGGCCTGTTGCCCTTCACCGAGCTGGGCGTGGGCATCTGGTTCCCCAAGGGCGGCCTGTACGCCATTCCCCTCGCGCTGGAGCGGCTGGCGCGCGAGGAGGGCGTGCGCCTGCACTACGGCGCGCCGGTGGAGCGCATCCTCACCGAAGGGGGCCGCACCACGGGTGTGCGGCTCGTGGGCGGGGAGGTGGTGCCCGCGGACGCGGTGCTGTGCAACGCGGACCTGCCGTACGCGTACGAGAAGCTGCTCGACCCGAAGGACGCGCCCTTCAAGCGGGACAAGAAGCTGCGCTTCACCTCCAGCGGCTACATGCTCTACCTGGGCATGAAGAAGAAGGTGCCGGAGCTCTTGCACCACAACGTGATGTTCGGCCGGGACTACGCGGGCTCCTTCGATGACATCTTCCAGCGCTTCCGCGTGCCGGAGGACCCCAGCTTCTATGTCAACGTGCCCTCGCACACCGACCCGTCGCTGGCGCCGGAGGGCAAGGACTCGCTCTACGTGCTCGTGCCGGTGCCGCACCAGCACGCGAACCTGGACTGGAAGACGGAGGGCCCCAAGGTGCGCGCGAAGGTGTTCCAGCGCCTGGGCGAGCTGGGCTTCCCCAACCTGGAGGCGGACATCGAGGTGGAGCGCGTGTTCACCCCGGACGACTGGGCGGGCACGTACAACCTGGCCCGGGGCAGCGCGTTCGGGCTGGCGCAGAACTTCTTCCAGGTGGGACCCTTCCGCCCGGCCAACGTGGATCCGAAGGTGAAGAACCTCTTCTTCGTGGGCGCCTCCACCCAGCCGGGCACGGGCCTGCCCACGGTGCTCATCTCCGCGCGGCTCGTCACCGAGCGGCTCGTCACGTGGGCCCGGAAGCAGGGCGTGACGCTGTCGCCGCGCACGGAGACGCCGGTCCCCGTGGAGGTGGCGGCATGAGCGTCACCGAATCCCCGGCCCTCATCGCGCAGGGCTACCGGCGCGCGCGCGTCGTCACGCGCCACCACGCGAAGAGCTTCTTCTTCGCCTCGTACCTGCTCTTCGGGCAGCGCAAGAAGGCGGCCTTCGCGCTGTATGCCTTCTGCCGGCGGCTGGACGACCTGGTGGACGCGGGCGAGAGCGCGCTGGAAGGCTCTCCCCTGGATCTGCCCACGCGGCTGGCCCGGGCGCGCGAGCGCGTGGCCCAGGTGTACCTGTCCCTGCCGGAGCTGGCCTCGAAGGAGCTGGGGCCTCCGTCCTCGCGCCAGCCCGCCGCCGACGCGCCGTCGCCGTGGGAGCCCAGCGAGTTCGCGGCGCTGCGCCACTCCATCCACCTCTACCGGATCCCCGAGCAGCCCTTCCAGGACCTCATCTCCGGCATGGAGATGGACCTGACGAAGCAACGCTACGAAACCTGGGAGGAGCTGGAGCTGTACTGCTACCGGGTTGCAGGTGTGGTCGGGTTGATGCTGACGCCGGTGCTGGGGTGCGAGGACGAGCGCGCGGTGGAGCCGGCGGCGGACCTGGGCCGGGCCATGCAGCTCACCAACATCCTGCGCGACGTGCGCGAGGACCTGGAGCGCGACCGGGTGTACCTGCCCGCCGAGGAGCTGCGCGCCTTCGGGCTCACCGAGGACGACCTGCGCCGGGGCCAGGTGGATGCGCGCTGGCGCGACTTCATGCGCTTTCAAATCCAGCGCGCGCGGGCGTACTACGCGCGGGCGGCGGGCGGCGTGAAGTACCTCACCGGCTTCGGCAGCCAGCGCATGGTGCGGCTGATGGGCGGCATCTACGGCGACATCCTGCGCGACATCGAGGCGCGGGACTACGACGTGTTCAGCGGCCGGGCCCACACGACGAAGGGCCGCAAGCTGGCGCTGGCGGCGGCCGCGTTCGTGCGCCCACGCGCGGTGCTGCGGGAGGCCGACACGGCCCTTCCGCTCCTGGCGCCGTCAGCGCCCCTGCTGTCCACGGGCACGGGAGGTCCGGCATGAAGACCTCGCGCGTGGCGGTGATTGGCGGCGGCATTGGCGGGCTGACCGCGGCGGGGCTCCTGGCGAAGGAGGGCCACGCGGTGACGCTGTTCGAGGGCGGCCCGTCGCTGGGCGGCAAGGCGCAGGCCGTCACGGTGGAGGGGCTCACGCTGGACACCGGGCCCACGCTGCTGACGCTGCCGGCGCTGGTGCGGGGCACCTTCGAGAAGCTGGACGCGCTGGACCTCCTGCCGCCGTTCACGGAGCTGGAGCCGCAGTGCACCTACCGCTTCACGGACGGGTGCGACTTCACCGCGTACAAGGACCTGGAGCGCATGGCGGACAGCGCCGCCGAACTGCGCCCCTCCGAGCGCAAGGGCGTGCACACGTTCTACGCGGAGGCCGCGGCCATCTGGCGCGCGGCGGGCGAGCCCTACCTGGAGGCCCCCTTCGAGGGCATGCCCGGCTTCATGGCGCGCGTGGCCCGCCGGGGCATTGGCGCGATGCTGGCCGGGATGCAGATGGACACGCTGCACGCGCTGGCGGCGAAGCACTTCCAGACGCAGCACCTGCGACAGTACGTGGGCCGCTTTGCCACCTACGCGGGCGGTTCGCCCTATGCGTCCAGCGCGGCCTTCGCGCTCATCCCGCACATCGAACACGCGTACGGCGTGCACCACGTGAAGAGCGGCATCGGCGCGCTGGTGGCGGCCCTGGGCCAGGCGGTGCGGCGGCTGGGCGTCACGGTGCACCTGGACACGCGCGCCCGATTCGAGCGCACCTCCGAGGGCTACCGCGTGGGCCCAGGCTCGGAGTTGTTCGACAGCGTGGTGGTGAACGCGGATCCGCTGGCGTCGCTGCGCCGGGAAGGCGAACCGTTGTCGCTGTCCGGCTTCGTGCTGCTCCTGGAGGTGGAGGGGCGGCCGTCCCTGCCTCACCACACGGTGCTCTTCGGCGGGGACTACCGGCGCGAGTTCGACGAACTCTTCGCGGGCCAGCTCGCAACGGACCCCACGGTGTATTTCTGCAACCCGTCCGCCACCGACCCCAGCATGGCGCCGCTGGGCCGTACGGGCCTGTTCGTGATGGTGAACGCGCCGGCCATGCCGGTGGGCGCCTCCCAGGCCGAACAGGCGGAGCGCGACTGGGAAGCGATGGCGGAGCGCGTGCGCACGCAGATGTTCGACAAGCTCTTCCATCACTACCCGGGCCTGAAGGGGAAGACGCGCGTGGTGGGACAGCGCACGCCGGTGGACCTGGCGGCGCGCGGTGCGCCGGGCGGCTCCATCTATGGCTTCCTGCCGCACGGCCGCTTCGGTCCCTTCCGTCGGCCGCGCATCCGGGGAGGCACGCCGGGCCTGTTCTTCGCGGGCGGTGGCACGCACCCGGGCGGCGGGGTGCCGCTGGTGATGCTGTCGGGCCGGTTCGCGGCGGAGATGGCCTCCGCGCACCTGAGGGGGAGCGCATGACGTCCCTGCTCGCGCAGCCCTTGATGCCGGAAGTGCCCGCGCTGCCCGCGCTGCCCGACGCGGCGGGGGCCTACCGCTGGTTCTACGCGGACGTCACCGCCGGGGAGTACAGCGCGGTGTGCATCTTCATGCTGGGCTCGCTCTTCTCGCCGCGCTACTCGGTGGCGGCGCGGCGCGGGGGCCTGCCCGTGGAGCACAGCGCGGTGAACTTCGCGCTCTACCACCGGGGTGTGCGCCGGCTGTGGGTGCTCAGCGAGTACCGGCGCGCGCAGGTGGAAGGGCCGGGACGGCTGCGCATCGGTCGCTCCACGCTCACCCATGCGCAGGACGGCACGGTGCGCATGGACGTGGACGACGGGACGGCGCCGTGGGGCCGCCCGGTGCGCGCCAGCCTGACGCTCCGGCCGCTGACGCCCCGGGGCCTGGAGATGCAGTTGATGCCCGGGCTGCCGCACTACTGGCAGGCCCTGGCGCCGCGCTCGGAGGCCCGGCTGGAGGTGGCCTCGCTGGACGTGGTGGCCGACGGCATGGGCTACCACGACACCAACCACGGCCACGAACTGCTGGGCGACCGGCTGTCCGGGTGGCACTGGGCGCGCACGCACCACCAGCACCACACGGTGGTGGACTACCACCTGCCGGATGGCGTGGCCCCGCTGCGCCTGATGGCGGGACCGTCCGGCGTGGTGTGCGAGCGCGGGCCGCACCCCGGGATCCGGCCCACGAACATCACCGGCTGGGGCCTGCGCGTCCCCTCGCATCTGCACGCGGGCAACGAGGTGGTGGGCGCGCCGCGCCTGCTGGAGTCGTCGCCCTTCTACGCGCGGCTGGAGTCGCGCCGGGGCGCGCTGGACACGATGGGCGAGGTGGCGGACTTCCGCCGCTTCCACTCGCCCTTCATCCGCTGGATGGCGCACTTCCGCACGCGCGTGGAGCGGGCGGCATGAACGCGCCTGCCCTCATCGCGCTCGGGTGGACAGGGCTGGCCGGAGGCTTCAGCGCGGTGGCGCTCGCGAGGCTGCTGCGCCGTGCGCCCGTCCCCGCGGCGCAGGCCCTGCCGTCCGTGCTGCTGCTGCGCCCGGTGGATGCGCCCACGCCGCAGGAGCTGGAGAACCTGGCGCGCCCCATCGACTACGCGGGGCCGCTGGAGCAGGTGGTGCTGTCGCCCTACCGGCCCCGGCTGGCCGAAGGCGTCCGGTGGCTGCCGAGCGACCCGCTCTCCCCCAACCGCAAGGTGGGGCACCTGCTCTACGCGCTGGACACCCTGGACACGCGCGGGCGGGTGGTGCTCGTGGTGGACGCGGACGTGGCGGTGACAGGCGCGCTGGTGGAGGGGCTGGCGTCCGCCCTGGTGGCGGGCGCCGCGCTGAGCACCGCTGCCCCCACGCCCGTGGGCGCGAGGGATGCCGCGGGACGTGCGATGGCGGGGCTCCTGCGCTACACGCACCACAGCTTTCGCGCGCTGCATGCGATGAGTGCGGGCGCGCAGGCGGTGTGTGGCAAGGCGCTCGGGTTGTCCTCGAGGGCGGTGGAGGAGTTGCGTGGCCTGTCGGACCACATCGGCGAGGACCTGGAGCTGGCAAAGCGCCTGCACGCGCGGGGGCTGGACGTGGCGCTGAGCCCCGCGCCCGCGTGGGTGCCCATGGCGCCCGAGACCTCCTGGCGCATGCCCCTGGAGCGCTTCACGCGGTGGATGCAGGTGCTGGCCAGCCACCGGCCGGGCCTGTACCCCACGGTGCCGCTGCTGTTCACGCCCACGCTTCCCCTGCTGCTGCTGGCCGCGGCCCTGGGCGAGCCTTCGGTGTGGCTGGCGGTAGGGGCCCTGGTCGCCGTGCGCACGCTGCTGTCGCTGCGGCTCTCCGCGCTGAGCCACGTGCCCGGCGAGGAGGCGCGAGGCCATGCGCTGACGGACTGGCTGGTGGGGGAGGTGCTGTTGCTCACGGCCTTCGGGGCTTCGCTGACGCGGCAGGGAACGGTGACGTGGCGCGGACACACGTACGCGCTCCACGCGGGAGGGCGCATGGTGCGGGTGGTGTCGCAGTGGAGTGGAGGACCGGGATGACCTACGCGCGCTTCCTGGGATTGTTCGTGGTGCTGCCCATCCTGTTCCTCCTCGTGCGCTACCGCCGCACGCTGTCGTGGAAGGGCCTGGCGCCCATGGGCGTGCTGCTCGTGGTCGTCTACGCGGCCACGTCGCCGTGGGACAACATGGCGGTGAAGTGGGGCCTGTGGGGCTTCGACCCGGAGCGCATCTGGGGCGTGAAGCTGGGCTACCTGCCGCTGGAGGAGTACCTCTTCTTCGGCCTCCAGACGCTGCTCGTGGGCCTGTGGGCCCGGGCCCGGCTGGAGCGCGTGCTGGCGAAGAAGCCGCAGGCCCCGAAATCCGAAGAGTATCGGTCCGTCCGCGTCGAGCGGTCCCTGGGCCCTCGCGAGGTGTCGCCATGATGGAGACCCGCTGGGCGTATCTCATCCACCTGCTGGCCTGGACGCTGCCCGTGATTGCCATCCAACTGGCGCTGCTGGTGAATCACTACAAGTCGCGCGCTGGCGAGGTGCTGCGCGCGGTGCTGCCGCCGGCGCTGGTGGTGGGCGTGTACCTGTCCATCGCGGACCACCTGGCCATCTCCACCGGCATCTGGAACTTCGGGGCGGGGCGCCACGTGGGTGTATACGTGGGCGCGGTGCCGCTGGAGGAGGTGCTCTTCTTCCTCATCACCAGCGTGCTGGTGTCGCTGGGGCTCGCGCTGTTCACGGCGCTGTTGCGTTTCAATGAGGCGCGGACGTCTTGATTCCCGCGGCCAAGGGTGGGCCCTTCGGGTGGGCGGTGGACCGGTACATCGGGTGGAAGTTCCGCTCGACGTTCCGGGGCCTGTGGGTGCGCGGCGAACTGCCCGCGGACGGCGTGGGCCGGCTCATCTACCTGAACCACTGCAACTGGTGGGACGGCTTCGTGCTGCACCAGCTCTGCCAGGTGGCGGGCTGGGATGGCTATTGCCTGATGGACGAGGAGAACCTGCGCCGCTATCCCTTCCACGCGAAGATGGGCGCGTTCAGCATCCGCAAGCAGGACGCGATGTCGTCCTTGTCCTCGCTCCGGTACGCGAAGGAGCTGCTGCGCCGGCCGAGCGCCGCCGTGTGTGTCTTTCCGGAAGGGGAGCACCGGCCCTTCGGTGCCTTCCCGCTGAAGCTGGAGCGGGGCGTGGAGCTGCTGGCGAAGGCGGCGAAGGCGGAGTGCGTGCCCATCGCCATCCGCTACGCCTTCTTCGAGCACGAGCGCCCGGACGTGTTGTTGGAGGTGGGCACGCCCCACGAGGCCGGTCCGCTGTCGCGCTTCCAGAGCGGGCTGGAGTCGGTGGTGCGCGCGGTGTCCCAGGTGACGGACCTGGAGGGCTTCACGCGCAAGCTGACGGGAGCGCGCGGCGTGGCGGAGCGCTGGGACTCGGCGCGAGGCCTGGGCCGATGAGCCTGCGCATCCGCACCATCGCCCGGCTCACCGGCATCCGTGAGGCCACGCTGCGCGCCTGGGAGCGCCGCTATGGCTTCCCGCGTCCGGAGCGCAGCGAGAACAACTACCGCGTCTATTCACGCGACGAGGTGGAGGCCGTGCGCCGGGTGGCGAAGCTGATGGAGGGGGGCCTGTCGGTGAGCGAGGCCATCGCCCAGGTGCGCGCTTCTCCCGCGCAGCCCGCCCGGCAGGACTCGCGGCTGATGGAGCGTTTCTGGGCAGCGGTGATGGTGCTGGACGCGGACGCGGCGGACGCGGTGCTGGAGGAGGCCGGGGAGGACCTGGACGCCACGGCCTTCTGCGACACGTTCCTCATCCCCGCGCTCCGGGAGATGGCGTCGCGCCTGGACGTGGCGCGCGAGCACCTGGCCTCCGCGCTGGTGCGGCAGCGGCTGCGCCTGTTGCTCGCGGGCATGGTGAGCGCGAGCGATGGACCCCGGGGGCTCCTGGCCTGTCCGGCGGGGGACCACCATGAGGGAGGCCTGCTCGCGCTGGGGGTGCATTTGAAGGCGCGGGGCTGGCGGGTGACGTTGCTGGGGGCGGACACGCCCGCGGAGGCGTTGCACGGGGCCTGCTTGCAGGTGCGGCCGGACGTGGTGGCGTTGTCCTTCGTGCGGCGTCGGGAAGCGCAGGACTTCCTCACGGTGTTGTCGGAGTCGTTGCAGGCGTGCGCTTCAGTGCCGATGGTGGTGGGCGGGCCGGGTGCGCGAGAGCACTTGAAGACCCTCTTCACCCTGGGCGCTCAGTACGCGGAGTCCGCGGAGGAGCTGATCGCCATCTGGCAGCAGGTGAGGAACGCGCAGAACCGACCGTGATTCACACACCATGGCTGAGCGCACCTATCGCATCCACATCGCCGCGGAGCTGTCGGGGGTCCGCGTGGAGCTCATCCGGGCCTGGGAGCGCCGCTACGGGGTGCTCGTTCCGGAGCGCACGCCGGCGGGCTACCGCGTCTACACGGACCGCGACGTCGCGGTGCTCAAGCGGCTCAAGGCGCTGACGGACGAAGGCGTGGCCATCAGCGAGGCGGCGAAGCTGCTGCCCCAGTTGATGGCGGAGCTGGACGTCGCGTCACCGCCGCGCCGTGAGGAGCGAGGCCCCGTCGATGGAGGAACACAGCCGGGGGCGTGGCGCGCGGCGGTGATGGCGGCGGCGGAGGCGTATGACCAGCCTTGTGTCTCCCGCATCCTGGACCAGGTGTTGTCGGCCCTGCCGCCCCTGCGCGCGTTCGAGGAGGTGCTCGTGCCGGTGCAGCGCGAGGTGGGAGAGCGCTGGCACGCGGGGACGCTGTCGGTGGCGCAGGAGCACCTGGTGACGCAGGTGGTGCGCGAGCGGCTGGTGAGCCTGCTGCACGGTGCGCCGGAGGGAGGGCGCAAGCACGCGGTGCTGGCGTGCTTCCCGGAGGAGGAGCACGAGCTGGGCCTCCTGGGGGCGGCGTTGCGGCTGCGGTACGCGGGCGTGCGGGTGACGCTCCTGGGGCAGCGCGTGCCGACGGCGGACCTGGGGGTGCTGGTGGCGAGGGCAAGGCCGGACGTGGTGGGCCTGTCGGCGGTGACCAACCGGGGCGCCATGGTGTTCGAGGACGTCCTGCGATGCCTGCGTGAGGCGTTGCCGAAGGAGCTGCCCGTCTGGGTGGGAGGCCCCGCGGCCCAGGCACACGCGGACGTGTGCGAGCGCCTGGGTGTGAGGCTGTTTCTTCATGAAGACGACTGGACGCGGCTTTCGGGCTGAAGCCCGTTCTGTGAAGATCGCTGCCGGCAGCGCAGAGGCAGTGGACTGGCCATAGCCGTCCCGGCCTAGGATTCCATGCGCCCGGCGCCTCGGGATGCAGGTGTTCTGATCCGGTGCCGACCCCCGGTCAGATGAATCGCGGGTGGCCCTCGTTCACCTGAGCCGAATAGGTTCAGGTGAAATCCGCGACGGTTTCCCTTGAATCAGAATTCAGAGAGGTTTGAAGGACAGCGGTGTCGTCGGTGTGCGTGCAAACCTATGAGCTTGGCTTAGACGGTGAGGTCAATTCCTGCCCGCCGTCAGGAACTCACACTGTCAGGAATATGCCCCAAGTGGATTGAGGGCGGGTGCCCCAGGACAGTGAGTCAACTGACTGCCCATTCGAGCTTGTTGCGATTCGCCTTGAAGCAAGGATAGCAAGATGGCTTGAGGAATGTGGCGTTGTGATCAGTGCCGCATACATGGCAGTACATTTCGGGCTCTGAGTCGTCGCCATCCCAATCGTCATGGCACTCCCGACAGTAGGGGCGGGTTGGCCGAAGGGGGATCTCGTCCTGGCAGCGGATGCAATGTCCAGCAGGTTGGGACGCAATCGCCGGCTCAGCCTTTTTCCGCTGCGGGGCCGGAGTCGGACTCGGCGGAATGGGGATTTGCGGTGGGACCTCTGGCTTGGTCCGTTCAATGGAGATCTGGACTTCATCACTCATCCGCAGCAGTCGTTGCACCTCTTCGCTGAGGTCCTGATAGACAACGGGGTCCTCGGCTTTGCTGATGTAGATGCCCATCTCTGCGTTGTTGACCTGAGAGAATTCGTAGAGATTCATCGAGGTGATGATGGCCTCAGATTCATTCAGGTAGCACTTGGCGTGAAGGTTTTTGCAGAAGCTGAGACGGATCGACTTTACGCTCTGGATCCATTCCGTTTCACTTGGCTGGAGTTCGCTCTTTCCATAGATAATACGAATATCTAATTTGAATGCATCTCGTTCAATCAAAGATTGTTTCACACGCTCGTTGATCTTCAGGTAGGGGCTGACGAGGATGAGCTTCTCCTTCGCCTTATTGATTAGTTGTTGCAGATGGTAGGAAACGCCCGTGGTGTCGAGAAACTTGGCCATGGGCGGTATTGGAAGGGGATGACCGGCGGCTCGTCAACCATGGGGTGCCTTGGACCCGTTACTGGTCTCGTGCCGCCCGGCAGTTTGCGGTTCCTTCCGGGAGGCACTCAGCCCGTCAGCGCTTCGAAGGCCTTCGCCTGGGCGTCGATGAAGCGCCCATAGTCTTCGTCCACCTGATCCGAATAGGTGCAGGCGAACTCCGCGATGGCTTCGTCGAAGTGGTCGCTGCTGCCCAGGTAACCCGCGATGAGGGCGGCATCTCCGGTGCGCGCATGGGCTCGCGCGAGCGTCGAGCCGCACGCGTCCGCGTAGTCCATGAACACGGGCGCATCCATCTTCTCCGCGTCCAGCGAGCCCTTCATGTCGCGCAGCTGGCGCACATAGAAGGCACCCATGCCCTCCACTTCCGTCCATCCCAGGAAGAGGTCGGAGAAGGCCTGCATGCGTCGCTGGCCCACCACCACGCGTTCCCCCGCGCTGCCGAACTCGCTGGGGCCCAGGTAGGGCTCCAGCACGGAGGCCTTCGCCTCCTTCAGCTGCAACACCAGCGGGTCATTGCCGCCGTTTCCTTCGCACAGCACGACGTAGGCCTGCAGGCCCACGCTGCCCACGCCCACGACCTTGAAGCCCCACTCCTTGCGCTGGTAGCGCAGACACAGGTCGCGCACGGCGCCGTCCAGCGACGCCAGGTAGCCCACCGTGAGCTCCTTGATGCGCCGCTCCAGCTCCTCGGAGGACACGTCCATCTTCACCGCCGACAGGGGGAAGAGGAGGGGAGGCTGGTAGGCCAGGTGGCGCTGACCGTTGCGCTCCACGGTGAGCTTCTCCACCGCGTGCGCGCTGGTGCGGCGCTTCGCCTTCTCCACCGCTTCGGAGGCGAGCTTCGCGGTGTCCTCGGACTCGGCGCGCCGCAGCTCCTTCGCGTCCACGTGCAGCGACCACACATCCAGCAGGCTCCGGGTCGTCAGCTCGCGCATCATCAGGCGGTAGGACTCCACCGCCTTGCGCGCGGCCTTCCTGCCGCAGCGGCCGCCCAGGCCGTTCTGTTTCGCCGCCACGACGAAGCTGGCGGCCAGACGCTTCACGTCCCACTCGAAGGGTCCGGGGAGCGTCTCATCGAAGTCGTTGAGGTCGAAGATGAGGTTGCGCTCGGGCGTGCCGAACAGGCCGAAGTTGCTCAGGTGAGCGTCGCCGCAGATCTGACTGCGCAGCCCGCTGTGGGGCGTGTGCGCCAGGTCGCGCGCCATGGCGAACGGTGTGCCGCGCAGGAAGGCGAAGGGGGATTCGGACATGCGCTCGTGCCGCACGGGCACCAGCCAGGGCAGCCGGGTGGCGTCGGATTCCTTCAACTGCGCCAGCGGATCGCGACCCCGGAACGGCTTCCACGCGGCGTGGCTGCTGCGTGGGCAGCGCTTGCGCAGGGCCCGGCCGGAGTCCATGCGTTCGTCCACGCTCCGGAAGTCCACCTCGTGCAGCCGTGAGGGCTTGAGCTTCTTGGGTGGGCGACGAACGCGCTGCTGCTTCTGGGTGGACACGAGGGGAACCTTCGCGGCTCCCAACTCAGATGTACCGTCCGCATCCATGGGGTGTGTGACTCCTCGGCGCGAAGGTGGGGGCGCCGGGGTCGGACGGGAAGCGTCCTGCGCCGGAAAATCATCCCGGCCGGAGGGCGGACGGGCGCGGAGTGTTCACCCCTGGGCGTGCGTCACTGCCTGTGTGGAGCACCAAGGTTCGCGTCGAAGCACAACGGGCGCTTCAAGCTTCTTCGTCAGGCAGGAGCGTGAGCAGAAGTTCGTCGTCGGGACCGAGCGGGCGCCATCCGGGCGGAGGTGGACGGGCGAGGAGGTCCATCATGATCTGCCGTGCTCGGGCCTGATGGGCTTCAGGGGTGTAGGCAATCCAGCCACTGAGTGCCTTGGCGACCGCGAAGCGGTTCGCGTCGTCCAGTACGGCGGGCCATCCAAGGGGGAGGTCCTGGGACAACATGCGCACAAGCACATCGCGCTCGAAGCGCGTGACCTGTTTTCGCTGTTCCGCTTCGGCGAGCAGCCCGCTCAACACCTGGATCCCTGCGATGTCGTCCTTGCCCAGCTCTTCAGCCAGCGCCACCAGGGATGCGGTGGGGCGGGCCTTGGCAAAGGCGGTGAGCGAAGCGAAACCCCGCTCGCGGACCCGTTCATGCAGGCGAACCTTCCAGTTACCCTGCCAGGAACGGCCGTCGGTCATCGTCGTCCTCCCCGAATGAAGTTCAGCGGAATGTCAGCTGCCTGCATATGCGCCGCGACGATGTTCAAGATCTCGTTTCGCGTCAACATCCGGCCGGCTGCGACTTCTGCGTCGCGAAGTTGACCCATGATCATCCGGTTCCACTCGCCGGCCCACGTGCGACCCAGGCGCCAGTTGCCCCCTCCGTGAATCGCCTCGTGGTGCGCCTCCTCCATCCGGACGCAGAACTGATCGATATCCATGGCGCCCTTGAAGCCGCGCCGCTCGAACCACTCCCGGTGTTCCCGCGGCAGGACGTGGTGCTTCGGCGCATCGGACATTCCAGCGCCTGCCCTGCCGGTCTCGTGCATGCCGCGAACCTCGGGGCTGTCGCCCAGCGCATCGCGCACGCCCTGGGGCAGGTCCCGGTTCGACTGGGCCATCATCACCTGACCTGCGTGGACGCGGATGGCGGAGCTGACGGCGGGGACGGAGATGACGCCCGCCTGCACCAGCCTGCGCATCCTCTCCACCCATTCGGCGGAGACGACCACCCGTGTGCCCGTCATCACGCCGCCAGAACCCATCACGAGTCCCACGCCAAGCGTGGCGGGCGCCGAGGGAGGAAGCCTCGGCAGTGACATCTTCAGCGTGGAGACCAGGGTGAGCATCTCCATGAACTGCGCCACCGCGATGACCTTGCCAGCGCGCTCCGTCGCCACGCGCGCTCCCTCCTGGATGGACTGGAACTCACGGGTGAGCTGCGCCATCACGCCGGGAAGCGCGCGGGCGGTGGCCTCCACCTGCCCGGGCTCCATCGAAGCGAGCGCCGTCATGGAGGGCTCAATCCATTTCTGCACGCGGTCCATGTCCACGAACAACTGCTCGGTCGCATAGAACGGACACTGCGCTCGCACCGCCTCCGCGAGCCGGAGGAAGTCGAGCCACGCCGCGAGCAGCATGGCGCCGGACATGGCGGCCTGGAGCCGTGGCCCCGTCATCCGCAGCAGGCCCACCGCCATGTCCGCATCCCTGACGGCTTCAGAGGTGTCCGCCAGCAGCGCGACGCTCCCCTGTGCGCCGCGAAGCCAGGGCAACTGACTGGAGCCGTAGTCGGTGTAACGGGTGAACACGTCCCAGTCGCCGCGCGAATCCAGCTTCGACAACGCGCGGGCGATGCTGTCCGTGGAGCCCTTCACTTCGGCGACGGCCTCAAGGATCGCCTGCCGGGTCGGCGTCGCGTCCTGCCCACCCAGGTCCTCTTCAGGGGGCTGAGCCCGCGACCGTGGCTCCGGTGCCTCCACCGGAGGACCCGAAGCCACGTGCCGCGCATGGTTCAGCCGCATCCTCCGTCCGGGACCCGGCGATGGGGAAGCACATCCCGTGGCCAGCAGCACCACGCTCAACACCAGGGCTCCTGCTCGCATGGCCCAGGATGGCCTGTTCGCCGTGGCAAAGGACAGGGCCCCAGGGAGACACCCCGGGGCCCTTGGACTCACCAGGGCTGGAAGAGCTTCTGGGGGCCGTTCGGGTTGGCGTTGTTGTCCAGGAGCACGCTGGCCCACCGTGCCAGGTCGAAGGCGAGCGCGGTGCCTTCCGCCGCCACGGAGAAGAAGAGGATCTCCTCCTTGGCGGGAGAGGGAACGAAGCCCGCCAGGCCCTCCGACGTCACGCCCGAGTACCGGATGACGTTGGCGACGAACTTCTCCGTGTCCTGGGTGGGGGAGTGGTAGGGCGCCGGCCTGTCGCCGAACAAGAACTCGCCCCACTCCATCGCGTAGCTCACGACCGAAAGGCAGATGCCCACGATGCCCATGATGCCGAGCAGCCCGGCGTCCACCTTCTCCAACATCACCGCCGTGGCCTCCCACGCGGCGTCCTTGATGGGCACCCAGCTCATGAGGGCGCTCATGCTCGTGACCACGGCCTCCACCAGGTCGATCAACCAGACGATGCGGTCCACCGCCTGCTCGGCCCGGATGTCGTCGAAGGGGAAGGTCCCCATCACGGCCACCACCGTCGCGACCGCCTGGGCGGAGGTGACGAGCCGCCGCTTGATGCTGCCCTTCAGCAGCAGGTTCACATACAGGCAGGCCGAGTAGACGATGGAGGCGATCTCCGCGGCCCCGCCACCCACGATGGAATAGTCATAGGCCCTGGCGGGCACCGGCTTGCTGTCGGTCACCGACAGCATCAGCTTCGGCGCGGCCTGCGCGCTGATGGGCGCCTCCCCCGTCAACAACTTGTAGACAACCGTCAGGGGAATGGCCGCCAGCAGGCTGATGGCCCCCAGCATCGTCAGGGTGCCCTCTCCCGTCAGCTTCTTGTAGAGCCAGGTCAGGACCGGGATGTTGAACGGACGCAGCAGCACGTCCTGGAGGATGGCCTGGGTGACATCCGCAATCACCGCGCACAGCCCCAGCAGCAGGTCCCTGACGGACCCCAGCAGCGCCTTCACGGCCTCCTTCGCGAGCACCTGCACCAGTCCATGCAGGGTGAAGGTTCCCTGCTGGAACATCGTCTGGAGGTCCTGGCAGATCTCCTGCACCGAGGCCCCGACATCCGAAAGGATGTTCCCCACCGTCTTGAGGAAGTCGGTGATGGCCTTCTCCACCGGATTGCCGGGCGCGTCCGACGTGCCGTCGGCGAAGCCTCCGTGGGCAATCTGATACGAGGAGAACGTCGCTCCGGGGCTGGTGTTGATGCAGGAGACGGCGGCTTGCTGGTCCGGCGTCGCCGTGCTCTGGGCCTGGGCGATGACTTGATCGGAAGACACATCCGGCATGCCCAGCGCCTTGGTGCAGACGGCGTCCCACTGGTCGATGAGCTTGTCGAAGAACGCGGTGATGCCCGGCTCCATGCCCACCAGCTTGCCTGCGATTCCGATCAGACCCGCCTGCGTCATCGCCTCCAGTGCCTTCTGGGTCGCGAGGATGTCATCCCACGCGAACAGGAAGCCGAGGAAGGCGATGATGTCTTCAACGAGCACCTTCAACTGCGTGAACAGCCAGCTGATGAGCTGGAGCGCTTCCTTCAGGGTCCGGATGACGAACGTCACCACCTGCTCGCCAATCTTCACGAAGAACTGGAGCAGCGTCTTCGCCCCGCTGACGATGGGCTGCAGCACGTATTCGTAGACCACGCCCGCGGCGCTCTTGAGCGCCTGGAGCACGTCGCCCGCGGCCGTCTCGATGGCGTTGCCCACGTTGCCCAGCACGGAGAAGGACGTGGTGTGCGCCACCTTCATCGAAGGTGCGGGGGCGGCGCTCGGCTCCGTGGGCGCGGTGGAGCCGTCCGCGGGCAGGCTGCCCATGTTGTCCATCAACTGCTGGAGGGAGGCCTGCGCCTGCGCGACGAGGTTCGGGTCCACGCCGGCCGGAATCACCGGGGTGCCATCCGGCTTCTTCCACTGGGACATGTCCCCGGATTGGAGCTTCTGGGCCAGGTTCGCCCGCAGCTCCACGCTGGGGTCGGCCGTCAGCACGCCCGACAGGAACGGGGCGCTGAAGCGATACACGGGGGTGCCCACGTCGGACACCTTGTTGATGATGGTCACCGTGCCGCTGAAGTCCGTCTGCACCTGCACCCGCGTGCTGGTGTCCAGGTCCATCCAGTAGCCGTTCACCATCGCGCGGGTCCACTCGGAGGCATTCACGTCCACCGTCTGTCCGACGATGGCGGCGCCCTGCGCGTCGGTGAAGCGCACCACGGTGGTGTAGCAGGGGAACTCCTGCCCGTTCTGCTGCGTGGGCAACACCATGTCGGTGTTCTGCCAGGCGGACGTGCTGGGGTCCTGGAACAGGTAGGTGATGAGGCTGTTGTCCGTGGAGGACACGAACAGCTCATTGGTGGAGCGCTTCTGGTTGCGGCGCGCGGCCAGGTGCGCCACGTGCTCGCGCTGCTGGAGCGGCACGGACCAGCCGTCCGTCGCGCCCACGGCGTTGTTCAGGCTGAACAGCCGCTGGCTTGCATCCACAGCCCAGACGCTGACGCGCGAAGCATCCTGGTGGGCCAGCACCGCCGTGACGCCCGACAGCGCGTCCTGGGACGCGATGGCCAGCGCCGCGCTCTTGGCGTTCTTCAGGCCCGTGGAGGGAAACCACGACAGCCCGTCTCCACCCACGTACAGCGCGCTCAGGCCGCTGTGGGCGCGGTCCGCCAGCGCCCACAGGCAGCGCGCTCCGGCAGGTGCCTGCACCGACAGCGTGTGGCTGGTGGAGTTATGGTCCAGCAGGCTGGTGAAGGTCAGGCACCGCTTGCCGCTGGTGTCGTCGTACAGCGTCCAGGTGCCGCGGTACGTGTCCCCGGTGATGGAGGCCCTGGCCACCACCACGTCATGCAGCGTCTGCACGTCCTTGGGCGGCGCCCAGTTGATCCACGCGCTGGCCATGGCGCTCGTGGACGCGTCCACGAAGTAGCGTCCCGTGGTGCCGGAGCCGTTCTTCACCTCGGTGACCAGCAGCGGTGCTTCGCTGGCGTTCACGAAGTCACCCAGGATGAGCCGCTGGACGGGGGCGCCCGTGGGGCCGCCCTGGCGCTGGACCCAGGCCGCGTTGAGCGTGTTCCAGGGGCTGCCGTCGGTGGTGGGCGTCAGGGCGGGGGAGACGAACACGCGGCTGCCGCCCGCGCCGTCGTCCATCGCCACGGCGATGACAATCTCTCCCGCCACCGCCTGGACGACGGCGTAGCCCTGCACGCTGCGGGTCGCGTCCGGGCTGAGCTCCACCTGGCGCCAGCCGGTGGTCACCGTGGTGTCGCGCAGCATCACCCACAGCGTCTTGCGGCTGGGGTCGGAGGTGGCCGCGCCCACGCTGAAGAGCAGCGGTGAGCCGCCCGCGTCCTCCGCGGCGGCGAGCGGGAACGCCGCGTCCACGGACGTGGCGGCCAGGTAGTTGGTCATCAAGCTGGAAGAGACAGACGCCGAACCGGTCAGGGTGTCCTGAGACATGAAAACTCCAAGAAGGGGTGGGGGATGCGCGGAGGGATGCGGGGCGGTGCTCAGCCCGGGAAGGACACGTCCACCTGGATGGCGCCATCCTTGTTGAAGACGAACTGGCTGTAGTCGTAGGCGCCGCCCATGGGCAGCACCACGCAGTCGGAGACGTCCAACTGGGTGGACGCGTTGTTCTTGAAGGTGTTGGCCAGGTTGGCCGCGAACTTCTGCGCCTTGTCCAGGATGCCGGCCTGCGGCGTGGTGGTGGTCCAGTTGAACAGCGCGTCCATCGCGTTGAACACCCAGCCGTCGATGGTCTTGTCCACCTCCGGCTCCGGCGCCTTGCCCAGCGTGATGTCCACGCTCGTCACCAGCCTGCCGTCATTGCCGGCCTTCACCGTGATGAGCCCCGTCCACGGCTGCTGGTAGCGGGCCGTGCCCAGCCGGTCCTTCGCGCCCAGGGGATACTGGCTGACCTCGATGTCCACCTGGAACATCCCGTTCAGGCTCACGGTGCAGCGGTCGGTCTGGCTGGTGTTGGGCTGGGTGGTGAACACCACGCTCTCCGTGCCCAACGCGTACTGGTCCAGGCCGTTGTTGACCTCGAACCACTCGCCGCGCCCGTTGTTCTTGTTGCCATTGGTGCGCGAGCCGGAGCACTGGTAGGTGAGCGGGGCCACGCGCAGGATGCTCCCCGGAATGCCGCTGGCCTGGAGGATGGCGGGCAGCACCGTGGGCCGCAGGTAGCCCTCGCCAAACGTGTCCTGGCTCAGGAGCATCCGCGCCTTGGCTTCGGCGGGCGTTCCATCCGGATTGGTGGTGGAGGCCAGGGGCGCGTTGAACGCGAAGCGCGAGGCCCAGGTCGGTTCGGCGCGACCCCGGCTCATCATGCACATGTTCACGGAGCTGAAGTCCCCATTGGCGCTGTACTGCGTGGTGCGCTCGCGCACGAGCGTGGGCACGATGCTGGCGGGGTTGCCCGAGGCCTGCACCGGGTACGCCACGTCCATGTGGCCGAACCCGGCCAGCCCGCCCTGGAGGGTGCTCTGCGCTGCCTGGCTGAGGGCCACGGCCGCGCCGCTGGCGGTGTTCACCACGCGCAGCGAGTGGAACAGCGAAGGCTGGGTCAGGTCGATGAACAGCCGGAACACGGAGTAGTGGGCCGACATCAGGGCCTGCACGTGGTCCTTCGCGTCCTGCTTCGCGACCAGCTGGGTCGGGTCGGTCACCTGCGCCTGGGACAGGTCCAGCGTCACGATGACCGTGGTGCCCGACAGGGGCAGCGTCTTCTGGGAGCCGCCTTCCATGTACTGCAACGTCGCGGTGGTCAGCGGCAGGTGCACCTCCAACTGGGTCGTCTGGTTGTTCGGAACCGCCACGGTCGGATCCGCCAGCGCGGACACCGCCAGCTGGGACCAGCCGTCGTTGCCGACCGCCTGGGTGAAGCCGGGCGCGGTGACCTGGTGCTTGTAATAGAGCAGGGCGTGCAGCTGCTTGTTGATGAGGCCCACCGACAGGGCCCACACCAGGTCCCACTCATTGGGCGAGCGCGGGTGGAACTGCACGGTGTAGGTGGCGGCGTGGTTGTCACCGCTCGTATCCGTCGGGTTGGCGTCCACGGTCACGCACGTCGAACCCGATGTGCCGGTGTAGTGCTCCTCATGCGCGGGGCCGCTGGCGAAGTCCCAGTAGAAGGAGAGGGGGACCTTCTCGTTCCCGGTCTCCAGCGAGTAGGTCACGGTGCCCTCGGGCCCTGGGGACAGGGAATTCTTCTGCTCGATCTTGAAGGTCGTGCTGGCGCCGTCCGCGATGCTGGCGGCGGGCGCGGAGCCGGAGAGCTGCCCGTCCTTGTAGTCAGGCGTGCCCCGGTTATCGATGGGGCAGCCGGAGCTGTTCTTGATGGTGAGGGTCGTCGAAAGGGTCACGGGCGGATCCAGGCAGGGGGGAGGGCACGCCGTGAAGCAGACCGCTGCGCTCACGGACGCGACGTCACCAACTGCAAGGCCAGGACCACGCCGTGCTCCACTGCGAACACCCGCGGCTTCCTTCGCTTCCTTCCGGTGTCCTGCGTTCTGCTGGAACGCGCCTGCGTCGAGCCACGCGCGGCCTGCTTGCGCGCTTATTCCCACGAAGCCTGCAAGCAGCTTCCCGTCCTCCACCGCACGCGCGTGGCCCCGGAGGGTTTCCACTCCGGGAGGCACCTCCCTATCGTCAGGAACACCCCACCCACGATGGAGCGGACGCATGGGCAGCTACGAGGACTTCTACCGGCACTCCCTCGACCAGCCGGAAGCGTTCTGGGCCGAGCAGGCCCGCCTCATCGACTGGGAGCGTCCGTTCGACCAGGTGCTGGACGCCTCGCGCCCTCCCTTCGCGCGCTGGTTCGTCGGGGGCCGGACCAACCTGTGTCACAACGCGGTGGACCGGCACCTGGCCACGCGTGCCTGGCAGCCCGCGCTCGTCTTCGTCTCCACCGAAACCGACCAGCGGCGCCAATACACCTACGCGCAGCTCCACGCGGAGGTGAACCGCGTGGCGGCCATGTTGCGCGAGCTGGGCGTGGGACGCGGCGACCGCGTCATCGTCTACATGCCCATGGTGCCCGAAGCGCTCTTCACGCTGCTGGCCTGCACGCGGCTGGGCGCCATCCACTCCGTGGTGTTCGGCGGCTTCGCGGCGCACAGCCTCGCGATGCGCATCGACGACGCAAGGCCCGTGCTGCTGGTGACCGCGGACGCGGGCATGCGCTCCGGCCGGGTCGTGCCCTACAAGCCCCTGGTGGATGAGGCGCTGACGCTCGCCCAGCACCCGCCCGCGCACGTGCTGGTGCTCGACCGGGGCCTCGTCCCGGGCACCGCGCTCACGCCGGGACGCGACGTGGACTTCGCCACGCTCGGACAGAAGCACGAAGGCGCCCAGGTGCCGGTGGAGTGGCTGGAGTCCTCCGAGCCCAGCTACATCCTCTACACGTCCGGCACCACCGGGAAACCCAAGGGCGTGCAGCGCGACACGGGCGGCTACGCGGTGGCCCTGGCGGCCTCCATGCGTCACATCTACACGGGCCAGCCCGGCGAGGCGATTTTCACGGCCAGCGACATCGGCTGGGTGGTGGGCCACTCGTACATCGTCTACGGCCCGCTGCTCAATGGCATGACGACGGTGCTCTACGAAGGTCTGCCCACCCGGCCGGACGCCAGCATCTGGTGGCGGCTGGTGGAGGAGCACCAGGTGAGCGTGATGTTCACGTCGCCCACCGCCATCCGCGTCCTCAAGAAGCAGGACGCCTCCTTCCTGAAGCGCCACGACACCTCCCGCCTGCGCTACCTGTTCCTCGCGGGCGAGCCGCTGGACGCGCCCACGCACGCGTGGATTTCGGACGCGCTGCCCTCCACGCAGGTGCTGGACAACTACTGGCAGACGGAGACGGGCTGGCCCATCTTGGGGCCCGTTCCCGGCGTGCAGTCGCGTCCGCGCAAGCTGGGCTCCCCCGGCGCGGCCATCTACGGCTACCGCGTGAAGCTGCTGGATGGACTGAGCGGCGCGGAGGTGACGGCCCCGAACCAGAAGGGCGTGCTGGTGATTGAGCCGCCGCTGCCGCCCGGGTGTCTGTCCACGGTGTGGGGGGATGACGAGCGCTTCGTCTCCACCTACTTCTCCAGCTTTGAAACACCTGTCTACAACACGTTCGACTGGGCCCTGCGCGACGAGGACGGCGACTACTTCATCCTGGGCCGCACCGACGACGTCATCAACGTGGCCGGCCACCGGTTGGGCACGCGTGAAATCGAGGAGGCCATCAGCGGCCACCCGGCCATCGCGGAGGTGGCGGTGGTGGGCGTGAAGGACGAACTCAAGGGCCAGGTGGTGATGGCCTTCGCCGTGCCCAAGGACCCCACGCGCCTCCAGCGTGACGAGGACCGTGCTGCCCTGGAGCGCGAGGTGATGGACACCGTGGGACGCACGCTGGGCGCCGTGGCCCGTCCGGCCCAGGTGCACCTGGTGGCCAACCTGCCCAAGACGCGCTCCGGCAAGCTGCTCCGCCGCAGCATCCAGGCCGTGGCCGAGGCGCGCGAGCCGGGCGACCTCACCACCATCGAGGATCCCACCTCGTTGGAAGGGATTCAGGCGGCCATGAAGGCACGGGGGCCCAAGGGGTAGCCGGAGGACCGGCGACGTGCCCTCAAGCCTTCCGCTTCGGCTCGCGCTTCACGCCGGGCGCGCTGGGGTCCTTGGGCAGGTGCCGCAATCCCATCCATCCGAGCGCCGCGACGTGGCGGGCCACGTTCTCCGTGGAGAACGCCTTGCCCTCCGCCGCCCACCAGTGCCCCACCTGCGTCACCATGCCCACGAGCGCGTTGGCGTAGATGGGCGCGACCTTGGAGGAGTAGCCCGCGCGCTCGAACTCGCTGCGGAAGACGTCCCCCACGCGCTGCGCCAGGTCGTCGATGACGCGCGTCAGCCCGCGCCGCGCCAACGCCGTGGGGGAGTCGCGCGTCAGCACCGCGAAGCCCGCGGGCTCCTCCTTCACGTAGCCCATGAACGCCAGCACGGCCCCCTCGAAGCGCTCGCGGGGCGTGCCCTGGGAGATGCGCGCAGACACGCGCGCCACCAGGTCCTCCATCTCCCTGTCCACGATGGCCGCGTACAGCCCCTCCTTCGCGCCGAAGTGCTCGTAGACGATGGGCTTGGAGACGCCCGCCTGCTGGGCGACCTCTTCAATCGAAGTGGCCTCGTAGCCCTTCGAGGCGAAGACCGACCGCCCGACCTCCATCAACTGCACGCGGCGCTCCGCGCCCGTCAGCCGTTGCTTCTTCTTCAAGTTGACCTCGAACCTACCCGCACGTAACTTACCTCCTCGAAACCTACCATTCCGTAGGGAAGACGAGGAGTCGTCACCATCATGAAGTGCTTCGTCTTCCAGGATATCGCGCCCTGCTGGGTGTGTTCATGACCACGGCGGTGCTGGCGTTGGAGAAGCCGAAGCTGCGGGGTGTGCTGCACCAGTGGGCGGCGGCGTTCTCGGTGGGCGCGGGGGTGGTGCTGGTGGCGCTGTCGCCCACTCAGCGCACCGCGCTGGCCACGGCGCTGTATTCGTTGAGCCTGGTGGGGCTGTTCACCATCAGCGCGACCTACCACCGCGTGAACTGGGCCCCGAGGGGCCGGGCGTGGATGCGGCGGATGGACCACGCGGCCATCTTCCTGCTCATCGCGGGCACGTACACCCCGGTGGCGATGCTGGGGCTTCCGGAGGAGCTGGGCAACCGGCTGATGCTCTACATCTACGTCGGGGCCCTCATCGGCATCCTGCAATCGCTCTTCTGGGTGGGCGCGCCGAAGTTCATCACGGCGGCGCTGGCGGTCGCGGTGGGGTGGATCATGATGCCGTACTTCGGTGACGTCTTCCGCTCGCTGGGCGCCGGTGGCGGTGGGCTCATCATCGCAGGAGGCATCGCGTACACGACGGGCGCGCTGGCGTATGCCTTCAAGCGCCCCAACCCCATCCCCGGCGTCTTCGGCTACCACGAGGTCTTCCACGCGCTGACCATCGTGGGCGCGGGCTTCCACTTCGTGCTGGTGCTCCAGATGGTGCGCGCGGCCGGGTAGGGCACCGCCATCAACGACGGGAGGGCGGGGCGTCGGAGGGGGCGCCGTGGCCTCCAGCGCATGGTGTAGCAGCGCCGACGGCAGCTCCGCGTGTCCCGAATACCGGGTCTTCTGGCAGGCGCGGACCCAGTATTGCGACCCCGTCTTGTAGCCAATGCCCAGCTCGTTCGCGATGGCCTTCGTCGCGAGCCCGCGTGCGGCGAAGTGCACCACCTGCGTTTCCCTCCGGCTGGGGTCCGTGCGCGCGAAACGCTCCACCGCGCGCGTCACCGCTTCCGGAGGCGGACCGCCTTCCCTGGCGATGGAATCCGACATGGTCCTTCCCCCTTGCCACACCGTCGCCGGACAGGTCCTGTCCTGTCTTTAATGCCAGGGATTCGCGGGTTGCTCAATGATTGTCAGAAAACGACTGACGTCGCCCGGTGGTCGCCCCGTTACCTGAAACACGCCTCAAAGTCGCGGCACGCGAAAAATAGTGCCGTTGCATGTCCAGGCAAGGAGTTATTCACCATGTCGAAACTCACAAACCCTGGCCCTGTCGAGCATCACGCTGGCGCTGCTCGGACCGGGTCCGCTTCTGGCGGCAACCTTCACCGTGACGAACACGGCGGATTCGGGGGCGGGTTCGCTCCGGGCCGCCATCACGTCGGCGAACGCGGCGGCGGGCGCGGACACCATCGCCTTCAACATCCCGGGGGCCGGCGTCCAGACCCTCGTCGTGCTCTCCGCGCTGCCCACGGTCACCGACACGTTCAACATCGACGGGACGACGCAGCCGGGCTCCGTGGGCGTTCCCCTCGTCGAACTGAATGGCGTCGTCTCCGACAGCTCTGCCTTCCGGTTCGTATCGTCGGGCAACACCCTCCAGGGCCTCACCCTCAACCGGTTCTCCGTGAACGTGCTCCTGGTGGGCTCCGGAGGCAACACCGTGCAGGGGTGCTACATCGGCACCGACACCACCGGTGTCCTCACCCAGGGCAATGGGGTAGGGATTATCGTCAGCTCATCCAATAACACCATTGGCGGTGTGACGGCCGGCGCCCGGAATGTCATTTCCGGCAACACGGGGGATGGCATCGCGGTGACTGCCGGAGCGAGCGGCAATCGCATCCTCGGCAACTTCATCGGGACGACCGCGTTGGGTACCACGCCGATGGGCAATGCGGATGCGGGCATCCACCTCGTCGGGAGTCCGCTGACCGTCATCGGCGGCGTCGTGACGGGGGCCGGCAATGTGATTGCTGGCAACGGGTCGCATGGCGTGTACCTGGAAGGCGGAGCGGGCTTCGCGACGGTGTATGGGAACAGCATCGGCACGAATCCGGCGGGGACCCTGCCGCTGGGCAACGCGGGCAGCGGGGTGTTCATCGAGGGCACATCGGACACACGGGTGGCGGCGTGGCCGCCGGGCAGGCCAACCGCATCGCCTACAACGCCGTGCCCGGGGTCGTCGTCGTCGTCGGCGGGGCGACGTCACTGCGCAATACGGTGCGAGGCAACTCCAGCAACCAGAACGTCGGTCGTGGCATCGACCTGGGCAATAACGGCACCACGGCCAACGACCTGATGGATCCGGACACGCGGCCCAACACCCTGCAGAACACGCCGGACATCAACGCCGTCGTCAATCTAGTCACGACCATGCTGATCCAGGGACGATGAGCAGCACGCCCTCGTCCACCTTCACCGTGGACTTCTACCGCAGCCCCAGTTGTCTGCCCGCCATCCTGGGCGAGGACGACAAGACGTACCTGGGACCACGACGGTGAAGACCACCTTCCTGGGGCTGGGCGCCTATTCGTTCACCGTGCCATTCGCCATACGCTCGCCAGTGCTTCAGGCGGGGACAGACCCATGACGCATCTGTCCTTGTGCGGCATGGCTGTACTCTGGGCAAGGAGGAACTTCGACATACACCTGTCGATGCACCAATCTCGCGTCTCCAGCTTTACCTCGGCCACCGAGTCCGCGCGGAGAGACGCCCGTCCAGCCTGGCGGATGCCCAGTCCTTCCGCCTATCCGCACCCGCGCGGTGGACTGTCATTCAGCATCACGACGACGCCATATGGGGCTCGCCGCGAAGGATGGGAGAGGCGCGGGTCCGGTCTTTGCAGCGGGCCTGACCGTCCATCCCGAGGACACGTACCACCCATCGGTTCTTCTGCATGCGGCGAATGGTCGATGGGTCACCCGTCTTGAGTACCTGCGCGGCAGCGGGGCACTTGCCGTGTGTCCCAAGGGGCCTGCGTCCTGGGAAGCCAAATCGGAGAAAGCAAGCGGTATTTGGCAGCGTGGTTTCTTCGGGAAGGTGTCAGGGAATTCGTACATAGGCGTATTGCACTTGCGCAACCGCACGCAGGAAAGCGGCAGTCATTGCCAACATGATGAAATTCTTAATACTTACTGGAAGTGTCCTGGGCCTTCTACTGGCCGTCTCATGCAGCCCCATTGACTCGCGGGAAGAAGCACCCCGCGTGGAGGGGGTGGTCCGGCAGCGTCTCGACGAGGTCTGCAGTCGCGACGAGCCGACGCTGCTGGCCCTGAAGACGACGGGGCCACGCTCTTGTAGCTTTGATGAAGATTGCCCATGGGGCTCCTTCTGCAGCCAGAGCACTCTGAAGTGTGACTGGCAGTGTCTGGAGAATGGGACAGGAGCCAATGCCTGTTCCACGGCTGGGACGAGCTGCGGCTGTGATGGTCGCTGCTCGGTCACGAGTGGGGAGCCGTCCACGAACGATGTCCGACCCACCCTGGCGCTCGAGCCCCTGAGTCTGATCTTCACGCCCCCGGTCGCGCCCGCGACGGTCTGGGGACACCAGGGCATTGATGTCTCCTTGTCGGTGGGGACGACCACCGAGGGCACCGCGGCGTCGAACCTCACGGTGCGTGTGATGGCGGGCCCGGAGATGGGCATTTCCTGCTCGTCCAACGCAGGCCCCTACACCAGCGAGTGCTCGCTGAGTGGGTGGACCTTCCAGGCCAAGGGAACTCGTTTCCAGGCAACGAAGCGGGTCTGGGTACGCCCGCTCTCAGGGAGCACCCAGGCGACCTGGAGCATCCTGTTCGACGGAGAGGGGCTCGCGCCACGCCGCTCGCGTGTCTCCGCCGGGCGCGACACCCTTCCGCCGCTTCCTGTCGGTAACGCCGTCCCCTTCCAGGGAAACGTCACCATCCGCACGCAATTCGCCACCCTGCCGTACTCGGCGCAGGGAGCCCCCGAGACGAAGCTGACGGTTCCCGTGCAGGCGTGGGTGAACAACGACTTCCTGCTGCTCTATGACGAGAGTCGAATCCTGTCTCCCACGGGCAAGCTGCGTGTGGAGCGGAACCAGAACTTCGTCGAGTTCAGCTGGCTGCCGTCCACCACCGCCGCGGGTGACCGGGCGACGGTCGATGCCCTTACGGCGGTGATTGGCAACAAGACCTTCTCGGGGTTGCCAGCGGGAGCGCGAAGCCTCTCGGGGCGTTTCAACATCAACTTTCTCAAGAACGGCTCTGAGTATCTTTCCCTGGAGTACGCGCTGTCGCGGACCCGTGATGCGGTTGTCGCGTGCGGCACTTCGCTGCCCGCATGCTCGGGTGGAACCGTCTGCGAAGCTGGATTGCAGGTCTGTGCTCCTGGGACCGTCTGGACCTCGCTGGGAAACAACGCCTCGCCGCGAAACACGCTCATCCACGAGCAGTTCAAGGCCTGGAATGACTCTGGCGCTCAGCAACTCGCCAGCGCGCCCGGGGACTTTGGCATGCAGGGTGACAAGCTTGCCCAGGGCGTTCTGTGCGATCCGGGCGAAGGCCAGGACCCCGTGGCCACCTTCACGTCGACCGTGCTGAACTATTCGGGCGAACTTGCCTGTTCCACGGGAAGGCCGACCTACTTCGCCAGGCTCAATACCCAGCGGGACCTGCGCGCGGTGATTCCAGGTGCACCTGTCCTGGAGAGCCGGCAGATGCTCCAGGCCTGCGCCAGTGACCTGCAGGTCCTGCCGCAGGGGACGCAGCCTGCGGGAGTTCGTTCCTTCTTCCAACAGCGACTCCAGAATCCCGCTCAGTGCTTCAGTGTGGCACGGACCTTCGACGCGCTTGCTCTGCTGGGGTCCACGAAGCAGACCTCGCGCGACCGCCTGCGCTGGTACCTGATGCAACAGTGGATCGGTGCGCACGCGTTCGTGGCCAGCCAGACGGCCCTGCAGCGAAAATCGTATGACTATCTGGGCGACAACGCCGAAGTGCAACTGCCGACGCTGGCCAACTCACTGGACCAGTTCGAGCGTGGGTGGGAGCTGTTCCTCTCCTCCTTCATGCCCTTCGTCGGAGGTGACTTTGGGATCGATGGGGCCTGCGAGTTCAAGAATCCCGACTATCGACTTCCGTCGAATCCCGTGGATGTCTGGACGCTGACGGGTGGCGACCTCCTCCAGACGCGATACTTCAATTGGTGGCTCATGCCCCAGGGTTCGGATCTGACGTTCATGTGGTACCCGGACCCCTCCAAGCAGGACTCCTGTAGCAGATACACGGCCGAGAACTGCGCGGCGAACCCCGCCTTGTGCCCCCAGCATCCTTCCCGCTGCGGGCTCGGCTATTATCCCATCCTCGGCTTTGGCGAGGGTGTGAACGGGGACCTCGCGCACAAGTTCTATGTGTACAAGTATGCCGCCGAGTACATGTCAGGTCCCGATGAGGCATTGATCGTCGAGCACACATCGGGTGGGCAGCGGCACTTCGCGTCCTACGAGCTGCCCTTCATGTTCGGCCGCCTCAGTGATGCTCCCATCGTCGCCCGGCGGAAGGCGGGGCAGTATCAATTCTTCGATGCGAACCATGCGAATGGTCCCATCGAGTCGTCGTCAAACGGCTACTATCTGCCGACGGATTATTCAGCTCCCTTCATTGAGGACGAGCCGCCACTCGTGGGGGATGTCCCGCAGTCCACGGCGGGCATCGTGTTGTTCGACCATGCTCTGAGCGACGCGGAGCTCCGCGTCGCGGCGGGCAGGAGTTTCTCGTCCTATCTCAACAGGGCGGGTGAACGGCTGCCCCCGTCTGGAAACCTGCCGCATCATGAGCAGGGAATTGGCTTGCCTACCGCCGCGCTGGAAGGCGTCACGGCCCACCTGGAACTGCTCAATGCGGAACTGGAGCGCGTGGCGCGAACCACGTCATGTGGAGTCGTCACGCCGGGATCCCCGCGTGCCCTGGTCGTGGAGCGTTTCGGGCGGACCCTGCGTCAGGCGTTGTCCATCGAATCCACCGCGGGCCTGCAGCAGCGGCAAATGGTGAGCGCGTACTGCGAGGGAAATACCCAGATGGCTTCTGGAGTCGAGGCGCGTTTCAAGCAGGCGCGCGCAGAGCTTGAGGCGACCCGGAATCGCGCCCAGCGCACGCTGCAGGCGATGCTGGCTTGTCAGTCCACGGAGATCCCGGAGAACGAGGCGCCGCTCCTCTTCAGGAGCGTCACGGGCGATTCCGAGCGGTTCTTCGCCAGCTCGGACTACATCAAGACCTACGCGGAGAGCGCACTGCTCAGTGCGGAGGCGAACGTCGCGGCCGCGCGTACGGCCTGGGAGCAGCAGCGGGTCAGTGGCATCCAGCAGACCCTTAGCACCCAGGATGCCGCGCGCCGGGTGGAGCGACTCCAGGCCGAGTACGGGCAACCCCTGGTGCAGGCATGCGGCCTGGACGTCGAGGCAAAGGACGCGCTGGCGCTGTTCGACCCGACCCAGCCGAACGCGCTCACGCCGGAGTCCTGCTACGTCGCGAAGCAGACGCCCGAGTGCGATGTGAGCATCTCGACGCTGGTGCCGGCTGTGACCCAGGAACAGGCCCGTTCGTCGATGTGCCTGTGGTACGAGCTGCAGGCGCAAGGGTTGATCACGCTCCCTTCGCCATTCTCCAATGTGATTGCGTCCTGGACGACCGCGACGGTCTCCAATGGCTTCGTCTCCGCGAACGGAAAGCAATTCGAAACGAAGTATCTCTATCAACCCCCTTTCACTCTGGACCGCGTTCCTACCACGGCGATCGCGAACAGCCAGCAGCTCTGCCGCATGGCATGGGGGGGAGACCATCCGCTGCCTTCTCCCGTGGATCTCGGAAAGGGCTTGAGCAATACCTGCTATCGCGGTGAGTTGGGGACCGCGCGCCTGGGCATCACCGCCGCGGCGCAGAGTCTCCAGGTCGCCAGGGCTGCCTGGGCGGATGCCCAGGACCGCTACGACATCGCATCGGGCAAGTGTACGACCCTCGTCGTCAGCCAGGGGCAGAGGACCGCGCTTCGGGCGGCGCGCGACGCAGAGATGATAAGACTCTCGGGTGCCAAAGAGACGGCGGACCGGATCGGCGCGGGCTTCAACAGCCTCGATCGCTCCCTTGGCCTGGCGGAACAAGGTGCGCAGTTGGGTGCTGCTGCCGGACCCGTTGGCGCCGCGATTGGTGCAGGTGTCGGGTTTGTCGTTGGATTGTTCGGGGCGGATGCGGCGGATGACTCCGTCCAGTTGCAGCAGGAGATCTTCCTCACGGACCTGGAATTCCAGGGGCGGGTGGATGTGCTGAACCTCGGCCTCGCGGTGACTCAGTGTCTGGCTGACGCGCGGTTGAGCATGGAGGGCATCAAGACCGCCGCGCTCCAGGTGGACCGGGCGGTGACGGACGTGGAGCTGTCGCTCTTGAAGCTCCGGAACATGACGGCTCAGGTTCAGCAGAGCGCGGCCACCGGCCTAGCGGTGGTGCAACGCGAGAAGGGACGGACCGTCGCGTCCGTGGCGCATCATTACTGGCTGGATGAGCACATCTCCGAAGCGAACGAGTCCTTCGAATGGGCTCGCAGGCTGACGTACCTGCTGGCCCTTTCCTTGGAGTACGAGATGCAGCGCAGCTTGGTCGAGCGTCAGGCCGCGCTGGATGCGACGAGGCCCGCGCAATTGAGGTCGACGTACAACACCCTCCTGGCGATGAAGTTCGTCGCGAAGGTAGGCAACCGGTCGCCGGGAGAAGACACCGTCTTCATCAGCTTGCGCGATGAAGTCCTGAAGCTGGCGTCTCATGAAAACGCACCTGAAGGCGAGCGGGCCTTTACCCGGGGGGAGCGGTTCGCACGGAGGATCTCCGCCCCGCAGCACGCGGTGTTCGACCGACAAGGGCACTACCTGGGGCAGGGAATCCAGTTCAGCATGCCGGTGCCAAATGGGCTGGCGCACCGCTGCGCCGAACGACTCTGGTCGGTCCGGGCCAACATGGTCGGGAACATCGTGAATTGGCCGCAGGCACAAGGCGCCCAGTTGTTGCTTTACAAGCGGAACACCTTCCAGAGTCGCTGGTGCGGCAGTCTGGGGCTTGGGGATGGTTCGAGGTACCAAGTGCGGGTTCATAGCCCCACCGTGGACCTGTCGGGGCAGCCGCCCCTGGTGACCGCCGCAGGGACGAATGCCTGGTCGGTAGCGAGCATCCAGTCCCGACTCAACGAGCCTGCGGGAAGCTGGACGTCGTTGCCGTGCAACACCCAGAGCGGTTGTTCAGATGAGCTGGCGGGGCGTGGCTTCTTTGGCGACTACATGGTCGTCCTCCCCGAAGCGGGACTGCTGGCGAATGGCTTCCCGGTGTCGGCGGTGGAGGACGTGATGCTCGCCTTCGAGGTGGAGTCCGTTTCGAACGCCCCCGAGCCGGGATCCTTGAAGGCCGGCGAAGAAGTCTCAAGGCAGGAAACCGACGCGTCGAGCTGCGAAGCCGGGCCGACGGGCATCGTGTCCTGCTCGATGTGATGGGTGTGACGGGTCGCTGAGTCACGAAGTCCATGGGGCGCCTGGGAATCATGGCAGGCGCCCCTTTCCATGTCTGAAGCCTGAATGGGTGGCCTGATGAATCGCCTCATGGTGGTTTTGCTTGCATGTGTTCTCGCGCGTCCTGCCTGGGCTGCTTCCGAGCCTGCCCCTGGGGCCGTGTCCGCGCAGACGCTCCGGTTGCCGGATGGGCCGGGCTCCGTCCGTGGCCTTGGCGACGACGTCTCCGTCGATGGCTTCAGTGCCCAGGTCCTGTACAGCGTTCCTTTGGAGTTGCCCCAGGGCATCGGGGGCTTCGCGCCCGCGCTGGCCCTCACCTATTCGGGTGAGCTGGGGAATGGTTCCGTGGGCGTGGGTTGGACGTTGCCGGTCATGTCCATCCGGCGCTCCCTGCGTCCGGGTGTTCCGTCCTACATGGCCGCAGACGAGTTGGAGCTCGTGGGCATCTCCGGAGGCGGACGGCTGGTGCCTTTGGCCGATGGAACCTGGCGGCTGGAGGGGAGCGGCCAGCAGGTGAAGGTCGAGCAGAGCGGTTCGGGATTCCTCGTGACCGAAAATGGCGGCGTCCGCTATCGCCTGGGGACGACGGCGGATGCGCGGATGGAGGTTGCGGGAACGGGGGCCATCGCGGCTTGGTTCGCGGAAGAGGTGCTGCATCCGGCGGGACATCGGATCGCGCTGACCTATCTGAATGACGGTGGGCAGGTCTATCCCATGACGATGCGCTGGGGCCCTGCGGACGCCTTCCAGGTTCAGTTCCTGTATGAAACGCGGCCGGACACCGTCACCAGCTACCGGACGGGTTTCCTGGTCAGCACCGCGAAGCGGCTGAAGGAGGTCCGGGTCCACGCTTTCGCCGAGAATCTTCGAAGCTACCTCCTATCCTACGACAACGCCTTCGCGCTCAGCCGACTGTCTCAAGTCCAGATGACCGGTCGAGGAGGCGTCGGGGCCTTTCCAGCCCTGGGCTTCACCTATGCCCAGCCGCTGGCGGAGCGGGTCGTGAAGCAGACCGGGGTGGATGGCTGGATCCTCAACACCCGGGGCGTCAGCCTCATGGATGTGGATGGGGACGGCATGAGCGACCTGGTTCGCACGGAGTCAGGAAGCCATGCCTACAAGAAGGGGCTGGGAGGTTCCTTCGGGGCCTCCGTCACGATGACGGGACCCGCGGCATCGCTCTCCGCCGTCAGGGTGATGGATGTGGACGGCGACGCGCGGCCCGAACTCGTCCGCTACCTGAGCAGCGCCTGGCGTCCCTACCGGCTGAATGGCAATGCCTGGGTCGACATAGGAAGCGCGTGGCCCGGGAGCAACACCCTTCCAGTGCTGGACTCGAACTACTTCTACGCGGACCTCAACGGAGACGGCCGGACCGATGTCATCCGGAGCGTGACGAATGGCATCTGGGTCAAGCTCAACAGCGCTTCAGGCTTTGGAGCGTGGCTCACGCGTCCCTTCATTGGTGGGGGGACTTCGACGCTGGTTCCCGGGCCCAACGAGCGCTTCCATGATGTGAATGGTGACGGGCTCGCCGACGTGGTGCAGCTCACCGACGCGTTGATACGGGTGTACCTGGGCAAGGGGGATGGGACCTTCGTCCTGGCCGGAAGCTTCAACCACCCCTGGGGAACGGGCGCCTTCCCCCTGGCGGACATCCGGCTGTGCGACCTCAACCGGGACGGCCTCATGGATGTGGTGCGGCTGTCGGCCAGTCATGTGTACTGGTACGTTGGCAAGGCTGGAGGAGGCGTCCAGCCCACGCCGCGCTACGTCCCGAGGCCTGGCAGCGCCAGCTACGACTCGGTGGTCGCCATCTCGGATGTCAATGGCAACGGCAGCGAGGACGTCGTGTGGTCGTCGCAGGAGGGGCTCTGGGTCCTGGACCTGGCGGGCCCGACCTCGGCGGGCATGTTGGTGGGCGTGGACAATGGCCTGGGCAAGACGCTGTCGCTGTCGTACTCGGCGTCGGCGGTCCTGTCGGTCGCGGCGGACGCTGCGGGTCAGCCCTGGACGAGCAAGCTGCCCGTGTCGGTGCCGGTGCCGGTGTCGCTGACGGTGCAGCCGGGGATGGACGAGCCCGCGCGGAGCACCGAGTACCTGGTGCGAGATGGCTTCTGGGATGCGGTGGAGCACCGCTTCGGAGGATTTCTCACGAGCATTCGTCGAAGCCTCGGGGCGACGGCGGCGGAGACGCTCGTCGAGACGACTCGCCACCATGCGGGCCTGGGCAACGACCGGGTCCTGCGCGGGGTGCCCCTGGAGGTGCGCACCGAGAATGGGGTGGGGACGCTCTTCACCCGCGTCGCCTCCGTCCATGAGGCCAGGGCCGTGGAAGGGCTGCCGGACGTTCCCCTGCTGCGGCGTAATGCCACGCTGGCGGTCCGAACGTGGAATCACGAAGGGGTCTCCACGCCCATCGAGACCCTCACGGCGTATACCTACGACACGCGGGTGCGGCCCGTGGAGGAGGTCCACTCCGGGCGGCTTGATCTCCTCGGAGACGAAAAGCGTGTGCAGCGGGCGTACGCGAGCGACGCGATGCTGTGGGTGCAGGATGCAGTGTGCGAAGAGAAGGTTCGGGAGTTGGATGGCACCCTGCTTTCCCATGCGCGCACCTTCTATGGTGATGCCACCCAGGTCTTCTCCTGGACGGACGTGGCGGACTGCCGCGTGGGACGCTTGGTGCGGGAAGCCCAGGGCTGGCTGGAGGATGCGCACTCGCCACGCTGGGTGCTTCAGGAGGCCCGGGAGTACGACGCCTGGGACAATCCGACCCACATTTTCACCAAGGGCGTCTGGCGGACGCTTGGCTACGACGCGAACCACCTGCGGCCGGTATTGGAGTCGCTCTCTCCTTCCACGGGATACACCTTGTCCTGGACGAGTGAGTGGGACGATGTGCTGGGCAAGGCCACGAGCGTGACGGCGCCAGAAGGTGTGAAAACCGAGCTGGGCTACGACAGCCTGGGGCGACTCACGTCGATGGCCGTGGCGGGCGCACCGCCGCATGTCCGCTATGCCTATGACTGGACGCCGCCCCGGCCACGCACGTTCACATATGTCTTTGATGGGGACCTTGAAGCACTCCCTGGGAGCTGGATGGGAGGGTGGGTCGCGGGAGGCGCCTGGCGCGAAACGGTTGCTATAGCGAACGGAGCGGGTGAGGCGCTGTACTCCGCGACCCGCCTTTCGCCGCTGCGCTGGACGGTGTCCGGTTGGCAGGAGCGTGACGCCCGAGGGCAGGTTTCGTTCGTGGGGGATGCCTTCTACGCGGATGGTTCCTTGCCCGGCACGCGTCCGGTGGGCCTCCTGGGACAGATGATGGCCCACGATGCACTGGGACGGCTGGTGAGTCAGCAGATGCCGAATGGGGGCCTCCGGACGCTGGCCTACAAGGCATTCGAAGCGACCCAGAGCGACTCGGAGCTGGCGCCCGTCATCACCCGGATGGACGGCCTGTCGCGCATCCTCCGCACGCAGCGCCAGGTGGGGACGGTGCTGGAGTCGGTCGACGCGGTCCATGATGCTGCGGGACGCCTCCGGACGCTGGGCCTCCAGGGCGGAGCCGTCACGCACTCCTTCACCTATGACACCCTGGGCCGCATGGTGGCGGCCACTGACCCGGACGTGGGCGTGCGCGCCTTGCGTTACGACGACCATGACCGGCCCACGCACCACACGAACGGAGCGAACCAGACGCGTCAGTATTTTTATGACGAAGCGGGACGGCTCACCCGTACGCAGGCGGAGGATGGCACCGCCTTTGTCTATCACTACGACGTGAACCAGGATGGCTCGGCGCTGGGCGGTGTGGCTGGCCGACTGGCCTGGGTGGAGGAGCCTTACGGCGCGGCGCACCTGCGCTACGATGCCTTCGGGCGCACGGTGTTCCAGCAGCGTGTCATCGACGGTGAGACGTCCATGGAGGAGGCGACCTACAGCCCCTCGGGACTCCTGCTGGAGTCGAAGGTGGATGGTATGGTCATCCCCAGGTCTTACGACGCAGCCGGGCGTGCCATGGGGATTGGGACGTATTGGCAGGCGCTCCAGATGGACGCCGCGGGCCGGGTGCTCGAAGAGCAATACGGAAACGGTGTACGCCAGCTCTACGAGCGGGATGTCCTGGGCTTCGCCTCCCGGATGCAGACGGTGAATGCGCTGGGAATCTCGCTGTATGACGTGACGCTGACGCGCAACGCGTATGCCGCACCGCTGACGGTGACGGACACGGATGGGCGGGGACTGAACCACTCGGCGGTCTTCAGCTACGACACGGCGGCGCGTCTGACGGATGCCATCCTGGGGGCGGTGCCCGATCCGGGCGGTACGCTGGGGCAGGGGGCCGGTTCGTACCTGTTCGGGTACGAATACGACGGATTGCAGAACATGGTGGGTCGCAACGCCAGTGGGCCCGCTGCGCTGGGCATCCTCACGGGGACGTTCCACTTCGGGGAACGTGGCTTCGGACCCCGGCAGCTCACCCGCGTCGTCGCGGCCTCGGGCGACACCCTGATGGACTACGACGCTGCGGGCCGGCAGGTACGTCAGGGGGGACGCTTGATGACGTACAACGGCCTGGATCAGCTCGCGACGGTGACGCTCCCCGGGACCGGGGGGGGCGCCTCCCAGGTCGTGGAGCATGCGTATGGGTATACCGGCCTGCGCGTGCGGACGGAGAGCCCGACGGGGGAGACGCAGTACTGGTTCTCACCCCAGGTCACGCAGCGACCCAATGGTATCCGGGAGCGATACCTTTCTTCGGGAGAGCGCACCGTTGTGCGGATCGCCTACGAGGCGACGGCGGGGGGACAGCTCGCGGGGTTGCCTGGCGTGGGATGGCCGAGGGAGGCGGAACTGGATCAGGTCGTGGGACGTGGGCTTGGAGGACTGCTGCTGGGGACGCTGGTGCTGATGGCCTCGGTGGCCCTGTCGCGGTCTTCCTCCCGTTCACGCTGGCAGCGACTGACGGCGGGCGTGCTGGCCGTGGCGGTGTTGGGCCTGGGGTGTGAGTCGGGCGTTCGAGCGTCGAGCCTCGCCATTCGGCGGCAAGCGGTGTGGACCGCGACAGGAACGCTCTACTTCCAGGGAGGCGTGAGTCCGGGGCCGGTGCTCATCACCCGGGCGGATGGCAGCGTGCAGGAAGAGCGACGCTATGAGTCCTTCGGAGCGCCTGTCGATGCGTACCGGGAGTTCGTGGGAGGCGGTAGCGCGGTGGGGACGGTGGACCATGGGGAGGAGCCGCTCAACGCACTCAACAATCTGACGGACCCCCACACGGGCTGGAGTGACCACGGTGCGCGGTGGATGGCCCCGGAGCTGGCGCTCTGGCTGACCCCGGATCCTCCGATGAAGAGTCCGGATCCAAAGTTCCTCGCGCAGCCCTGGGATCTCCACCCTTATCAGTACGTCCGTCAGAATCCGACGATCTACTGGGACCCGGATGGTCGCGAACCGGTCCGGAACCAAGCGGGAACTGCTGCGGGCTTTCGAGCGGAGTTCGAGACAAATAAAGGACGTGAGGTTGGAGAGGCCGCTGAGGCTCGTCTGGTGAATTTGTCGATGATAAGAGTTACATCCATGGGAAATGTCAGCCCCAGGAATACGGGGTTCACCCAGGACTTCGTGAATCGATATGTTTATACGGAGCACGGGGGTTGGATTGATATGAATCATTTCGTTTTTTATGCAGGATTGGCTTATGAGCATAAGGAGGAGAGGAAGAGCGCGCCGAATGCGGTTCCGCGTGCGATTCAGAGAACGATTGACCTAGGAAAGCTGCAGGAGGAGACGGATAATTACAGAAGGAATGGAATTCCGTCTCGGTATTCGTACGAAGATCTTCCCAGTGACCTGTATGGTGCCCAGTTCGGGGCGGCATACTTCGATCCAACGTCGGAGAAGTCGCTGGCGGAGCAGATGGAGATGTTTCTTGGCAACCTTGGAGCGACCTCGTCTGAGCGGGCTCCCAACTACCAATTCATTCCGGCCGACGAAGTCGAGGCAGATGCCTTGTCCAAGGTAAACAAGGGCCCCACTGGCACCAATATGACGGCGGAGCCACAATGGACCATGCCAGTGGAGTCATGGACAGGGCAGTGAAGCCGTGCGGTCTCGATGAAAGGAAATGCTGGTGCGCTGGTTCGGATGGCGCGCAGTACCGGTTGTGACGCTGCTCATGATTCTGGCGGGGGGAGGGCTGCTCATCCCCTTGCCAGGAGGCTTCCGGCATCTATTGAATCTCGACTGCTATGCAGTAGCCATCGCCGTGGTGTTGGCTGTTGTTGCCATGTATTTTCAGATGCGCGGCTGGTCACGCGTCGTCGCCAGTGTCTCGCTGGTGTTCGCGTTGTTCTTCTTGATGAGGATGAGATTGGAAAATCACGAGATCCGGTGGCTGTATCGGGTGCATGCGGTCGCACCCATGGCTTGTCAGGAGGCATTCGTCAACGGTGCGGATGCTGAAAAAACTCTTGTGCGTGCACTCGAACTGGCGGGCCTGCCCCCCAATGAAGGAGGGTTCCTGCTGATCGCATGCAAGAAAAATGGTGCGGAGACGTCAATCACCAATGGTTTCGAAAAATCCTGGACACTTTTGCCAGATGGAAGCCTTTGGCCGTGACGCAGCGATGAATGGCTTCGCACCTGCCCAGGATTTGCTTGCTGCGGGAAGGGGTGTTGCATGGTCCGTGAGGCGAGCGTCAGCGGGCCACGGCGGTCAGCGTCCGCTTGCGGTTCTTCTGCCCCAGATACGCCTCACCCCAGTGCTTCAGGGTGAGGATGACCTCGCGCAGCGTCTGACCCTGCGCGGTGAGGCTGTACTCCACGCGCGGCGGGACTTCCGCGTACACCTGCCGGTGCACGAGCCCGCTCGCCTCCAACTCGCGCAGGTGCTGGGTCAGCATCCGCTGCGTCACGTCCGGGATGTGCTTGCGCAGCTCCCCGAAGCGCAGCGTGCCGTCCAGCAGGTGGTAGAGGATGAGCCCCTTCCACTTGCCGCCAATCAAATCGAGCGTCGCTGACACGGGGCATCCCGCGGAGCACTCGTAGGTCTTGTGCCGGGCCATGGTTCCCTTTTCGTGCCTATTGGCCGAAATAGTGCGTACTTGTCCGCATCCACCTTCAGGACGATGTTGGCACGCAAGGAGAATCCCATGCGAGCCGTTGCCCTCTACAAGTACCTCCCCAGCGACCATCCCGAGGCCCTCGTCGACGTGGCGCTGCCCACGCCCACGCCCGGCCCCGGCGACCTGCTCGTGCGCGTGCACGCGGTGTCCGTCAACCCCGTGGACACCAAGGTACGTGCCCCCAAGGCGAAGGTGGAGACCGAGCCGCGCGTGCTCGGCTGGGACGCCGCCGGCGTCGTCGAGGCCGTGGGCGCCGACGTGAAGCGCTTCCGTCCCGGGGACGAGGTCTACTACGCAGGCTCCATCGCCCGGCCGGGCACCAACTCCGAGCTGCACGTCGTCGATGCGCGCATCGTCGGACGCAAGCCCAGGAGCCTGTCGTTCGCGCAGGCCGCCGCGCTGCCCCTCACCTCCATCACCGCCTGGGAGCTGCTGTTCGAGCGGCTGGGCGTGTCCCGGGACAAGGGTGCCCCGAAGGATGCGCTGCTCATCGTGGGCGGCGCGGGCGGCGTGGGCTCCCTGGCCACCCAGCTTGCCCGTCAGTTGACGAACCTCACCGTCATCGCCACTGCGTCGCGTCCGGAGACCGTGGCGTGGTGCACCGGGCAGGGCGCGCACCATGTGGTGGACCACCGGCAGCCCCTGGCGAAGCAGGTCCTGGCGCTGGCGCCGGAGGGCGTCCGCTACGTCCTGGCCCTGACCGCGACGGAGCAGCACTTCGCGCAGCTCGTGGAGGCGATGGCGCCCTTCGGACAACTGGGCATCATCGACGACCCCCAGTCGCCGCTCGACGTGTCCGCGATGAAGCGCAAGAGCCTGGCGCTCCACTGGGAGCTCATGTTCACCCGCGCGCTCTTCAACGCGGATCCGCTCGCCCAGCAGCGGCTGCTCGACAGCGTGGCGGACCTGGTGGACGCGGGCACGCTCAAGACCACCATGGTGCAGGACTTCGGCCCCATCACCGCCGCCAACCTGCGGCGCGCGCACGCGGCCGTGGAGACCGGCCGCACCGTGGGAAAGATTGTCCTCAGCGGCTTCCCCTGAGCCGCGCGGCCTGAGCGGACCGGGCGGGCAGCCAGCCTTGCGTTGGCAACGCCCGCCAGCCCGGTCGCCGGGTATGGGAAGGGTGCACATCTTCTTCGCCGTGCGGTGACCGGGCCCTGGCGAGGTGTGGACCATGAAGAAGACGGTGGCGGACCAGTTCGCGGAAGTGCTGGCGCTCGCGGGGGTGAAGCGCATCTACGGGGTGGTGGGCGACAGCCTGAACGCCCTCACCGAAGCCCTGCGCAAGCGCGGTGACATCGAATGGGTCTCCATGCGCAACGAGGAGGCCGCGGCCTTCGCGGCGGGCGCGGAGGCGCACCTGACCGGGCAGCTCGCCGTGTGCGCCGGAAGCTGTGGCCCCGGCAACCTGCACCTCATCAACGGCCTCTATGACTGTCACCGCAGCCGGGTGCCGGTGCTGGCCATCGCGGCGCAGATTCCGTCCTCGGAGCTGGGCACCGGCTACTTCCAGGAGACGCATCCGGAGTCGCTCTTCCGCGAGTGCAGCCACTACTGCGAGCTCGTCTCCGCGGCCAACCAGATGCAACGCACGTCGGAGATCGCCATCCGCAACGCCGTGGGCAAGCGGGGCGTGTCCGTGGTGGTGCTGCCCGGGGACGTCGCGCTCCAGAAGGCGGAGGACGCTCGGGCGCCCACGCCGGAATCCCTGTCGATGTCCCCGTCCCAGGTGACCCCTTCCGCGGAGCAGGTGCAGCAGATGGCCTCGCTGCTCAACAGCGGCGCGCGCGTGACGCTGCTGTGTGGCGCGGGCTGCGAGGGCGCGGGAGCGCAGGTGGTGGAGCTGGCGCGCAAGCTCCAGGCGCCGGTGGTCTCCGCGCTCCGGGGCAAGGAGCACGTGGAGAAGGACAACCCGCACTTCGTGGGCCTCACGGGCCTCATCGGCTACGCGTCCGGTTACTGGGCGATGATCGACTGCGACGTGCTCCTGATGCTGGGCACGGACTTCCCCTACCGGCAGTTCTATCCGGACACGGCGGACACCCACATCATCCAGGTGGACCTGCGCGCGGAGAACATCGGCAAGCGCACGCGGGTGGACCTGGGCGTGGTGGGCAGCGTGGCCGCCACGGTCCAGGCGCTGCTGCCCCGCATCGAAACGAAGAAGGACACGAAGCACCTGGAGCGCGCGCTGGCGCACTACCGCAAGACGCGCGAGGAATTGGACGGGCTGGGCCGGGGCACGGTGGGCAAGAAGCCCCTCCACCCGCCGCAGGTGGCCCGCGCGTTCGACCTCCAGGCGTCCGACAGCGCCATCTTCACCTGTGACGTGGGCCTGCCCACGGTGTGGGCCGCGCGCTACGCGACGATGAAGGGCCAGCGACGGCTGGTGGGCTCGTTCAACCACGGCTCCATGGCCAGCGCGCTGGCGCAGGCCATTGGCGTGCAGAAGGCCTTCCCGGACCGGCAGGTCATCTCCTTCTCCGGAGACGGCGGCTTCACGATGTTGATGGGGGACTTCATCAGCCTCGTGCAACTGGGGCTGCCCATCAAGGTCGTGGTCTTCAACAACAGCTCCCTGGGCTTCGTGGCGATGGAGCAGCAGGTGGGCGGCATGCTCGACGTGGGCACCGCCCTGCGCAATCCCAACTTCGCGCAGCTGGCGGAGGCCGTGGGCATCAAGGGCCTGCGCGTGGAGGACCCGGGGGACGTGGACGCGGCGGTGCAGCAGGCGCTCGCGACGCCCGGGCCGGTGCTGGTGGACGCCGTCGTCAGCAAGGCGGAGCTGGTGATGCCCCCGAAGATCACCGCCTCCATGGCCGCGGGTTTCACGCTGTTCGGCGTGAAGGCGCTGCTCAACGGCCGCACCAATGAGGTGCTGGAGCTGGCGCGCACCAACCTCTGGCGCTGAAGACGCCGGGGCCAGGGTGGGGAAAACCCCTGGGGTTCCCAGGGGTTGGGTGTCCTGGCGCCCAGGGGCCGGAAAAAAGAATCAGGGCCGCGAATCCATTCGCCCGCTGGCTGCCTCTTATCCTGCGAAGGGGATTTTCCCCACCGCACGAGGTTCGAAGGCGCGCCATGGATTCGCCCACACCCCCCAACGCGATGCTGGTCGCGGCCCATGCCGGGGACCTGGACGCGCTGGCCCGGCTGCTCCAGGTCTATCAACCGAACCTCCGGCGGTACGCGCAGCAGCGCTGCCTCATCAGCGACGTGGACGACGCGGTCCAGGAAGCGCTGCTCGTGATGGCGCGTCACCTGGGCGCGGTCCGGAAGCTGGCCTCGTTCTCCGGGTGGATGTTCAAGGTGGTGCAGCGCGAGTGCCGCCGGCTGGGCCGCGTGGCCTTCAAGCAGGACCCGTACGAAGAGGCGCTCGTCGACCAGTGGATGGCCGCGCACACGCCGGACTCGCTGCGGATGGACCTGGCGGCGGCGCTGGAGTCGCTGCCTCCGCACTACGTGCAGGTCGTGTTGCTGCGTGACTTCGAAGAGCTGTCCATCCGCGAGATTGGCGAGCGCCTGGAGCTGGACGTGCCCGCGGTGAAGAGCCGCCTGCACCGCGCCCGCGTGATGATTCGCGAATACCTGCTGGCCTGATTTCCAATCCCATTGCTGTCCGGAGTCCTCCCATGGCGAACCCCATGTCCCTGCTTGGCATCCTCCACACCGTGGTCAGCCTGCCCCCCATCGTCTTCGGCGTCTGGGCCTTCCTGCGCGACGGGCGCATCGATCCCGCGAACCGCCTGGGCAAGGCCTACGTCGTCAGCATGGTGACGTCGGTGGTGACGTCCTTCGGGCTCTCCAGCACGGGCGGCTTCAACCCGGGCCATGGGCTGGGCCTGCTCGCGCTGCTGTTGATGGCGGTGGGGGCGTTCGCTCCCAAGCCGGGGGACGGACGCGCCACGACCTACGTGCGGATGCTGACCTACTCCGCCAGCTTCATGGTGCTGCTGGTGCCGGGCATCAATGAGACGCTGACCCGCCTGCCCGCGAGCCAGCCCCTCGCGGACAGCCCGCAGTCCCCGCTGGTGCAGTCGGCGCTGGCGGCCCTGCTGGTGGCGTTTCTCTCAGGCGCCACGTACCAGGTGGTGAAGCTGCGTGGACAGGCCCGGCCCCAGGTGCACCCGCAGGCGTGAGGTGGGGCTGACGAGCCCGCGCTACGTCAGGCTCTTCATGTCGATGACGAAGCGGTACTTCACGTCGCCCCGGTGCAGTCGCTCGAAGGCGTCGTTGATGTCCTGGATGGGAATCAGCTCAATGTCGGAGACGATGCCGTGCTCGCCGCAGAAGTCGAGCATCGCCTGCGTCTCCGGCAGTCCGCCCGAACCGGAGCCGGAGAAGCTCGCGCGCCGGGACAGGAGCGAGACGGCGGTGACCTCCAGGGGCCTGGCCGGGAAACCCACCAGCACCAGGTGTCCGTCGCGCCTCAACAGCTCCAGGTAGGCGTTGACGTCATGGTTCGCGGAGACGGTGTCCAGGATGAAGTCCAGCTTGCCCACCTGGGCGGCCATCTCCTCTGGCTTCGAGGACACCACCACCTCGTGCGCGCCCAGCCGGAACGCATCCTGCTTCTTGCGGTCGGTGTGGCTGAACACCACGACGTGCGCGCCCAGGGCCCGCGCGAACTTCACCCCCATGTGGCCCAGTCCGCCCAGCCCCACCACGCCCACGCGCATCCCGGGGCCCACCTTCCAGTGGCGCAGCGGTGAGTACGTGGTGATGCCCGCGCACAAGAGCGGCGCGACGGCCGCCGGGTCCAGGTTCGCGGGGACCTTCAGGACGAAGTGCTCGTCCACCACGACGGTCTCCGAATAGCCGCCCTGGGTGACCGTCTTCCCGTCCTTCTCCCGGCCGCCGTACGTCAGGACGCCGCTGACCTTGCAGTACTGCTCCAGGCCGTCCTTGCAGTCCTCACAGGTGCGGCAGGAGTCCACCATGGTGCCGACCCCTGCCAGGTCCCCTGTCTTGAGCTTCGTCACGTCGCGGCCCACGCGAACCACGCGGCCCACGATTTCGTGTCCCGGCACCAGGGGGTAGGGTGAGACGCCCCAGTCGTTGTGGGCCATGTGCAGGTCCGTGTGGCAGACGCCGCAGTAGAGGATTTCAAGCTGCACGTCGCGCGGGCCGGGCTCGCGGCGCTCGAACTGGAATGGGGTGAGGGGCGAGCGGGCGTCCTGTGCTGCGTAACCTCGAACGGGAATCATGGGGCGTGGCTCCTGGAAGTGGTTCCCTGCGTGATGCCAGCAAGGATGGGCGCCGCCGCGTTCGCGCGAAACAGACGGAATCAGGATGCAGTATGTAGGAAAGCTTCCGAATTGATTCCGCGCGCCTGGAGCCTGCCCGCGCTACCGGAGGCTCTTCAGGTCGATGACGAAGCGGTACTTCACGTCGCCCCGGCGCAATCGCTCGAAGGCATGGTTGATGTCCTGGATGGGAATCAACTCGATGTCGGAGACGATGCCGTGCTCGCCGCAGAAGTCGAGCATCTCCTGCGTCTCCGGCAGCCCCCCGATGGAGGAGCCGGAGAAGCCCAGGCGCTTGATGAGGAGCGGGAGGACGGAGACCTCCAGCGGCCGCTCAGGCACGCCCACGACGGACAGGTGCCCGTCGCGCTTCAACAGTCCCAGGTAGGCATTGACGTCATGGACCGCGGAGACGGTGTCCAGGATGAGGTCGAACCTGCCTGCCTGCGCGGCCATCTCCTCCGGGTTCGACGACACCACCAGCTCATGCGCCCCCAGCCGGAGCGCGTCCTTCCGCTTCCTGTCGGACTGGCTGAACACGACGACGTGCGCGCCCAGCGCCCGCGCGATCTTCACCCCCATGTGGCCC
>NZ_RAWI01000260.1 GCF_003612125.1 Corallococcus praedator
GGGGGGAGGGGGCGGCCGAGGACGGAGTCACCGGACCACTGCCGGGAGTGCCCGGCCTCCGGATGACTTCGACTGCGGGGACCACCCGCCGTGTCTTCCTGTCGTTCACGGTTGTACGTTACCTGATGCGCGGGGTCCGGGCATGCCCGGGCTCACGGCTGGGGGGATGCTGAGAGGTCGACCTTCCACCCGGACGGCTCCCGCACCATCCGGACCTCGCCCGACCTTCCCGCCGAGCGCACGACCAGGGTCGCCTCGTCGCCCTCCTGGCGGAGCAGCGAGACTTCCTGAACATCGGGGGGCACGGGGACATTCGCGAAGAACAGCGCCAGCGGCTCCGGCTTCACCATGCCGCCGGAGGCGTCGCTCACCTTCTGGGCCTGGGCCTTCAGGTTGGACTGGGTGGGTTGGGAAAGCCCCGCATAGGCCTTGGGCAGCTCGCCTCGCTGCACGTGCCGGTGGAAGGTCTGGTAGGCCCCCACGGGGGAGTCCGGCTGGAGCCGGTTGCAGCCGCCCAGGGCAAACAGGGCGAGCAGCAGCCAGGTCGTCGTCGCGAGCGGGCGCATGGAGCCTCCGGTTTAGGTCAAAGCGCCGCCGTGGGGAAGCGCGAGCTGCTTCAAGCCGCGTGCTGATGGACGCGATTACGTCCCGTCCCCTTGGCGGAGTACAGGCTCACATCCGCCGCGCGCAGCAGCGCCTCGGTCTCCTGCAGGTCGTCCGACGGCACCGTGGCGACCCCCAGCGAGGCCGTCAGCTTCACCATCTGGGTCACCCCGCCCGGCCCCTGCCAGGGCAGCTCCAGCTTCTCGATGGCCTCCCGCACCCGCTCGCACGCCCGGAGCGCGTCCTGGGGCGCCGCCTCCGGCAAGAGGGCAATGAACTCCTCGCCCCCGTAGCGGGCCAGCAGGTCCACCTCGCGCAGCGTGTTCCGGGCCGTCTGGGCCACCGCGCGCAGCACCTCGTCCCCGAAGGGGTGACCGTAGGAGTCGTTGATGTTCTTGAAGTGGTCGATGTCCAGCATCACCAGCGACAGGGGGGAGCGATACCTTCGCGAGCGCATGAACTCCTCGCTCAGCCGCTCCTCGAAGTAGCGCCGGTTGAACAGGCCCGTGAGCGCGTCCGTGCGGCTCAGCGCCAACAGCTCCTGCCGGCGCCGGTCCAGCTCCCGGTTGGCCCACTCCAGCTCCCGGTTCTTCTCCACCAGCGCGTCCTGCAGCGCCTTGAGCCGGAGCATCGACTTCACGCGCGCGCCCAGCTCCAGCATGTCGAAGGGCTTCACCAGGTAGTCATCCGCGCCCAGCTCCAGCCCCTCCACCTTGCCCGCCGCCTGCCGCGCCGTCATCAGGATGACCGGGATGAAGCCGAAGCCGCCCTCGCCCGCGTTCGCCTTGACGATGCGGCACACCTCCACGCCGCCCAGCCCCGGCATCTCCACGTCCATCACGATGAGGTCCGGCCGGCCCGCGCGGATGGCCGACAGCGCCTGCGCCCCGTCCAGCGCCTCCTTGAACACGTAGCCGTGCGGGGCCAGGCCCTCGCGCACGTGCTTCACCTGGGCCGGATCATCGTCCACGATGAGCACGGTGCGGCCGGAGAAGTCGTTCGCGGGCCCGCTCCTCCGGGCGACCTCCAGCATCCTCTTCCTCTCGGCTTCCGGCATGAGGTGCCCGCCCCCCTGGAGTGCGGTCGTGCCCACTTCACAAGTGTCCCCCGGTGCAGGGACCCGTCAGGTCGATTCTCACCTGCGCGCGGGGCCGCTGCCAAGGCCCGCCCGGTGCCGCCCGGCCGGGACGTTGGCGGGTCTACGGAACGGGCTTTACCAGCCGTGCACGGTAGACGGGTTCTCCGGACGCCAGGTAGCGCCGCTCGCGGGTGGAGGGCACCTCCTCCGGGTCATACGGATGGAAGACGCCGGTGCCCAGCGGGTTGTGGAAGCCCGCTTCCTCCAGGATGCGCAGCATGGCCACGCCGCGGTCCTGCACGTCGGTGCGCATGTCGAAGCGGCCGCCGGGCTTGAGCAGGCCCAGCATCAGCTTCGCGAAGTCCGGCTGCACCACCGCCCGCTTCGCGTGGGAGCGCTTCCACCAGGGGTCGGGGAACTGGAGGTGGATGCAGTCCAGCGTGCCGGGGGCGATGATGCGCGGCACCACGAAGCGCGCGTCGGATTCGATGACGCGCAGGTTCTTCAGGCCCAGCTTCTCCCCGCGCATCTGCGTGTCGCGCGCGTACTTCTTGCGCCACTCGAAGGCGATGAAGCGCACGCCGGGGTTGCGGCGGCAGTACTCCAGCGCGTGCCCTCCGGCGCCCGAGCCGATTTCGAGCTCCAGGGGACCGGTGAAGCCGAACTCCGCGTCCCAGTCCGGGGGCGTTTCCAGGGGGACGAACTTGAGGCCGACCGGTTCGGGGAGCAGGGCAGGGCGCATGGCGGGAGCGGGCGCCTCTAACCATGGAGCCGCGTGGGTTGGCCAGGGCAAAAGCGCGCGGGGTGGTATAGGGAAGGGCCATGAAGGTCTTCCAGTCGGTGCCCGAGGCAGGCCGCCAGCTCCAGGGGCAGGCCGTTGCGCTGGGCAACTTCGATGGCGTGCATGTGGGCCACCAGGCCCTCTTCGCGGAAGGGCTGCGCCACGCTGTCGCCTCCGCGCTCACCTTCCAGCCCCACCCGGGCAAGGTGCTCCAGCCGGAGCTCGCGCCCAAGCTCATCACCCTCCTGCCGCGCAAGCTGGAGCTGCTGGCCACCTGCGGCCTGGACAGCGTGGTGGTGCAGCCCTTCACCCGCGACTACGCGCGCAACTCCCCGGCGGACTTCGAGGCCGCGCTCCTGGACACCCTGGGCGTGGGCCACGTGGTGGTGGGCAGCGACTTCACCTACGGCGCCCACCGCGCGGGCACCGTCACCACCCTGCGCGAGGCCGCGGCGAAGCGCGGCGCCCAGGTCCACATCGTGCAGCCGGTGCACGTGGATGGCGTCGTCGCTTCGTCCTCGCGGATCCGCGAATACATCCTGGAAGGACGCGTGGGAGCGGCCCGGCGCCTGCTTGGCCGCCCGTTCGACCTGGATGGCACCGTGGTGGCCGGTGCGGGGCGGGGGCGCACCATCGGCTTTCCCACCGCCAACGTGGACACGCAGAACGAGCTGCGGCCCGCGCCCGGCGTGTACGCCATCCGGGTGCGCCTGCACTCGGAAGCGGACGGCCCGTGGCGGCCGGGCGCGGCGAACATCGGGGTGAAGCCCACCTTCGGCGGCACGGAGGTCACCATCGAGGCGCACCTCTTGGACTTCACCGGCGACCTCTATGGCAAGGAGCTGCGGGTGCAGTTCCTGGAGCGCCTGCGGCCCGAACAGCGCTTCGGCTCCGCGGCGGAGCTGGTGGGTCAAATCAAACGCGACGTGGAGGCCGCCCGCACCGTGGTGGCCCGCGGCGACGGGTGACGGAAGGGCCGTTTTTCCGCCACGCCGGACGCCTTCCTCGGTGAAGGACGGCGCGTCCGGGTCTGGGGCAGCGGACAGCAAGGAGGCACGCGGGGGCGCCTTGACAGGCCGCGCATCGGTTTCCTCTAATCCGTGAGGATCCGTGCCAGGGCGTCAGGCCCCTGTCGCACCCCTCATCCCCCTCAAGGTCCCCGCGATGGCCGGGGGTCTGGCCGTCCCCTCCTCACGCTCAAAGAGGCATCCCAGAAATGTCCGGTCGACTCGGTGAATTGCTGGTGCGCGAGAACCTCATCTCCGTCCAGCAACTCCGCAAGGCGCAGGAGGAGCAGCAGAAGAGCGGTGCCCGCATCGGCACCGCGCTCATCAAGACGGGCGCCATCGAGGAGTCGAAGCTCACCGACTTCCTGTCGAAGCAGTACGGCGTCCCCGCGATCAACCTGAAGGACTTCGACATTGATCCGGACATCATCAAGCTCGTGCCCAAGGAAGTGGCCGAGAAGCACCTGGTGATCCCGGTCAACCGCGCGGGCCCGTCGCTCATCGTCGCCATGTGCGACCCGTCCAACATCTTCGCGGTGGACGACCTGAAGTTCCTCACCGGCTACAACATCGAGGCCGTCGTCGCCTCGGAGATCTCCATCCGCGAGGCCATCGAGCGCTACTACGCCGAGAAGGGCCCCTCGATGGAGGACATCGTCGGCGACGTGGGCGACGACATCGAGGTCGCCAAGGAGGAGCAGGAGAACCTGGATGAGATGGCCAAGGCCGCGGACGACGCGCCCGTGGTCAAGCTGGTGAACCTCATCCTCATGGACGCCATCAAGAAGCGCGCGTCCGACATCCACATCGAACCGTACGAGAAGGACTTCCGGGTCCGCTTCCGGATCGACGGCGTGATGTACGAGGTGATGCGCCCGCCCATGAAGCTGCGCAACGCCATCACCAGCCGTCTGAAGATCATGGCGTCGCTGGACATCTCCGAGCGCCGCCTGCCGCAGGACGGTCGCATCAAGATCAAGATTGGCGGCGGCAAGGAGATGGACTTCCGCGTGAGCGTGTGTCCCACGCTCTTCGGCGAGAAGGTCGTGATGCGCTTGCTCGACAAGAGCAACCTGCAGCTCGACATGACCAAGCTGGGCTTCGACGCGACGCCCCTGGCCTGGTTCAAGGAGGCCATCGACCGGCCCTACGGCATGGTGCTGGTGACGGGCCCCACGGGCTCCGGCAAGACGACGACGCTGTACTCCGCGCTCGCCAGCCTCAACGACGTGGGCACCAACATCTGCACCGCGGAGGACCCGGTCGAATTCAACTTCGCCGGCATCAACCAGGTGCAGATGCATGAGGACATCGGCCTGAACTTCGCCGCCGGCCTGCGCTCGTTCCTGCGCCAGGACCCGGACATCATCATGATCGGTGAGATCCGCGACTTCGAGACGGCGGAAATCGGCGTGAAGGCCGCGCTCACCGGCCACCTCGTGCTCTCCACGCTCCACACCAACGACGCCCCCGGCACCGTCAGCCGTCTGCTCAACATGGGCATCGAGCCGTTCCTCGTGACGGCGTCGCTCAACCTCATCCTCGCCCAGCGTCTGGCGCGCCGGCTGTGCCCGGCTTGCAAGCGCCCCGCGGAGAAGGTGGACGAGCAGGCCCTCATCGACGCGGGCATCCCGCCGGACAAGATGGGCACCTTCACGATGTACGAGAAGGTCGGCTGCCGCGAGTGCAACGACCGCGGCTACCGGGGCCGCGTGGCCATCTACGAGGTCATGCCCTTCTGGGACGGCCTCAAGGAGCTGGTCATCAACGGCGGCTCCGCGGCGGAGCTCAAGCAGGAGGCCATCCGGCTGGGCATGAGCAGCCTTCGCATGAGCGCGCTCAAGAAGCTCATGGACGGCATGACGACGCTCGAAGAGGTCGTGGGCAACACCGCGCCGGACCGCTTCTAGACACCTTCTTCACCTTTTCCCCCGACAGGACACGCATCCGTGGCCAACCTGCACCAGCTTCTGAAGGCGATGGTCGAGAAGGGCTCTTCCGACCTCCACATCACCACCGGCTCGCCGCCGCAGCTGCGCGTGGACGGTGAACTCGTCCCGCTCAAGACGGCGCCGCTCACCCCCGTGGAGACGAAGCAGCTCTGCTACTCCATCCTCACGGACGCGCAGAAGCACAAGTTCGAGGAGGAGAACGAGCTGGACCTGTCGTTCGGCGTGAAGGGCCTGTCACGCTTCCGCGCGAACATCTTCATGCAGCGTGGCGCCGTCGCCGGCGCCTTCCGCACGATTCCCTTCAAGATCCTGACGTTCCAGGAGCTGGGCCTGCCGCCGGTGGTGGCGGAGCTGGTGAAGAAGCCGCGCGGCCTCATCCTGGTGACGGGCCCCACGGGCTCCGGCAAGTCCACCACGCTGGCCTCGATGATCGACAAGATCAACACCGAGCGTCATGAGCACATCATGACCATCGAGGACCCCATCGAGTACCTGCACCCGCACAAGAACTGCCTGGTCAACCAGCGCGAAGTGGGTGCGGACACGAAGAACTTCAAGACGGCCCTCAAGTACATCCTGCGCCAGGACCCGGACGTGGTGCTGGTCGGTGAGCTCCGAGACCTGGAGACCATCGAAGCGGCGCTCACCATCGCGGAGACGGGCCACATCTGCTACGCGACGCTGCACACCAACAGCGCCGTGCAGACCATCAACCGCGTGCTGGACGTGTTTCCGCCCTACCAGCAGCCGCAGGTGCGCGCGCAGCTCTCCTTCGTGCTGGAGGGCGTGATGAGCCAGGCGCTGGTGTCCAAGGTCGGCGGTCCGGGCCGCGTGCTGGCGCTGGAGGTCATGATCCCCAACCCCGCCATCCGCAACCTCATCCGCGAGGACAAGGTCCACCAGATCTACTCGTCCATGCAGGTGGGCCAGGCGAAGTACGGGATGCAGACGTTCAACCAGGCGCTGGCCGCCCTCCTGGCGCGCCGGCTCATCTCCCAGGACGAGGCCTTCGGCCGTTCTTCCGACCCGGAGGAGCTGCGCAACATCCTCGCGACGGGCGCTGGCCAGCCCGGGGCCCAGCGGCCGGCCGGGGGAGCGGGAGCCCGTTAGTTTTCCGACGTGAATTTCGCGGGTTAGACTCGCGCCCTCCCCGGAGGTCCAGGTTATGGCGGCACCAGCGGTCCAGCAGAAGGCGACAGCATCCAAGAAGAACACCGCCCAGTTCCTCTGGGAGGCGAAGACCAAGAGCGGGGAGAACAAGAAGGGCGAGATGGAGGCCATGGACGTGGAGGCCGTCAACGCGCGCCTCAAGTCCCTGGGTCTCAACCCGACGAAGGTCCGCAAGAAGAGCGCGCTGGACTTCGAGCTCTCCATCCCCGGGATGGGCGGCGTCGTCGGCAAGGACATCCTCATCTTCACCCGTCAGTTCGCGACGATGATCGACGCGGGTCTGCCGCTGGTGCAGTGTCTGGACATCCTCGCCAGCCAGATGGACAACCCCGCCTTCAAGAAGGTGGTGTTCGCCATCAAGAACAAGGTGGAGCAGGGCAGCACCTTCGCGGACGCGCTGAAGGAGCACCCCAAGGTCTTCGACGAGCTCTACGTCCAGCTGTGCGCCGCGGGCGAGGTCGGCGGTATCCTCGACACCATCCTCAACCGGCTCGCCGCCTACCGGGAGAAGGCCGAGAAGCTCAAGGCCAAGGTCAAGAGCGCGATGACCTACCCGACGGTGGTCATCATGGTGGCCATCGGCGTGACGGCGCTCCTGCTCCTCAAGGTGACGCCCGTCTTCGAGAAGATGTTCGCGGACTTCGGTTCGCAGCTGCCGGGCCCCACGCAGGTCGTCGTGGACATGTCGAAGTTCGCCCAGGCGTACTTCCTCCACACCGTCATCGGCATCGCCGCGCTCGTCTTCTCCTTCACCTGGAGCTACCGCCAGCCCCGGGGCCGCAAGTTCTGGGACAAGACGTTCCTCAAGCTGCCCCTGTTTGGCGACGTGCTCCGCAAGGTGGCCGTGGCGCGCTTCACGCGCACGCTGGGCACGATGATCTCCTCCGGCGTGCCCATCCTGGACGCCCTGGACGTGACGGCGAAGACGGCCGGTAACCGCACGGTGGAAGAGGCCATCTACTACGTGCGCGGCAAGATCGCCGAAGGCAAGAACATCGCGGGTCCCCTGCTGGAGACCAAGGTGTTCCCCTCCATGGTGGTGCAGATGATTGGCGTCGGTGAAGCGACGGGCGCCATGGACACCATGCTCAACAAGATCGCCGACTTCTACGACGACGAGGTGGATACGGCCGTCAGCAACCTGACGTCGCTCATCGAACCCATCCTGATGGTGTTCCTCGGCGGCGTGGTCGGCGGCTTCCTCATCGCCATGTACCTGCCCATCTTCTCGCTTGCCGGCGCAATCAAGTAACGCGGTGGCACGAAGCACGGCGCGAAGCGTGGCCCCCGGGCTGCGCTCGCGCCTGGTGTGGCTGGTGTTGTTCCGCACCGTGGCGGCGAGCCTGTCGCTCGTCGTGACGGTGGTGCGGTTGATGACCCAGCCCGCGCAGGAGCCCAGCCGCGCGGACTCGCTGTCGTTCGCGGTCATCGCGGGCGCCTACCTCCTCACCGTGGTGACGGGCCTCCGGCTGCGCCGGGGCACCGCCGGGCGCCTGGACGCCACGGTGCAGGTGGTGGGCGACGTGCTCATCGCCACCGGGCTCGTGTACCTGAGCGGCGGCGCGGAGTCCCCGCTCACGTTCCTCTACAGCCTGGCCGTCATCGGCGCGGCGGTGGTGTTGGACTGGCGCGGCGCGCTGGTGGCCGCGGCCGTGTCCACGTTCGCCTTCACCGCGCTCCTGCTCATCATCCGGCTCACCACGCCGGTGAGCAGCATCGAAGTCTCACCCGCGCGGGTGCTCTTCGTGCTGGGCAGCAACGCGCTGGCGCTGGTGCTCATCGCCGTGCTGTCCGGCTACCTGTCGCGCCAGCTGTCCGCGACGGGCGGCGCGCTGTCGCAGAGCGAGGCGGACCTGCGGCGGCTGGGGCGGCTGCAGCAGCTCATCCTGTCCTCCATGCCGTCGGGGCTCGTCACCTGTGACGTCCACCGACGCGTCACCTTCCTCAACACCGCGGGCAGCGGCATCCTCCAGGCGGACGACTTCTCCTGCCTGGGCCAGCCCCTGGAGAAGCTGCTGCCGGGCGTGGCCTCGCTGGCGCCGCGCTCCACGCGCGGGGAGCTGCCGGTGCAGACGCCCGGGGGCAAGCGGGTGCTGGGCCTGTCGGTGTCGCCGCTGGAGGGCGAGGCGGGCGCGCTGCTCATCGTCTTCCAGGACCTCACGGAGCTGCGGCGCATGGAGGAGGACTTGAAGCGCACGGACCGGCTGGCCAGCCTGGGCACCCTGTCCGCGCAGCTCGCGCACGAGCTGCGCAACCCGCTGGCCGCCATGCGCGGCTCCGCGCAGCTGCTGGCCCAGGAGCAGTCGAAGGACGCGGTGGTGCAGCGGCTCACCGGCATCCTCATGCGCGAGTCGGACCGGCTGGCGCGGCTGGTGGAGGACTTCCTGCGCTTCGCCCGTCCGCCGGAGCCGCAGCGCAGGGCGGTGGCGCTGGACACGCTCGTGTCGGAGACGGTGGACATGCTGCGCGCGGACCCCCTCACGCGCGAGGTGTCCATGGAGGTGCTGGTGCCCCAGGCCCTGATGGCGCCGGTGGATCCGGATCAGCTCCGCCAGGTGCTCATCAACCTGGTGCGCAACGGCTGTCAGGCGGCGGGCGCGCGAGGCACGGTGCGCGTGGCCCTGGCGCGCGCGGACCAGGAAGCGCAGATTCGGGTGTGGGACTCGGCCGGCAGCATCACGGAGGAGATGATGGGACACCTGTTCGAGCCGTTCTTCACCACCCGCAGCGGTGGCACCGGGCTGGGCCTGTCCACCGCGCACTCCCTCATCCGCGCGCACGGCGGCACCATCCGCGTGAAGTCGCACCCGGCCGAAGGCACGGAGTTCCTGGTGGGGTTGCCTCTGTGAGCGCGCTCCATGAAGGCGGCCCTCGCGGCCACGTGCTGGTGGTGGACGACGAGCTGTCCATGCGCGAGTACCTGGAGATCCTCCTCGTGCGGGACGGCTACGCGGTGACGAGCGTGCCCGCGGTGGCGCCCGCCTGCGAGGTGCTGGCCCGGGACTCCGTGGACCTGGTCATCTCCGACATGAAGCTGGGCCCCGGCGGCAGCGGCCTGGACGTGCTGCGGGCGGCCCGCGCGCGCAAGGAGCCGCCGGAGGTGGTGCTCATCACCGCCTTCGGCACCCCGTCCTCCGCGGTGGAGGCCATGCGGGAGGGCGCCTACGACTACATCTGCAAGCCCTTCGACAACGAGGAGCTGCGGCTGCTGGTGCACAAGGCGCTGGAGAAGCGCGCGCTGCGCCAGGAGAACAGCACGCTGAAGGAGCGCCTGCTGCCGGGCCTGGGCGGGCTGATGGTGGGCTCGAGCCCCCGCATGCGCGCACTCTGGCACCTGGTGGAGAAGGTGGCCCCGGGGCGCAGCACGGTGCTGGTGACGGGGGAGAGCGGCACCGGCAAGGAGCTGGTGGCCCGGGCCATCCACCTGAGAGGCCAGCGCGCCGCCCAGCCCTTCCTGCCCTTCAACTGCGGCGCCCTCAACGAGGGCGTGCTGGAGAGCGAGCTGTTTGGCCACATGAAGGGCTCCTTCACCGGCGCCACGCACGAGCGCCCAGGCCTGCTGGTGTCCGCGGGCGAGGGCACGGTGATGCTGGACGAAGTGGGGGAGATGCCCCTGTCCACGCAGGTGAAGCTGTTGCGCGTGTTGCAGGAGCGCAAGGTGAAGCCCGTGGGCAGCGCGGCGGAGATTCCCTTCCACGCGCGCGTCATCGCCGCCACCAACCGCCGGCTGGAGGCGGAGGTGAAGGCGGGGCGCTTCCGCGAGGACCTCTTCTACCGGCTCAACGTCATCACCCTGGAGCTGCCCGCCTTGCGCGAGCGCCCGGACGACATCCCTCCGCTGGCGATCCACTTCCTGGCGCGCCTGTCGGAGGAGCTGGGCCGCCCGGCGCTCCGGTTCGCCCCGGAGACGCTGGCCCTGATGGAGCGCTACGCGTTCCCGGGCAACGTGCGCCAGCTGCAGAACATGGTGGAGCGCGCGGCCACGCTGTCGGACTCGGACCTGCTGGGGCCCACGACGCTGCCGCCCACGGTGCGCGGCGAGGCGGAGCCGCAGGCCCGCTCCGGTGAGGCCGGCGAGCCCGCGATGGGGGCGGGCTTCAACCTGGAGCGCCACCTGGACGACAGCGAGCGGCGCCACCTGCTGGCCGCGCTCAAGCAGGCGCAAGGGGTGAAGACGCGCGCCGCGGAGCTGCTGGGGCTGTCCTTCCGCTCCTTCCGCTACCGGCTGGCCAAGCACGGCCTCACCGACGAACTGGACGAGCCGACGCCCCGGGCCTGAAGCCCGGGGCCGCCGTGCTTCAACGTCAGCGGAAGTCGCGCCGCTCGAAGATGACGGTGGCCAGGGCGATGAGCACGCCCGCCCACGCGACACTGTACGCCGCGCCGGACAGGAAGGTGCTGGCGTCCACCGGCAGCGCGTACGTGGCCTGCGGGCGGAAGTTCACCCGCTCCAGGTTGGGCAGCGCGTAATAGACGGTCTTGCCCAGCACCTGGATGAACGTGCTCTCCGAGCGGCTGGCGATGGCGTAGAGGTCGCCCGTCAGGTGCCCGGTGAAGTACAGGCCCGTGGTGGCGATGGCCGACACCGCCGGGCCCGCGAAGCTGGAGAAGAGGATGCCCACGCTGCTGATGACGAGCAGCTCGAACCACAGGCCCGCGCTCGCCAGCAGCTGCGTGGAGGTGATCTCCGCGCGGAACAGCAGCAGCTGACCGAGGAAGACGAGCGTCATCGCCGCCAGCAGCGCGCCCAGCGTCAGCATGGTGCCCGCAAGCCGCGCCAGCAGGAACTGCGTGCGGGACACGGGCTTGCTCACCACCAGGAAGATGGTGCGCCGCTCGATTTCACGGCTGAGCAGGCTGCTGGACAGGAACACCGCCAGGAAGACGAGGATGAGGCTCATCATCCCCAGGCCGAAGTCCGTCAGCACGCGGTCGAACGTGGCGACCGTCACCTCCGTCACCAGCGTGGAGGACAAGAGCACCACCGCGGCGAACACGCCCACCACCACCGTCACCCGGTTGCGGCGCGCCTCGCGAAAGCCATTCCACATCATCGCGCTGAAGGCGCTCATGTATTGATCTCCCCGCCCACGGTGGACGCGCGCCCGGACTCCTTGAGCGCGTTCATGAACAGCTGCTCCAGCGAGAACCGCGCCGGCTGCACCTGGTTCACCCGGCCCCCGGCGCCCAGCACGCCGCTCAAGAGCCGCTGCGTGTCCACGTCCGACACCTGGAGCAGCACGCGGCCGTCGAGCGCCTGGAGCGACTCCAGGGGAATGCCCAGCCCCTTCACCGCGTCCGGCGCCAGGCCCTCCACCACGACCTCCACGGTGGGCACCTGCGCGGACACCAGCTCCCGGACGCTGCCTTCGCGCACCAGCCGTCCGCCCACCAGCACCGCCAGCCGGTCGCACAGCGACTCGACGTCCGGGATGATGTGGCTGCAGAAGAGGACCGTGGTGCCCTTCTCCCGCTCCGCCAGGATGAGGTCGCGCATCTGGCGGCGGCCCAGCGGATCCAACCCGCTCGTCGGCTCGTCCAGGATGAGCAGCTTCGGCCGGCTCACCAGCGCCTGGGCCAGCGCCACGCGCTGCACCATGCCCTTGGAGTAGCGGCGGATCTGCAGCTTCTCCGCGCCCGCCATCTCCACCGCGCCCAGGACCTCCTTGACGCGCACGTCCAGCTCCTGGCCGCTCAGGCCCGCGAGCTGTCCGGCCAGCGTCACGAACTCCCGGCCCGTGAGGTACTCGTACGGGGCGGGGTTCTCCGGCAGGAAGCCTACCAGCCGCCGGGTGGACGCCTCATCCACGGGCTGGCCGAAGATGCGCGCGATCCCGCTGCTGGGGCGCACCAGGTTCATCAAAATCTTGATGGTGGTGGACTTGCCCGCGCCGTTGGGGCCGAGCAGGCCGTAGATCTGCCCGGCGCCCACCTGGAGGTCCAGCGACTGCAGGGCCCGCACGGTGCGGTTGAACCAGAAGCCGACCTTGTAGGTCTTGGCGAGCCCCTGGGCCAGGATGGGAGGGGCGTCAGGATTGGGAGTCGTCATGGCGCTTGGGTCGTCCGGGGCTTGGGCAGGATGCGCTCTCCGGCTTCGTTCTTCTCGTCCTCGATGAGCTCCAGCCGGAACTTGGAGGCGTTGGAGTAGGCCCGGCCGTCCTGGCCCAGGAAGAACTCCCCGCCCAGCGGATCCGCGGGGAGCATTCGCAGGTCGCCCGCCGTCACCAGCGCGGGCAGCGCGTCGGGCAGGCGGCCCTCGCGGGCGCGGTAGCGGGCAATGGCCGCGTCGATGCCCCGGAGCACGCGCTCCTGCTGGATCTCCTGGATGCGCTGCTCGTAGAAGGCGCGCGATTCCTCGTCCTCCGCGCTGTCGCGCAGCGCGAGGGTCAACGACATGCTCGCGTCGAAGTCACCGGACTGCGCGTACAGCCGCGTCGCGAGCGCGGCGTAGTAGGGCGGGGCACCCTCCCACCGGGACATCTCCTGGATGAGGTCCGCGGCTTCCTTGTACTTCCGCTCGAAGAACATCAGGTTGTACGCGAGCTGGAAGGTCAGGGGCTGGTCGTGCGGGACGTTCGCCACGCCCTTGCGCAACAGGGCCGTGGACTCCGCCGTGTTGAGATAGCCGCCCTTGCCCGTGTAGACGGGGATGGTGAGGCCTCCGTAGAGGTACGCCTGCCGGAACTTCGGATCCAGGTCCGTCACCAGCTCCGCGTAATCGGAGATGTGGCGGTACTCCTCCGCGCGCACCGCGCTTCCAATGCGGTTGAGCATGAGGATCCAGAAGTAGTCCGTCACCAGCCCCCGCTGCGCGGTGAACAGCGCCTTGAGCAGGTCGGGGCGGGGGAGCAGGGGCCCGCCGCCTTGTCTGCGC
>NZ_RAWI01000261.1 GCF_003612125.1 Corallococcus praedator
CGCAACCGCCGCGCGCCCCCCGGGTTCAACCCCTCAAGGACGCTGCGCCGGCAACGACGTCGGCGCGTTTCGAGGAGGAACACCATGAAGCGCAACGGACTGGGGATGCTCGCGGCGGTGCTGGGGATGACGGTAGCGCTGCCCGCCGTGGCCGCGGAGGCCGACCAGCGGCAGGTGAACCAGCAGCAGCGCATCCACCAGGGCGTGCGCAGCGGAGAGCTCACCGGCCGCGAGGCCGCGCGCCTGGAGCGCCAGCACCGCGCCCTGAAGCGGGAGATCCGCCAGGACCGCCGCGACGACGGCCACCTGGACGCCTCCGAGCGCGCCCGCATCGACGCGAAGCAGGACGCCCTGAGCCGCCGCATCGCCCGCCAGAAGCATGACGCGCAGGCCCGCTAGCAAATCCCGGGAAATTGCGCGCCGCGACATCCACCCCGTGCATCCATCCGGGGTGGAAAAGTCAGCGCTGCGTGGGGCTTTCGTGACGGGGATTCCGCCCCGGGTGTGTCCTTCCCCTGCATGTGCGTGCTTTCAGGGAAAAGCAGGTGGGGGACGCAACCCAGGTTCTTGAACGGCGAGAATGGAATCAATCGCAGCCGGTGACCGAGGTCGGGTCACTGCTCCCACCCGGAGCCCCCCACATGAGCTACCGCATCCAGTCTGGCGACACCCTCTCGGCCCTGGCCAAGCGCTACAACACCAGCGTTGGCGACCTGATGAAGGCCAACCCGGACATCAAGGACAAGAACCTCATCTACGCCGGCAAGAGCCTGAACATCCCCGGCTCCAAGGACTCCTTCGAGCCCGGCACCTCCGGCAGCGGCGGTTCCAAGGCCGGTGGCGGCACGGGCGGCTCCAGCGGCTCGGGCAACGTGACGGCGCCTCCGGGCGGCGCGGGCCCGGCCTCGCGGGGCCCCGGTGGCAGCCCGTTTGAGATTGCCCAGTCGCACCTGGGCAAGAACGCCGGCTCGCTGAAGATGGAAGGCAGCGGCGTGGGCGCGGACATGGAGGACTGGGTCCCCAACGACGTGAACTGCGCCAACTTCGTCTCCGCGTGCCTGGAGCAGGCCGGGCAGATCAAGGACAGCCAGCACAGCGCCTCCGTGATGACCCTCCAGGCCAACCTGGACCGGGACCCGAACTTCCAGCGCGTGGACCTCAAGGACGCGAAGCCGGGCGACGTCGTCTCCATGAAGGTGGGCAGCGGCCAGCACGTGGTGATGTTCGCCGGCTGGAAGGACGGCAAGGCCCAGTTCATCGGCTCCAACAACGTGAACTCGGACGGCTCCCAGCGCATCAGCTACAGCTCGATGAACTACCCCATCATGTCCGTGCACCACTACAAGGGCTGAGCCGCACGGCCTTCGCGCCTGAAGCACCCGGTGGGGTCTTCGCCTCCCGCGCTCCCGAGCGCGGAAGGGGGAGGCCCCATCCTCGTTTTTCCGGGAGGTCCAAGCAGCCTCCCCCTGCCCCGGGAGGCACCCGCAGTGCCGCCGGATTCACATTGGACAGTCCTTCCGTCCAGGGTTGGACGTTCCCTGGACACAAGGACTTTGCGTGGGGACCCGGGCGGGGGGAGGCTGAGGCGCCCATGCGAAGCCTCATCCTGCTCGTGGAAGACCATGTCGACAGCCGGGAGATGCTGGAGGAGTTCCTCACGCTGGAGGGCTTCGCCGTCGAGGTCGCCGGCAATGGCCTTCATGCGTGGGAGCGCCTGCGGCGGCAGCCCCTGCCGGACGTGATGCTGTTGGACCTGATGATGCCGGTGATGAGCGGCTGGGAGTTGATGGAGCGCATCCAGAAGGAGCCGCGCTTCAAGAACCTGCCCGTCATCGTCGTGTCGGGCGCGGGCGCCACGCGGCCCGTGCCCCAGGGCATCCGGGCCTCCATCCCGAAGCCGCTGGACCTGGATGACCTGATGCGCGCGCTGGAGCCCTTTCGCTCGCAGTCCGAGTTAGCCGCCGCCTACTAGGGCACCGGGGCACTGGCGCCGCGCGGCAGGAGGGCGCGGAAGGTGGTGCCCTCCGAAGCGCGGGAGCGCACCTCGATGCGCCCGCCGTGCCCCTTCACCACCTGTTCGACGATGTAGAGCCCCAGGCCCAGGCCGCCGTGCGTGTTGCCGCCGCCGCCGCGCCGGAAGGGGTTGAACAGGTGCGGCAGCACGTCCGGCGGGATGGGCGTTCCGCTGTTGTGCACCTCCAGCGCCACCTGCTCTCCCACGTCCGTCAGCGTGAAGCGCACCGGGGAGTCCGGTGGGCTGTACTGGAGCGCGTTGCCGCCCAGGTTGCTCACCACCTGGAGCAGCCGGTCCGCGTCCCAGGCGCCGTCGTAGCGGCCGGGACCCGCCTGGAACGTGAGGGTGCGGTCGGGCCACGCCGCCTCCAGTTCGTCCACCGCCTGGCGCACCACGCCGCGCAGGTCGCCGGGCACGCGCTCGATGGGGATGCCGCCGCCCAGCCGGCTGCGGGTGAAGTCCAGCAGTTCGGAGATCATCCGCGCCATCCGCTCGCCGGAGCGGGCGATGCGGGACACGGCCTTGCGGTCGCGCTCCGGCAGCGCGTCGCCGTGCAGCAGCTTCGTGACGGACAGCTGGATGGCGTTGAGCGGGTTGCGCAGGTCGTGGCTGACGATGGCGATGAACCGCTCACCGAACTGCGCCGCCTCGCGCGCCGTCTCCTCCGCGCGCCGCCGTTCGGTGACGTCCACCAGCGTGACGACGCCCGCGACGATGTGGCCGGACGCATCCCGCACGGGCGCGCTGGAGCCCAGCAGGTGCGCGGTGGTGCCGTCCGGACGCCGCACCTGGAAGGGCTCCGCCGTGCGCGTCTCCCCGGTGCGCAGCGCTCGCGCCATGGGCCAGGCCTCGTCCGGCAACAGCTGGCTGTCCGCGCTGAACATCTGGTGGGCCACGTCGTAGTCCGCGACGCTGGAGGCGGGACGGAACGGCTGGCCCAGCAGGGACTCCAGCGCGCGGTTTCCCATGAGCAGCTTGCCGCTGGGAGCCTCCGCGATGAGCACGCCCGCGGGCAGCTGATCCAACACCGCCGACAGCCGCGAGCGCTCCGCTTCGATGGTGGCCAGCAGCCGCTGCCGCTCCGCTTCCGCCTGACGCCGGGCGGTGATGTCCAGCACCGTGGCGGCGCGGCCCACGCGGCGGCCGGTGGCGTCGCGCAGGGACGTCACGTGCACGAAGGCGGGGAAGCGGCTGCCGTCGCGGCGCAGGTGCAGCGCCTCGTATTCATGCGACAGCTTGGAGCTGACGGCGGCCATGTGCCGGGGCAGCGCCCCGCGCGACTCGGGCGCCACCAGGTCCTCCAGGCGCAGGCCCTTGAGCGCCTCCGCGGGCTGTCCGTGCATGCGCGCGAGCGCGGGGTTCGCCGCCACGAGCGTGGTGTCCTCCGCGTCCATCACGCCCACGCCCACGCCCAGGTGCAGGAAGATGTCCTCCCAGTGCCGCGGCCCGGGCCCGTCCGTCCCACCGGTCTCCGCCGCGTCGCGCTCGGAGGTCAGGCGCCCCTGGACGTACGCCTCCAGCGCCGCTTCCTCCACCGCGTCCACGGCCGCGTGGAAGGCTTCCATCCGCTCCGGATCCGCGTCCCCGCCGGAGCGCTCACGCCACAGCCGCAGCACCGTCTCCCGCAGGCGCCGGTAGCCCGCCACCCGGGGGCGTCCGTCGGGGCCCCGCACGAGGAGCGCCGCCTCCCGCGCGAAGTCCTCGGAAACCCGCGCCCCGGGGTTCGCCAGCCGGGCCGCCACGGCGTCGAGCACGCGGGCGAAGACATCACCGGAGCCCGGCGCTTCGCGGATCCACGCGTCCTGGAGGACGTTGCGGGACTCGAAGAGGAAATCGGCCAGGGGCTGGTGGGGCACGGTGCGCGGGCTCACGGAAGGAAGGGGCCAAAAAGGCCCCATCCGACTTAGGCGTCCCACACCACCACCACAAGAACCGTGTGCGCGCCCTCAGGACGCCGGGGGAGGCACCACCCGGAGCGGCTGAAGGGTGGTCAACCGCAGCAGGCCCTCCCCGGGTTCCAGCCGGTAGCGCACCTGGAAGCCACAGGTCAGCAACGCCGCGCCCTCCCTGGCGGGCAGGGGCACGGGTGTTCCGGGCATCAGGCTGGCGAGCGCGCCCAGCTCCTCCTGGAGCTGCTCGCGCACCTCCGTCGGGCACGCACAGAGCGCGCGCACCACCTGCGGTTCAAGCTGGAAGCGGTAGGCCATGGCGGCCCCCACGGTGTGCATTGCACCCTCCCTGCAACAAGACAGTCTGACGGTTATTTTCGATGTCCAGCGTGAGGCGTCCGGGGAGAACAGTGCGCCCCCAACAATGTCGGGCAGCCAACGCTGGGGGGCCCGTTCGACCTGGGTCTGCTTCATCCCGACACAGGAATGCAGGTGGAATCCAGGTCGGCCATGGGCATCCACCACCTGCTGCTCGTCGAGGATGACCGGACGTGGCGGGAGGGCGTGGGCCGGGCGGCGCGCGAAGCGGGCTTCGTGGTGTCGCTCGTGGCGGACGGCGCGGAGGCGTTGAGCTGGCTGCGCCACCGGCCACGTGCCCAGCACCCGGACCTCGTCCTGCTGGACCTGATGTTGCCGCGCGTGGACGGCTGGGAGCTGTACGGACGGATGCGCACGGACGCCCGGCTGCGGCACCTGTCGGTGATGATGATGTCCAGCGCCAGTGGTCCGCCGGAGGTGCCCCTGGGCGGGGTGGTGGGCTTCCTGCGCAAGCCTTCGCGGCCGGAGACGCTGGTGTCGGAGCTGGCGGAGCGCGTGCGCGAGCTGCCCCGCCGGACGCCGGAGCCGCCGCGCATGCCGTACACGCTGCGCCTGCCGGACGAGTCCCTCTATTCGCTGCATGCGCTGCCGGACGCGATCCGCCACGCGGTGCGCGTGCACCTGCTGCGCGCCGCGGAGCTGGCGGCCACGGAGCTGCCCCTGGCGTCCTCGTGGTTGATGGCGCTGCACAGCGAGCAGCCCTCGCTGCTGGTGACGGTGGAGGGCGTGCGGGTGGTGCTGGAGGTGGACGACGCCGCGTGCGCGCTGACCGCGAGCATGGTCATCATCCCCAGCCACCTGCGCTGCGCCTGAGCTTCCGCCCGGACGCTCAGTCCACCGGGACGGCGTGGACCGCGCCGGAGTGCAGGTCCACCCACACCACCCGGCCGAGCAGGTCGTGGACGAGGCACCAGTCGTCGGTGAGCCGGACGACCTGGGGCGGGAGGCCGGAGAACTGGAAGCTCACGCGCGGATGTCCGGCGAGGTCGCGCAGGACGGCGGTGTGCAGCGAGCCTTCGATGAACCGCGTCACGTGCCAGGCGTGCGCGAGCACCATGCCCACGCGCGACGGATCCTTCCACGGGATGGCGTGGTTGCGCCGCCCGACGAACGACGGCAGGACGGGCCAGGGGGGGAGCTGTTCCTCCTCGGTGACATCGCGCCGCCCCGCCGCCACCTCTCCGTCCGGGGTGAGCGCGTGGATGTCCGGCGCGCGGGACAGGCGTGGCACGTGCGCGCGCTGGCGCAGGGTGGGGCCTCCCGCCAGGGCGTAGCCCCAGCGCTCCAGCAGCCCGAAGTCCTGGGCCGCGGAGAGGTGCAGGACGAGGAAGGACAGGTGCTGCGCGTCGGCGGCCACCTCCACCACCGCGCCGCCCACCTGGGGCACGCGCCAGAGCGAGCGCAGGTCCTCCGCCAGCGCATCCACCATCATCACGGTGTCGCGCACGGCGACGAACCAGCGGTCCCCGTCATACGTGGGGGCCCACGCACCCAGCTCCGTGTCGCACCAGCGCGTGGCCCGGCGCGCCACCAGGTCCAACCTCGACAGGCGCCACACGTCGCCCCGGCGTGCGAGCGCGAGCGCCCGGTCCCCCTGCGAGGAGAGCACCAGCGAGAACGCCGGCACGTCGAACCAGGCCAGGGTCCGCCCGTCCGGGCCCACGAGCCGAGCGCCCGCCTCACCCAGCGCGAGCAGCACGCGCTGGCCCGGGAGCACCACGGCGTCATGCACCGCGTGGGCGCCCGCGTCGTGCCTGTCCCGCAGCACCGGCGTCACCATCCGCTCCGACTCGGGGAGCTCCGACCACGCGCGGAGGACCGGCTCCGCGGGCAGGTGCAGGTCCAGGCGCAGCGCCGCCATCGCGGGTTCCTTCACGTTGCGCAGGCGCTTGATGAGCGCGTCCAGCGGCACGGAGAGCTCCGTCGCGCGGTCGCGCATCAGCGAGCGCAAGGTGGGGGTGAGCAGCGCGGCGTAGGCGTCGGAGGGCTCCTGGCGCAGCAGCTCGGTGGCGAAGGCGAAGCGCTCCGGCGCGCGTTCGGGGGACTCGTCCGACAGCAGGGCTTCCACGGCCCCGCGCGCTGCGCTGAAGCCCTCCGGGAAGCCGAGCGCCTGGTGCACGAGCAGCTTCGCGCCGCTCGTGCCGCCCGCGAGCACGCCCCGCTCCACCCAGGCCTTCGCCAGGGGGCGCGCGGAGACCACCGGCCACACGGCCTCCACCGCGCGGGCCCAGTTTCCGGCCTCCGCGTGCGCATCCCCCCACAAGAGCCGCAGCGCTTCCGCTTCACGCGGATGGGACTTCTCCAGGCGCAGCACCGCGTCCGCGAACACGCCGCTCCGGCGGGCGATGGCCACGGCGCGGCCCACGTCCTTCGCGAGCAGCCACTGCCGCACGACGAGGCCGGCGGGCAGGTCGCGACCTTCGGCCAGCTCCGCGGCCAGCCGCAGGCGGCCGTGGCGCTCCAGGAAGGAGACGGCTTCTTCCGTCGCGTTGAGCAGCTCCGCCAGGACGAAGGCGGCTTCGTCGATGCGGCCCTCGCGCTCCAGGCGGCGGAAGATGTCGCGGTAGCGCTGGCGCAGGGTCTCGAACACGGCGCCGCCGCCGAACATCTGGGGGGGGCCGCTGTTCGGGGTCGGCTGGATGTGGAGGTGTTCGCGCGGCGACGGCACCCCCAGCGCGAGCTGCGCATCGGGGCTGGGGTCCCTGCCGAGTGGAATCGCGTGGCGCAGGGCTTCGTCGATGTCGCCCTGGTCGAACAGCTCCAGGAGGCGGCGCAGGTAGTCGCGCTTGCGCTCGAGGACGAGCCGCCCCAGGGGCGTGTTCTCCGCCATCCACGACTTCAGCCGGGCGAGCGCGCCGGGGCCTGGGGGCCTGCGTGGGGACGTGGGCGTGTCGGCGCGTGGGCTTGGGGTCGCGGCCTCTTTCGCATCCGGGGCTCTGGCGAAGGCGCGCAACCACGAGCGCAGGGCCTGCATCAACGGCGAGGGGGATGCCGGCCGGGAGCCTGCGGACAGGGAGGACGGTGGATCCGCAGGTCCCGTGTCTCCTCGCAGCCCGGACATGAGTCGTGCGAACCAACTGGGACGCGCGGGTGTGGAGGACGACGTGTCTTGCGCGGCGCGGGTCAGTCCTTCGCGCGAGGCAACACTTCCGAAGAGGCGCTGCCACAACTCCGGCCCTGAGCCGGTGACGTGGTGGTCCCCCGTGGCCTCCAAGCCGGGGGAGAACGCGCTCCGCAGTCGGGCGAGGAGGCCCGCGCGACGTACCGCCATCGCGCTTCCCTGGGCTGATTGGGACCGCGCGCTGAACGCCTTGCGCAAACGCGCGAAGAATCCTTCCCGTCGCGCGACGGGGACCGCCCTGCCCTCCATGCGCGCCAGCATCCGCTGGGCCTCGGGCGCGAGCGCGGGCACGCCGGGTCCAAACGACTCGCGCGTGGGTGGCGGCAGGGGCGCCAGCACGTGCTGCATGACCGGCGGCGGCGCGCCCAATCCCTTCACCGTCATCCGCTGCCACCCGGACACGTCCAACCACGCGCCCGGCTCCAACTGTCGGGCCTCCCCCGGCACGTGCACCCGCGCGCGCCCCGCGAGCACCAGCACGACAGCGCCCGGCGGCGGCGCCAATCGCTCACGCTCCTTCGGCGTCAGCGGCGCGCTGGTGAGCACACCCGACTCCAACACCAGCGGCAGTCCCGGCGCGGCCTCCACGGCGACCTTGCACGGCGCCGGCAGCCGCAACAGGTAGCCTCCGTCCAGAACCCAGACCGAGGCCCCGGGCCTCCAGGCGGCCAGCACGCGACGGCGGGCCTCGCTCACGCCCAGCGCTCCGGCATGGAACCAGAAGGCCGCCGCCACCACCGTCCCCCGGTGCACGTGGGCCCGGGGACGCAGCACTCCGGCTCCGGCGCTCATGGCGTGGACTCCGGGACGGCGCGGTAGAGCACCGTCTGCTCCATCAGGTCCCACAGCACCAGCTCGCCCGTCTTCGTCAGCCAACCGAACACAGGCTGCCCATGGCTCGCCGCTGCCTGCACCACTTCGTCCGTGGCGGCCACCAGCGTCCGGGGCGCCTGCTCCGAGAAGAAATGGAACGTGCGCCGGTCCGGATCCAGCGCGAGCACCCCCGGCGGCGAGGGCGCGGGGGGCTGCACCGCCCCCACCACGCGGTACGCCGGGGGGACCACGACCTGCGTCACGCCCATGTCCAGGAACAGCCGCCAGTTCTCTTCCTGATGGCGCACCACGAGCAACCCCGCGTAGGCATGGCCTCCGGAAGGCGAATACCCGAAGTACGCTTCACCGTGCCGGGCATTGAGAGGAATCATGCGGGGCGCCGCCTCTCCCAGCACCCCGAGCCGCGCGATGATCGCGCGCCCCGTTCCGCCCGCCTGGGGACGGGTGACGTAGACCGGTTTGGACAGCACCTCGGCCAGCGCGGAGACCTTCTCATCCACCCGGAGGAGCGACGAGACCCCATCCCGCCCGGGAGGAGGCAGGTGGAACAGGCCGTCCTGCGCGTCCTTCAACCAGAGGTGTTCCTGTCCGTTCGGCTCCTGCCAGCTCACGAGGGGCAGCGATTGCATTCCCGGGAGGGACTCCGGCCGGTCCACCTCCGACGCCACCTGGTAGTGGACCTTGCGGAACCCCGCCGACGTACGCACCTGCCCGTGCATCACGTAGTCGTTCCCCTGGCGCGCCAGCACCAGCAGTCCTCCTGAATACCGCCAGCCCACCGCGATGACGTGCTGGCCTCCGGGGACCTGGACGCGCCGGGGCTTGGGCACGGTGGCGCGAGGCGAGTGGGGCACCGCCATCGCCGCGACGCTGCCGTCCGAGTGGTGCATCAGGATGCGCCGGCCATCGCCGGAGAAGGCGAAGTGGGTGAGGCGCCGGTCCTTGCGCGTCCACACCGGGGCCACGGTCCGCCGCTCGAACGGGTTGCGCAGCAGGCGGATGCAGTCATCCGGAGGAGGAAGCTCCAGCACCACCGACCGGGCGACCTGCGACGCGGGCCGCACGTCCACCGTGAGGCGGTGCGCGCCGGGCTCCATCGGCTCGGACACCTCCACGCGGGACATCCCCTCCGCGCCCGCGAGTCGTGACAGGCGCGCGGCGCCCACCAGCCATGCATCCCCGGGTGCATGCTGGAGCTCCAGCGCCTCGCGCCACGCGGTCAGGTGGCGCGCGGAAGCCGGTTCGATGGAGCGGGCCTCCAGCCACTTCAGGAGCGAGGGGACCTCCAGGCCCGAGTGCGTGGCGGACTCAGGAGAGGACTGGAGCGCGCCCCAGATGAACGCGGCCCCCGCGGCTTCAGCCCGCCGCGCGAGCACGATGAGCAACGCGAGGTGCGCGATGCGGGGCAGGCCCAGTTGATCCGGTCCCGCGTCCAGCAGCACCACCGTGCGCCGCGCCCCCTGGGGTTGCCGGAACGCGGGCTTGAGGAAGGACAGCTCGCCGAACGCCGCGCGGCGCACCAGCTCGTCGGGAGTGTCCAGCGCCCAAAGCCATTCACTGACGAGCAGCCGGTCGAAGGGCCCTCGGCGGGTGAGCCCGTCATAGCCCTGCGGCTCTCCACCCTCGGCCTCGCCGCGAGGCCGCAGCCCACCCAGCGCCGCCGACAACCGCGCCACGTGCGGCCCCAGCGTGAGCGCGAGGTCATCCGGGAAGAGGGACAGCTGCATCGCCCAGGGGCGAAGGATGGGGGGCAGCGCGGTCACGGCCGCGCCCCTGGAGGCGCGAGCCACGCGACCAGTGACGCGCGCACGACCCGCTGGGCCGCGCCCACCGGCACGAGCCGCGCGGAGGCAGGCAGCACGACGAGCGGCGCATCCCCCTGCCCCGCGAGCAACGCGCGCTCCAGCAGGGACACCGCCACCTCCGGCTCCAATGCGCACGGCAGCAGGAGCCCGGGGGCCAGCGGGTCGCGTCCCAGGTAGACCACGCCCTCCACCCAGGGCAGGGAGGCTGCGACGCCCAGGAGCACGAGCACGTCCGGGCCCGCGACCCCGCTCCAGGATTCGAGCATCGCGTCGTCCGCCCGAGCCGCCCGGGCCCCCAGTGCCCGCGCGACCGGACCCACGCCCGCGACGGCGACAGGCTCCAGCGGGACGGCCCTGGGGCGCCAGCGCACGGAAAGTCCCGCGACGGCGCGCTCCGACTCCGGTGGCGGCCTCATGACTCCCGGTTTCTTTCCACCACCGGGCGGCACCGCGCCAGGAGCAAGGAGATGGCCTGCACGGCTGAACCGGCGCGACGCCCGTCGATCACGCCCGCAGTCTAGTCAGCTCCGGCCTGCTCCGGATACGGGGCCGCGCACCGCCAGGACCCCGGACAAGAGGCCCACGGACAAGACACGCAACCTCACGGGTCATCACCCCGGAGCGCGTCACGCATTGAATCCAGCGCGTCCCCACACCCCCCACGACCCCATGGATTCAGGGGCGGCGACCTACCTCGAAAGGTAGTTGCCAATCATGAGAACCTGCTAGGTTGCCATCCCCATGAGGAAGTGCCTCGACAGCCTCTTGCTGGGCCTGCTCCTGACGGCCACGGTGGCGACCGCCCAGGAGCGGCAGCCCCTGGTCCGCAACGTCTACCTGTCGGACGACCCGCAGCAGGAAGTGCCTCGCATCCACGTGGGCTCGCGCATCGCGACGGTGCTGCGCTTCGAGCAGGACGTGGACCCGAGGCGGACCGCGCTGCTGGGCTGGGAAGGGCGGTTCGAACCCGTCCTGTCAGGTGGGAAGTCCGTGCTGCTGGTGCCGCGTCAGAGCCTGCCGCCGGAGGATGGTTTCCTACTTCAGGTGACGCTCCAGGATGGGACGGAAATCCCCTTCACGCTCACCGCTCCGGAGGACGGACAGGCGGATCAACAGGTCAATGTCTTTCGAGACAGTGAGAGCCCTGGCGCCGTGCGTTCGCGTCTGTCGGACTCACGAGTGCGGGAGCGGCAGCTCCGTGAGGAGAACGAGCGCTTCCGTCAGGAAGAGACCTCCGTGGACCACGCGCTCGCCGCGCTTCTCACCCAGAGCGCGGTGAAGATGACGCCCTTCCGGGTCCTCCGCGCATGGACGTTCTCCTGCGACATTGGAACGGTGGAGATCCGTGGCTACATCCATCCGACCAAGACGGCCGTCGTCTTCCAGATCACGAACCAGACGGCGAAGACTTCGTGGCGGATGAAGGAAGCCCGGTTTTCGGTCGCATCCACCGGAAAGGCCTGGCCCTTCGCGCTGCGGATGAACCAGACAGAAATCGTCCCAGGCTCTTCGGGCACCATCGCGGTGGTCGCGGACCTGAGCACCTTCGATTTCAAGAAGGGATCCGAGAAACTCGTCCTAGAACTCTTCCGTCACGACGGTCTCCGAGAGGCAATGGTCGTGGTGGAAGAGACGGGCCCGCACAAGTAGACCCTCCCATCCATGGCTCCTCCCCACGTGATTCGCTCCTGCTCTCTGTTGCTTCTGGGTCTCCTCACCAGCTGCGCGACCTCTGCTCCCATTCCAGGACAGGTCGCCATGCGCTCCGACGGAACCCCAGAGCCCGAAGCCTGCCCGGAAGAAGCCTTGAAGGCGATGCGGCTCCTGGGGCTGCGCGTCTCCGATGGAGCCACGCTGGAACTCGACGTCAACCAAGCAGACACCAATCCCGTGTACCTGCGCGAAGGACCCATCGAAAGCGAGCTGAACAACAGCCTGGGCCCACTGGAGCCTGGAACGTTGATGTACGGCCGCATCTGGACGGGTGGGCAACAGGTCGTCATCCGGTACTACGAGGCCAAGCCGCCCGACCGCGAGAGGCTCCCTCTTTGCGCGGTCGCCCGGACGGCGAAGGGTCAGCTGCGGAAGATGAAGGGCTCCAAGCCTGGAATGGCCACCCTGGAGTTCTCAGGCTCGGGAGTCTTCATCGTCGACGGGTTCCGGTAGTCACGCCGCCCGCGACGCCACGTCGCCCAGCACCGCCGCCACCTCACCCCGCAGCGCGCGCAGCACCTCCGGGAGTGACTCCGGCGCGAAGCCCGCGTCCATCTCCCGCGCCACGCCCTCCAGCTTGAGCCGCCACGCGGCCAGGCCTTCCACGTCCTCATCCGCGGGCCGGGTCTCCAGCAGCACCTGCCCCGCCTGCGCGATGCGCTGGGCCCGCGCGAGCGGCCCCGCGCTCGCCTCCAGCGCCGCGGCCGGCAGCGCCGGGTTCTCCGACGCGGAGAGCACGTCGCGCAGCACGTCCCGCGCCAGCGCCTGCGCCTCCTTCGTGGGCACCGCGTAGACGAGCGGCCACAGGTCCGCCACGCCCGGCGTCGCCCGCCCCGCCAGCGCCGCCGCCGCCGCGACCAGCCGCTGCACCTTCACCGCCCGGCGGTCCGACAGCGCGATGCCCGCGCCGCGCAGCGTCCGCAGCGCCTGCGCCAGGTGCGGCCGCACCGGCCCCAGGTCCGCGCCCCGCGCCACGCCCGTCACCACGTCCAGCGCCGCCAACGACGCCACGCGCGGCGCCGCGTCCGTCCACAGCGACGCGCCACCCGTGAGCAGCTCCTCCAGCCGCGAGTCCGGCACCGGCTCCACGAAGATGCGCGCCAGGAAGCGGTCGGAGAACGCCGCCAGCGCGTCGTCCTCCGGCAGCCCGTTGGACGCGCCCACGCAGATGCGCAGCGGCACCTGCATGCGCGTGTGCCCGCGCCGGAAGGTGCGCTCGTTGAGCAGGCCCAGCAGCGTGTTGAGGATGGCGGTGGAGCCCAGGAACACCTCGTCCAGGAAGGCCACCTCCGCCTCCGGCAGCATGCCGGACGTCTCCGTCTCCACCACGCCCTCGCGCAGCTTGCGCAGGTCCACCGGCCCGAAGATTTCGGACGGCTCCGTGAAGCGCCCCAGCAGGTATTCGAAGTAGGTGCCGCCCAGCGCGCGCGCCGTCCGGCGCACCGCCTCGCTCTTGGCCGTGCCCGGCGGGCCCACGACGAGCAGGTGCTCGCCCGCCACCGCCGACAGCGCCACCAGCTCCACCATCGCCTCGCGCTCCACCAGCCCCCGACCCGCGTCGGTGAGGGCGTCGCGCACGGTGGCCGCCGCGACCTCGAATGTACCGGACATGCCCCCAAGCCTAGCCGGCCCCCTCCCCGTCGCGAAGCCACCCCTCGGGGCCTCCCGCTTCGGAAGCCGCGAAGACACCCGGGCGACCGGGCACGCCC
>NZ_RAWI01000262.1 GCF_003612125.1 Corallococcus praedator
CCTGCTGCCCGCGCCCCGCATCAACCCCTGGCAAGCCGCCCACGGCGCGATGTGGATCATGTTCACGCACAGCATCGCGTCCGCGTGCTCCACCGGCCACGCGTCGGAGCTCGCATCCAGCAGGCGCGCGGGCAGCAGGTTCGGCGTCCCCGCCTCCACGCGCCACGCGTCGATGCTCTCCAACGTCTGCGCATCTCCATCCGTCGGCTGCCAGCTCAGCCCCGGAAAGGCCCGGGCGAAGAACGCCGCGTGCTGGCCGGTGCCGCTCGCCACCTCCAACAGGACGCCGGACGCGGGCAGCACCTCCTTCAGGACGGCGAGGAGCGGTTCGCGGTTTCGCTCGGTGGCGGGGGCATGGCGCATCATGACCGACGGTCTTCCACACCCGCGCGCATGAGGGAAGGCCGCACGCCCCGTGCCAGCCCCACCCGATGCGCGGCGAACCGTCCAGGTCCTGTCGGTCCACCAGCGGACAGGCAGCCGTGCGGATTTGAAAGACAGCCCCCCTTCAAGACAGCTCCTCGCGGAAGTTTGCACCCATGGGCGACGTGAACAGAGGACGTGCGGGAATTCCGCAACAGTCCTTCGTCCTTCCCGACAACTTCCTGCGAAAGCGAGAGCGCCGTCGGCTCTCGTGGACGTCTGTCTCGCATCACCATCCAGTCTGGAGTGACCTTGAAGTTCTTCAATCGGAATGTTTCACGCATGCTGTGCTCGGTTTCCCTGCTCGCGCTCGCGAGCTGTGGGCCGCAGGATTCGGGCACCTCCTCGCTTCCCGAGCAGACCGGACAGGACGGCGTCACCGCCGGGGTCGGCACCGCGCGGCAGGCGGTGTCCACCATCGCCTACCGCAGCAGCAGCACCGCGAGCGTGGTCTCCAACACCTCGCTGACACTCGCGAAGCCCGCGGGCACCGTGGCGGGGGACGTGCTGCTGGCGCGCATCGTCAACCGCAACGTCGTGACCGCGGTGGCCACGCCGCCCGCGGGCTGGACCTTCCTGCGCTCGGACCAGAGCGCTTCGCAGATCAAGGCGTGGGTCTTCTACAAGGTCGCGACCGCGTCCGAGCCCGCCAGCTACGCCTTCACCCTGGACTCAGCCAGCGCCAGCCACCTGGCCGGTAGCATCTCCGCCTTCTCCGGCGCGAACCCGACGAACCCCATCGACGCGCAGACGGGCCAGAAGAACGGCAACAGCGCCAACCTCGACACGCCCGCGCTGTCCACCAGCACCGCCAACGGCGTCGCGGTGTGGTTCGGCTCGCAGCTGTGGTCCGGCACCGCGTGCCCGGCGAGCCCCCTCGTCCCGCCGACGGGCTTCACGGAGCCGTTCGACACCTGCCACGCGAACAGCACCGGCATCCTCTACGACGTCGCCTACAAGGCCCTGGGGGCCGCGGGGGCGCAGGGCGCCTTCAACGGCACCTCGCCCTATCCGAACACGAACATCGCGCAGGTCGTGGCCCTGCGTGAGGCGGGCGCGACCGTGTCCTGCTCCGTGGGGGACACCTTCGCCACCACGTACACCACCCAGGGCACCGTGGCGTCCACCGCCATCGTGGAGCCGTCGGGCCTGGCGGCGAGCCGCCTCACGCCGGGCGTCGTCTACGTGCACAACGAGGACACCACCGCCATCGTCGGCATCAGCACGGCGAACGCCGCCACCCTGGGCACGTTCAACGTGTCCAACGTGACGCCCGCGGACTGGGAGGACGTCGCCACCGGCCCGTGCCCCACCGGCCAGTGCATCTACATGGGGGACATCGGCCGCTCGAGCGCCAACTTCCCCACCCCGCCGTCCACCTTCGCCGTCTACCGCATCCCGGAGCCCAATATCGGCGCGGGCCAGACGAGCGGCGACCTCACCGCGACGGCCTTCCCCTTCCAGTACCCGGACTCGCCCAAGGACGCGGAGACCATCATGGTCCACCCCACCACCGGCGACATCTACATCGTCACCAAGTCCTACGCGGGCGCGAGCAAGGTCTACAAGTTCCCCCAGCCGCTGCCGGCCCCGGGCGTCATGTCCACGCTCGTCTTCGTGGCCAACATCCAGCTGCCCACCACCACGGACACCAACTACGCCGCGGCCACCTCCGGCAACATCCACCCGTGCGACAACCGCTTCCTGCTGCGCACGTACCGCAAGGTGTATGAGTTCCGCGCCGCCCCGGGCGCCGCCTTCGAGACCGCCTTCGCCGCCACCCCCGTCTCCCTGACGGACACCGTGGAGGGCCAGGGTGAGGCCATCGAGTACGACCCCACCGGCACGGCCTATTACACGATGAGCGAGTCCCCCTCGCCCTTCCGACTCAAGCGCGTCGTGCGCCAGTAGCCACAATCGCAGCCATCCCTCCTCCGAGGGTCCAGGGCCGCGTCCGGGTCTCCACACCGGGCGCGGCCCCTCGTGCTTCATGAGACATTCCGGAAGTTTCGCGCGGGAATGGAATTGTCGCTTTTACTCGTTTTTCACGTACAATCGCAGTCATGCGATTCTTCCGAACGGGTTTCGTGCGCGCCTTCGCGCTTGCGTCCATGGTCTGTGCCTGCGGTCCGCAGGAGGGCGCCCCTGGCGGTGACGTGCCCTCCAGCGAGGTCTTGCTCGGGGAGGCTCGCGCCGCGGCGGTGACGGGCCACCGGGCCTTCCGGGTGATGACGTACAACGTGCGGGGGCCGCTGGACACGGGGGTGCGCGCGTGGCCCAACCGCAAGGCGGCGGTCATCCAGCGCATCCTCGCGAACAACGCGGACGTCATCGGCGTGCAGGAGGCGCAAGCGCCCTCGGGTGGGCCCAGCGTGCCGGCGGACCTCATCGCGGGGCTCACGGGCACGGACAAGCCCTACGGCGTCTACAACCCCGGAGGCGGCAGTCCGAAGCTCATCTTCTTCAAGAAGAGCCGCTTTGAAATCGCCTCCGAGGTGGGCCAGGGCAACGAGGCGCTGATCAACCCCTACAGCGCCAGCGCGACGTGCTTCAGCCACGCGGAGGGCAAGAAGATCTCCTGGGTGGGCCTGCGCGACCTGACCTCGGGGCAGGTGTACTTCGTGGCGAACACGCACTTCGCCTACGCGGCGGAGTGTTCGCTGGGACGGTTGAGGGAAGCGGCGCAGATGGCCTCGTTCCTGGCCTCGAAGCCGGGCGGCCTGCCCGTCATCGCGATGGGCGACTTCAACGCCGATGCCCAGGGACAGTCCACGCCGGGGGAGACCACCCTGGAGGACCTGGAGGCCGGGGCGAAGCTGTTCCGCACCGCGCGCTTCGACGGCACGACGGGCGAGGACGACGCCACGTTCAACAACGCCTGGGACGGCACGCCGTCCACGAACTACTCGCGGCTGGACTACATCTTCCACAACGGGGGCGCGCTGACGTCGTCCGCGCCGGGCATCGACCGGACGGAGAGCGGTGGCAACACGCCGTCGGACCACTACCCGGTGCTCGCGACCATCCGCCCCGCCATCTTCTCCGCCGGCTCCACCTTCTCCCCGACGCCGTCGGGCGCGTCCGCGTCCACGCAGTTGTTCTTCGCGGACGTCACCGGGGACGGCTGCGCGGACCGCATCACCTGGAACTATTCGGTGGGCGAGGGCGAGACGTGGGTGGCGAAGTCGAAGTGCGACGGGGGCTTCGCGGCGGCGGTCAAGAACGCGGGCGCGACGAGCGGCGTGGCCACCACGCGCTTCTTCTTCGCGGACGTCACCGGGGATGGGTGCGCGGACAAGGTCCTCTGGCGGCCGACGCTGGGGGACGGCGAGGTGCGCATCTACCCGTCGAAGTGCGACGGGACCTTTGGCGACCGCGTGTCTGTCTTCCAGGCCGCCAGCCAGAGCGAGTCCACCCGGCTGTTCTTCGCGGATGTGACGGGGGATGGGTGCGCGGACCTGCTGCGCTGGAACCCGAAGGAGCGGAGCGGCGCGTTCGAGACCTTCGTGGCGAAGCGCGGCGCTTCGCCCTCCTTCGGCGCGGCGGTGCGGAGCACGGAAGGAGCGAACACCAGCGAGGGCACGCGCGTGTACTTCGCGGACGTGGATGGGGATGGCAAGGCGGACCGCGTGCTGTGGAATCCCGACCAGGACGGGGGCCGCACGCGGGTGTACCGGTCCACCGGCGCGGGGGCCTTCGCCTTCGCGTTCGCCCACGATGCGGGCACCAGCGGAGTGGACACGACGCGCCTCTACTTCGCGGACGTGGACGGGGATGGCAAGGCGGACAAGCTCTTCTGGCGTCCCACCTTCCGCCAGGGCCGGATGCAGATCTACCCGAGCGCCGGCACGAACTTCGCGGGCAGCCCGGTGATGGACAATACCGGCTACAGCGGTTCGGAGAATGCCGCCTTCTTCTTCGCGGACATCGACGGTCGGGGCGGCGCGGACAAGGTGTACTGGAACCCCGGCAACTACGACGGCGACACGAAGGTGTTCCGTTCGCTGGAACCGTGATGTGAGGCAGCCAGGAGGCCGGACGCCCTCCAATGGCTGTCACAGGCGAGGGAGAGACAGGTCCAGCAAACGCATCCGTCCTGCACCATGGACATGGCCCCGAAAGGGATTGCGCTTCTGCCTGGCACGGTTCACCGTTCCGACCGTGCTCTCCCTGCGCGCCATTGTCCTGTTCGCCGTCCTCGTCTCCGCGTCCGTCCGGGCCCAGGCGCCCGTGGCGGCCCCGCCCCGCTCGTACCTGCTGCGCCCAGCGCGCGTCTTCGACGGCACCACGCCCAGGCCGCACACGGGTTGGACGGTGCTCGTCACCGGTGAGCGCATCGTCGCGGCCGGGCCCGCGCAGGGCGTGAAGGTGCCCGAAGGCACGGAGGTCATCGACCTGCCCGGGACCACGCTCCTGCCCGGCCTCATCGAGGGCCACTCGCACCTGTTCCTGCACCCGTACAACGAAGCGACTTGGAACGACCAGGTCCTCAAGGAGTCCCTGGCGCTGCGGGTGGCGCGGGCCACGAACCACGCGAAGGCCACGCTCCTCGCGGGCTTCACCACCACACGGGACCTGGGCACCGAGGGCGCGGGCGACGCGGACGTGGGCCTCAAGCAGGCCATCGACCAGGGCATCATCCCGGGCCCGCGAATGGTCGTCACCACACGCGCGCTGGTCGCCACCGGCAGCTATGCCCCCAAGGGCTTCGCCTCCGAATGGGCAGTCCCCCAGGGCGCGGAGGAAGCGGACGGCGTGGACGGATTGGTTCGCGCGGTGCGCGGACAGATGGGGCGCGGCGCGGACTGGATCAAGGTGTACGGCGACTACCGCTGGGGCCCGAATGGCGAGGCCCTGCCCACCTTCTCCCTGGAGGAGATGCGCCTCATCGTGGAGACGGCGAGGAGCGGCGGACGTCCGGTGGCGGTGCACGCCAGCACGCCGGAGGGCATGCGGCGCGCGGTGCTGGCCGGCGCGGAGAGCATCGAGCACGGCGACGATGGCACCCCCGAGGTCTGGAGGCTGATGGCGCAGCGGAGCGTGTTCCTGTGCCCCACCCTGGGGGCGAGCGACGCGATGCTCCAGTACCGGGGCTGGAAGCGGGGCGTGGACCCCGAGCCGGAGTCGCTGAAGAAGAAGAACGCGGGCCTCAAGGCCGCGCTGTCCGCGGGCGTGCCCCTGTGCGTGGGCGGGGACTCGGGTGTGTTCGCGCACGGGGACAACGCGCGGGAGCTGGAGCTGCTGGTGGCCCAGGGCGTGACGCCCGCGCAGGCGCTCCAGGCCGCCACCTCCGGCAACGCGCGCATGCTGCACCGGGAGGACCGCATCGGACAGGTGAAGCCCGGCCTCCTCGCGGACCTCGTCGCCGTGGAGGGAGACCCCACGCAGGACATCTCCGCCGTGCGTCAGGTGCGGTTCGTCATGAAGGGCGGCACGCTCTACCGGCGTTGAAATCCAAGGCGCGGCCTCAAGGCCTCGCACGCGATGCGCGGGCAAGCGCGCCGTCCAGGAGCCCCGCGAGCAGCAACACCGGCGCGGCCAGCACCGCGCCGAACCACGCCAGTGCATAGAGCAGTCCCAAGCCCGCGCCCCCGGCGCCGCCCACCACGGTGCCGGACAGCACGCCCACGTACTGGCGGCCTCCGGCCAGGTGCAGCAGCAGGAAGACCGCGAAGGTGCCCAGCGCGAAGAGCACGAAGGGATGGCGCATCATCGGTGTGCCTCCAGGCCCGGCTGCGTCATGGCCAGACGCCAGAGCGGGCCCTCCACGAGTGAATACAGCAGCACCGCGTCCGCGAGCAGGTTGCCCGCTGCGAAGCGCAACCCGGTGTCGTCCCGCACGGGAAAGGCCGCGAAGTGGAGGCTGGTGAGGAGTCCGTGCAGCACCTCCTCATCGTCGAACGCCGCCGCCCCCACGAGCGCCAGCCCACTGGAGCCCGCGTTCGCGTTCACCCATGGAATGGTCGGCCCGGAGTCGATGTCCTGGACCGCCTCCCCGTCCACCGGCCACTCCGCCGCCCACGCGAAGCCAAGCGCCTGCCCCATCAAGGCCTGACGGGCCCGCTGGTACTGCTCGCGTGCGAAGTCCGCGTCCACCACCTGGAGCATGTGCGCGGCCAGCCACAGCGTGGAGCCCTCCGGTCCGTCCTTCATCACGCCGTCGTAGGTGAAGCTCGACACGAGCAGGCCATGCTTCGCCTCCATCAGGTGCTCGCGTGCGGACGCCACCCACCGGCGCAACAGCGGGCCGTGGTCCCGGCCGTCCACGACATCGGACAGGCGCAGCGCCGCGAGCGCCACCGTGTTGCAGAAGGTCCAGCCCTCGTCGGGATAGCTCTCCCCCGAAAGCACCGGAGCGCGTTCCAGTTGGCCGTTGATGAGGTCCACGCGCTCGCGCAGCAGCGGGGCGTAGTCCGCGCGGGGCTCCACCAACTGGCGGGCCGCGAGCATCAACGCCAGCTCCCCATCCACGAAGAGGCTGCGTCCCGCCGGATCACGGAAGGGAGCCCCGTGCACATAGGGCAGGAAGAAGGCCTCATGGGCCCGGCGTTCGTCGCGCAGCGTCCGCGTAATCCACGCATCCACCACCGCCAGGTGCTCTGCCTTCCGCGAGGGCTCCGACAGCGCGAGGTTCGCGAACGAGAGCACGGAGAAGGTGCGCACCATCAGGTCCCACTCCGGGTTGGTGCGGTGGAGCACGTCCCGCTCCACGCTCTCCTCCTGGAGGGAGAACACGCGCTGGCGCGAAGCCAGGGCTCCAGCGAGTCCCGACAGGTCACCGGGCAGGAACACCTGATGGAGCAGGGGAAGCCACACCACCACGGCCAACACCAGGAGGAGTCCGCGTCGCATGCCCGGAGTGTCCGTCCCCGGGCCGTCCGGGTGCGGGCCTCCGGGCCCAGCGGTCGAACGCGTGGGACGAACGGTCGCCATGTCCCAACTTGCTGGCCCCGGGTGTCTCAACAGCCATACCGCGCTGGACCTCCGCACCACGCTCGAACGATGTCCCAGTCCGCCCGGCTCCGGTGTCTGATGAGGCATGCTCGGATACGTCTGGAAATCGGTCACGGTGGGGGTCTTCCTCGTGGGGATGGGGGCGGTCCTTCCGCCTTCGGCGCGCGCCTGTGTCGCGCCCAACTGCCTGCGAGGGGTCCGCTTCCCGCTCCCACCGGACGAAGGAAGCGTGCCGGCGAACCTTCCGGGGCTGGTGGTCGTCCCACCGCTGCTGGAGAGCGTGGACCCCGCCACCGTCCGGCTGCTCCTGGCGGATGGAACCCCGGTGCCCGCGACCGTGACGGCGGGCGCCCACTCGACCCAGGTCCTGGTCCCGGAAGCACCGCTGGTGCAGGGAACGGAGTACCGCCTGGAGGCGACGGGCGTCTGCACCTTCCAGGGCACCCAGCCCGGGTCGCAGACCTTCACCGCGGGCACGGCCCTGCCGCTGCCCACGGCGCTGGGGACCCTGACGGCGGAGACTCCGCGCCGGGGAACCTTCGCCGTCTACGGAACTCCGAACTGTGGAAACACGCAGCAGGAGGGTGACTCCACCAGCCTGCGCTTCACCCCGTCACCGGAGCTGGTGCCGTTCCTGCCGTGGGTGAGCTGGACCGTGCAGGTGGATGGAGAACCCTGGTCCTACGCGAAGCACGGCGGGGTGACAGCGACGGGTGAGGAGAACTTCGACACCCGCCTGTACGAGTACAACCGCAGGCTGCTCTTCCTCTACACCGTCTGCGAAGAGCTCCAGCCCCAGGTCCCGAATACTGGCCTCACGCCCGGCCGCCACCGGGCCACACTCCAGGGAACGCTGGAGCACGCCAACCTCACGCTGCCGCCGTTGCACGTGGACTTCGAGCTGAAGTGCGCCGAGCAGCCGGTGGACCCCGAACCGGAAGAGCCGGAGCCGGAGGAGCCCGGCCCTCCTGCCTCCAGTGACGGGTGTTCACAGACTGGAGGAAGCCTCACCGCCCTGGGTCTCCTGGCCACGCTCCGACTCTGGCGACAGCGCACGCCGCGGCCGTGAAGTCAGAACGGGGGCGAGCGTTCTCGGCACATTCTACCCGGGTATAATTGACGCTCATTTATACCCGGGTAATCCGAGGCCTTCCGCGAGCTGTCCACCTGGGCCGCCGGGGGACACCTCGTCTGCGCCGAGACCCTCGCCGAGGGACTGGAGCAAGCGCCCACGGCCCTGCGGGGCCTGTTCGAGGGCCACAACCTGGGCAAGCAACTGGTCCGCATCGCGGCACCGGGCTGAGCACCGGGGCCGCGCTTGGACGACCAGCGGGCGGATGTGCTTCGCTCGCTCGCGCCCTCCACCCACGCCGGGAGCCACGAATGAAAGTCCAGACGATGCTGACCACCGTCCTCGCCGTCGCCGCGAGCACCGCGGAAGCACGTGACCCCGCGCAGGACGAGCGCGACCTGCTCAAGGTCGAAGCGGCCCTGTGCCGCGCCTTCGAGTCCGGCGATGCCGACACCTTGCGCAAGAGCCTGGACAAGCAATTCATCCTCACGGACTCGAAGGGCACCGTGACGAACTTCGACCAGAACCTCGCGGAGGTGGTGAAGCGCGATCCGGTCTACGAGGTCTTCCGCAACCACCACCAGAAGGTCCGGCTGTACGGCGACGCCGCCGTCGTCACCGGCATCACCACCCTCAAGGGCCACTCCGGCAAGACGCAGTTCGAGGGCGACTTCCAGTTCACCGACACCTGGGTCCACCGCGAAGGCCAGTGGAAGCTCGCCGCCAGCCACGTGACCCGGTTGTCCAAGCCCGCAGCCACCCCGTGAGCTCCCTCCCCCGCCCATCGCGCGGGCCGGACCGGACGACTCGAAAGGTCCACGCGGGTTGCCTCGCCAACGCCAACGGGCGAGCCTGCGCCGCATGGAGATGCATCAGGTCCGGTACTTCCTGGCGGTGTCGGAGGCACGCAGCTTCACCCGCGCGGCGGAGCGCTGCCACGTGTCCCAGCCCACGCTGACCGCCGCCATCAAGAAGCTGGAGGCGGAGCTGGGCGGGCCGCTGCTGCTGCGCGACCGGGGTGGCGCGAAGCTCACGCCCCTGGGCCGGCTGGTGCTGCCCCGACTCCAGCGCATCGACGACGAGAGCCGGAGCGTGGCGCTCATCGCGGAGAACCACCGCCGCCTGAAGCAGGTGCCCTTGCGCGTCGGGGTGCTGTGCACCATCGGTCCCGCGCGCCTGTCCGGTTATCTGGCGGCGTTTCGCGCCGTGGCGCCCGGGGTGGAGGTGGAGCTCCAGGTCGGCACGCGCGACAAGGTGCTGCGACACCTGGAGGAAGCGGAGGTGGACCTCGTCATCACCCACGCCGCCGCGCCCACGCCCGACTGGTGCGTCATCACCCCGCTCTATGACGAGCGCTACCTCGTCGTGCTCCCTCCCGGCCATCGCCTGGCCGCGCAGGACACCGTGCGGCTGGCGGAGCTGTCCGATGAGCCCTACATCGACCGGCTCTCCTGCGAGATGCGCGAGGAGGTCGGGGCGCTGTGCACCTCTCGCAAGGTGGCGCTGTACGCCAGCTACCGCACCGAGCGCGAGGAGTGGGTGCAGAGCCTGGTCGCGGCGGGCGTCGGCTTCGCCTTCATGCCCGAACACTCGCTGCTGCCCGGCGCCACCACCGCGCGGCCCCTCGTCGAGCCTTCGCTCCAGCGCACCATCTCCCTGCTGCGCTCGGGGGACCGCACCGCGCCGCCGGTCGCGAAGCTCTTCTGGCGCACCCTGCTGGAGAGCGCGGGCCGCCCTCGCCCGGGCACCTGAAACGAAGCGGGGCGCGAGGACCTCCTCGCGCCCGGAATCAAGGCAGCCGGAAAGACGCTCAGCGCTTCACGGCGAGCACGTCCACCTGCTCGATGGCCGGCGGCTTCGCGAGCAGCTCCGGCGCCTGCGCCATCAGGGCCGCGGCCACCTTGCCGCCCAGGTGCGCCTTGCGGCCCGCCTCGTCGGGGAACGTGTCCACGATGCCGAACGTGGTCGGCGACAAACGAATCGCATACCAGTGCAGCGTGGCCGGCTCGTCACGCACGATGGGCAGGCCGCCCTCCAGGAACTTCCGCACATCCCCCTCCTTGCCCGGCTTCGCCTCCAGGATGACCACCAGCGCCTTCTGGTCGGTCGCATCCGGAGTTCCCGGCGCCTTCACCGCGAGCAGGTCCACCTGCTGGATGGACGGGGGCGTCGACAGCAGGTCCGGCGCCTGCGCCATCAGGGCCGCGGCCACCTTGCCGCCCAGGTGCGCCTTGCGGCCCGCATCGTCCGCGAAGGTGTCGAAGATGCCGAACGCGGTCGGACCGAAGCGCAGCGCGAACCACTGCGCCGTCGCCGGCTCCTCGTGGACCAGCGGCAGGCCGCCCTCCAGGAACTTCTGCACGTCTCCCTCCCTGCCCGGCTTCGCCTCCAGGCGCACCAGCAGGCCCACGTGCACGTTCTCCGCCTTCTGCGATTGCGTCGTCGTCGTCATGGATTCACCCGTCGTGCTCTTGGTGGAAGACGCGCAGCCCAGCCCCACCAGGGAGATGGCCAGCGCGAGGAAGGTCATGCGGTACGGCTTCAGGAAGGCATTCATGGAAGGCTCCAGGCTCCAGGGGAGGTCAGGGGCGCTCTGGGCGTCACCGCGTCCGCGACAAGGACACGTATAGTCCTCGCTTCCGGCCACCGTGAGGCCCTGGCGCCAATGGATCGATAGCCATTGCCTATGCACGAAAGCCCTCGGGGCCGCTCCCGGGAATGGCGAGCCCCGCGCCGGCCTCCCGCGCTCAGTCCCCGTCCGTCGCGGTGGCGAGGCAGGCCCCCAGGCGCCGCAGCCCTTCCGGAATGCGCGCGGTCGGCAGCGTTCCATAGCCCAGCACCAGCCCCGGCCGGGCGCGCGGTCCGGCGTAGAAGCGAGAGAGGGTGACGAGTCCCACGTCCGCCACCCGCGCTCGCGCCACCACCTCCCGCTCCAGCTTCAAGCCGCCCCGCCGGAAGGTCGCGCTCAGGTGCAGGCCCGCGACGGAAGGCACGACCTGGAGCCAGTCTCCGCAATGGCGCGCAAGGCCTTCCGCGACGCGCGCATGGCGCTCCTCGTATTCACGCCGCATCTTCCGGATGTGACGCGCGAGCATTCCTCCGTCGATGAAGCGCGCGAGGGCCGCCTGTTCAGCCAGCGGGCTGTGCAGGTCCATCACACGCCGGGCCTGGCGCAGCTCCCGCTGGAGTGACGGCGGCGCGATGAGGAATCCCAGACGCAGCGTCGGGAGCATCACCTTCGAGAACGAGCCCACGTAGAGGACGCGCCCGGAGCGATCCAGGCCATGCAGCGTCTCCAGGGGGCGGCCTCCGAAGCGGAACTCGCTGTCATAGTCGTCCTCGACAATCACCGCGTCGCGAGGCTTTGCCCATTCCAGGAGCGCGCTGCGCCTCGCTGGGGACATGGGCATGCCCAGCGGGAACTGGTGCGAGGGCGTGACATAGACGAGCCGCGCGGAGTCCGGCAGCGCCCGCACGTCGAGCCCTTCCGCGTCGACGGGGACGGGCACGACGCGCGCGCCCAGCGCCTGGAACACCTGCCGCGCGGGGGGATAGCCCGGCTCCTCCACGGCCACGCAGTCTCCCGGCTCGATGAGCACCCGCCCCACCAGGTCGAGCGCCTGCTGCGCACCATTCGTGATGAGGACGTCCTCCACGTCGGCATGGACACCTCGCGCGACCCCCACGTGCCGGGCCACCGCCTCGCGCAGCCCGTGGTGCCCCGCCGAATCCACCACGCAGCCTTCGGGCAGCGCGGCGGCTCGGAGCTGGCGCGTCACCAGCCGGCGCCACGTCTCGAAGGGGAAGCGCTGCGCATCCGGCACCCCGACGTCGAAGTCGTAGCCCGCGAAGGGCCGGCGCTCGGGTTCATCCGGCAGCGCGCGCCAGAAGGCCCGTGCCCGCAGCCGCACCCGGGAGGCCCGCCCTGCCCGGCCGTCCCGGGGAAGAGGCTCGCCCTGGACGAAGCTGCCCGCCCGCGTGCGCCCCTCCAGGAGCCCTTCGGCGGTGAGCCATTCGTAGGCCAGCCCCACGGTGTTGCGGGACACATCCAGGCGCAGCGCCAGCTCCCGGGTGGGCGGCAGCCGCTCCCCCCGGCGCAGGCGCCCGTCGAGGATGGCCGCGCGCAGCCCCCGGTAGATCTGCCCCGACAGGTCCCTGCGGCCCTGGAGGGCGACGTGGAAGTCCATGCGGGATGCTCCCACGGATTGGCCCAGTGGGATTCATCATTCCTGGCCCTGTCACGGGTCCAGGAACAAGGCACCCTGCCGTCATGAACCCATCCCATGACTTCGCATCGCACCCCATCGACTCCGACCGCATGGCGTGGACTCCGATGGGGCCTCCCGGGCTCTCCTTCAAGCCGCTCCGCTTCTTCCGGGACGGCAGTGGCTGGATGTATCTCTTCCGGCTGGAGCCCGGCACCCGCATCCCCCGGCACCGCCACACCGGTGAGGCGCACGGCTTCAACGTCTCGGGCCGCCGCCAGCTCCTCGACACCGGCGAGGTGATTGGCCCGGGCACCTACGTCTACGAACCCGCCGGCAACGTCGACAGCTGGCAGGTCGTCGGTGACGAGCCCGTGGTGCTGCTCATCAACGTGCGCGGCGCCATCGAATACCTGGGCCCGGACGGCGAGGTCCTGGGACGGGTGACGTCCGCGGACCGGCTGGTGACCTACCGGCGCTGGTGCGAGGAGACCGGCTCGGCGTTCCTCGCCACCCTCGAATAGCCCCTCAGGGGACGCGGATGCCGTGGCGCAGGAGCGGCGCCTTCACCTGCGCCTCCACGGTCTCGTGGGTCACCGCGATGGAGTCCTGGGACCTGGGAGGTGACGACGGGGTCTGCGTCCAGGGGGAATCGCTCAGGGTCGCACTCGCGCTTCGCCGGCCCGACAGCTCGCACGGAATGCTACCCGAAGGCCCCGTGACGTGCCATTCCACGCGGCGCCCGAAGTCTTCTTGAAAGGACACGCGACGATGCCCCCCAGGCCCACCCCTC